>JAYVOC010000169.1:0-7272 GCA_043758125.1 Bacteroidota bacterium | reverse complement strand
GCTTGCGTGAACCAAATCCTTACACATACGTTAAACATTATTAAACCCTAATTTAGGATGATATTATATCATTTAAACCACCTGCGTGAATTAGAAGCTGAAGCGATTTATGTGATTCGTGAAGCAGCTTCTCAGTTCGAACGTCCGGCGATGCTTTTTTCAGGAGGAAAAGATTCTATTGTGATGACGCATCTCGCTAGAAAAGCATTTTTTCCTGCTAAAATTCCTTTTCCATTATTACATATTGATACAGGTCATAATTTTCCTGAAACAATCACTTTCCGTGATGAAATGGTCGAAAGAATAGGTGCTAAACTAATTGTTAGATACGTACAAGATTCCATCGATAAAGGAAGATCTAAGGAGGAAAAAGGTCCGAATGCAAGTAGAAATATGTTGCAAACAATTACATTGCTCGATGCACTTGAAGAATTAAAAGTAGATGCTGCAATGGGAGGCGCGCGTCGTGATGAAGAAAAAGCAAGGGCCAAAGAACGATTCTTTTCGCATCGTGATGAATTCGGACAATGGGATCCAAAAAATCAACGTCCGGAATTGTGGATGTTGCTGAATGGAAGAAAAAATAATGGAGAACATTTTCGTGTATTCCCATTAAGCAATTGGACAGAGATGGATGTATGGATGTATATCACTTTAGAAAATATTCCTATTCCAAATATTTATTTTTCGCATCAACGTGAAATCATTGAAAGAGATGGAATGTTACTTGCAAAATCAGATCATATTATTATTCGCGAAAATGAAGTTGTTGTTGAACGTACTGTACGCTTTCGCACAATTGGAGATATGACATGCACTGGAGCTGTTGATTCACCCGCATCAAGTTTGGAAGAAATAATTGATGAGATTGCGGCGAGTCGGGTAACAGAAAGAGGAACACGTTCGGATGATAAACGATCAGATACTGCAATGGAAGACAGAAAAAAAGCTGGATATTTTTAACGGATATCATTTGCAATTTTCAAATTTTTTAGAACAAAATAAATAGTTTAATATGAGTGATTTTAGCAGTGAAGGATATTTGAATATGGAACTACTGCGGTTTACAACAGCAGGAAGTGTTGATGATGGGAAAAGCACATTGATTGGAAGATTGTTATTTGATTCGAAACAAATTTTTGAGGATCAGTTAGAGGCAATCACACGAACAAGTACGCAAAAAGGATATGAGCATGTTGATTTAAGTTTATTAGTTGATGGTTTAAAAGCAGAGCGCGAACAAGGAATTACCATTGATGTAGCCTATCGTTATTTTGCAACACCAAAACGTAAATTTATTATTGCAGATACTCCTGGACATATTCAGTACACACGCAACATGGTTACCGGTGCAAGTACTGCAAACGTTGCATTGATTCTTGTGGATGCACGCAAAGGAGTTTTGGAGCAAACTATTCGTCATTCATTCATTGCATCGTTATTACAAATTCCACATCTTATTATTTGTATTAATAAAATGGATTTGGTTGATTACGATGAAGCATCATTTAATAAAGTTGTTGATGAGTTTCGTCATCTATCATCAAAGCTTGATATAAAAGATATTCACTTCGTTCCCATCTCTGCACTGAAAGGAGATAACGTTGTGGATAAATCAAAAAACATGAATTGGTATCAGGGTGCAACCCTAATGTATTTGTTAGAAAACATTCATATTAGTAGTGATGAAAATCATATCGATTGTCGTTTTCCTGTGCAGTATGTAATTCGACCACAGCAAACGGAGTATCATGATTTTCGTGGTTATGCAGGACAAATTTCTAGTGGAATATTTAAGCCAGGCGATAAAATAAAAATATTGCCTAGTGGCGAAAGTGCTGAAATAAAAACGATACAATTATCTGATGAGATGATTGAAGAAGCGTATGCGCCCATGTCTGTAACAATGACACTTGATAGAGATGTGGATATTAGCCGTGGTGATATGATCGTTCGTGAAAACAATGTTCCGAACATGAGTCAAGAATTCGATGTCATGATTTGTTGGATGAATACAGAAAAATTACAAGCTGGTGGAAAATATGGATTACGTCATACGGTGAAAGATGCACGATGTGTTATAAAAGAAATTAGATATAAAGTTGATATCAATACGTTGCATCGTAATGAAATTGACAAAGAAATTGGGATGAATGACATTGCACGAATCTCCGTTAAAACTACTGTGCCCATTTATTTTGATTCCTACAGAAGAAATCGACATACAGGAAGTATAATTTTAATAGATGAAGCTACCAATGAAACTGTCGCTGCTGGAATGATCGTTTAATGTTCCATTAATTATCACGACTGAAATTTTATGATTTGAAAATATCATACATCAATTTTATCGAAAATCAAATCTAATTTTTATAAAATACAACATGAATAATTATCCACCGCTTTTATCAATCGCTATTAAAGCTGCTATTAAAGCTGGAAAGGAAATTATGGAAGTGTATGATAATGATTTTTCAATTGAGTTGAAGGAAGATAATAGTCCGTTAACGGAAGCTGATAAAAGAGCGCACATAAAAATTGTAGCAGAATTAGCTGAATCAGGGTTACCTGTTTTAAGTGAAGAAGGAAAGAGTGTTGCTTTTGAAGTTCGTAACAAATGGAAATTATTTTGGTTGGTTGATCCACTTGATGGCACCAAAGAATTTGTTAAACGTAATGGAGAGTTTACAATTAATATTGCGCTGATTAAAAATAATATTCCTGTGATTGGGGTTATCTATGCGCCAGTAATAAATTCACTTTATTTTGCTGCTGAAGGAATTGGAAGTTTTAAGATAGAGTCAGATCTTGAATATTTAAGTCACCTTGTTCAATCACAAAATATTGCTGATCGTTTCATTCAATTAGCTCATAAACTTCCTCTAAAAGATAATTCTCGTACGTATACAGTTGTTGCAAGCAGGTCGCACATGAGTGATGAAACAACTTCTTTTATTGATGAGTTAAAAAAAGAGCATGGTGAACTTACTTTGATTTCTAAAGGAAGCTCGCTTAAGATTTGTTTAGTTGCTGAGGGCGCGGCTGATGTTTATCCTCGTTTTGCTCCCACCATGGAATGGGATACTGCTGCTGGTCATGCAATAGCATTAGCTGCTGGATTAAAAGTTTTGAATGGGCATAATAGAATTACTTCAATCGTTTATAATAAAGAAAATTTATTGAACCCTTGGTTTATTGTCCAATAGTTTTTTAATTTTGCATATCGTTTTTAAGAAAAACATTTTAATATTTAATAGAAAGTAGATTTGCAAATTTTTAAAATTAGTTTTATGTTATTGAAAAACTAATATTTACATAATACCTTTTTTATACTCTTGTACTCATTATGGAACAACTAATTATTACCCCTAAAACACAAAGAAGAGCATTATTTCTTTTTTCAATCATGCTGGCTGCATTGTATTTTGTATTTTTTATAAGTTATCGAGGCTTTTAACGACTTAACATTAAATTAATAGTATGATTATGCTGCGCTAATGTTGCGGCGGTAATATTGTATCGTGAAAAAAAAGGCAATCACTACTACATTTTCAAATTTCGTTTATCGCTTTTTTGAGCGCGTGATTATATACCAAATGCTGTCTTTGGGCTCTCCTTTCAAGCATACAGTTATTCACCTACCTGAATTTTTAAACGCCCCAGCATAAAGTGATTCTCAACAACAATACTTCAGAAAGCAAGCGCCCCGTTGAAGTTGTTGTTATCTCAGATGTTCATTTGGGTACTTATGGCTGTCATGCAAAAGAATTAGTAGAATATTTACGATCAATAAAGCCTGGGATGTTAATTCTTAATGGTGATATAATCGATATGTGGCAGTTTAGTAAAAAGTATTTTCCAAAGTCACACATGCGCGTTGTAAAAGAAATTATTCAAATTGCTTCAAAAGGAATTCCCGTATACTATATTACCGGAAATCATGATGAGTTACTTCGAAAATTTTCGGGATTTAATTTAGGGAATTTGCAAATAAAAAATAAACTCTTACTCGATCTTGATGGAAATAAAGCCTGGATTTTTCATGGAGATGTTTTTGATGTGACCATGCAACATGCGAAGTGGCTCACCAAATTAGGAGCAATCGGATATGATTTGTTGATCGTGATAAATTCATTTACCAATTTCATTCTTGACAAGCTAGGCAAGGAGAGGATCTCACTTTCTAAAAAAATTAAAAATGGTGTTAAGAGTGCAGTAAAGTACATCAATAATTTTGAAATTGTTTGTGCTGATATTGCCATACGTAACAATTATGATTTTGTAATCTGTGGTCATATTCATCACCCTGAAATAAAAACATTAACCAATGCTGAAGGATCAGTTGAATATCTCAACTCTGGTGATTGGGTGGAAAACCTTACCTCTCTTGAATACAATAATAAAGAGTGGAAATTATATCATCATCCTATAAAAAGAAAGAGAGAAACGAATTTAATTAATGTGGATAATGATCAAGTATTTCTTGACAATAAACAACTATTTAATTTATTGCTTGATGAAATATATGATAAGAATACGTTGATAGATCAAACAAAGGAAAATAGTAATACATGAAAATTTTATACGGTATTCAAGGTACAGGAAATGGCCATATTAGTAGGGCATTAGAAATTGTTCCCTTACTTCAGAAACGAGCAGAAGTGGATGTATTGATTAGTGGCTCAGAGTGGGAATTGTCATTACCATTTCCAGTAAAATATCGAATGAATGGACTGGGTTTTATATTTGGCAAGAAAGGCGGAGTTGATATTATGCAAACGTATCTTAAAATGAATGCAATGCAATTGAGACGAGAAATAAAGAGTTTATCATTAGAAGAATACGATTTAATAATTAGTGATTTTGAACCGATTACTTGTTGGGCAAGCCGTATGCAGAAAAGAGTTTGTGTTGGATTAAGTAATCAATCAGTGACGTTACATCCATTAGCGCCAAAACCGGAAAGTTCAGATACAATTGGCAAATTAGTGCTCGAACATTATGCACCATGCACGCATAATTATGGATTTCATTTTAAACGTTTCGATGAATCTGTTTATACACCCATTATTAGAAAAGAAGTTCGAGAAGAACCTATCTCTAACAAAGGTCACATTACTGTTTATCTTCCATCATTTGATGACGAGAGAATTCTGCACAAACTTCGTCATTTTTCAAAGGTAGAGTTTCAAGTATTTAGTAAGCACATTAAAAGTGCATATCGTGAAAAGAATTTCTGGGTGTTTCCATTAAATAGCAAAACATTTATTCGAAGCATGGCAAGCTCAAATGGTGTGCTGTGCAATGCGGGATTTGGAACTGCCGCAGAAGCACTTTATCTAGGAAAAAAGATGTTAGTGATTCCTATGAAAACACAATACGAACAAGCATGTAATGCAGAAGTACTGAAGTCGATGGGTGTTACTGTAATAAAAAATTTGAAAAAGAAGAATTATGAAATTATTTCTAGTTGGCTAAGCGAAGGAACACCAATTCATGTAGCGTATTCTGATGAGACAGCAGATTTACTGGATCTTATTATTAGTCGTCATGCAGGAAAATCAATTGATAACAAATTCAATTCTTTTGGACATGACATTTTTAATAATAAATTATTTCCAGTAGGTAAATTTGCTACTTCTAGTTAATTAATTTCTTAGAATGAATTTTGAAAAGGAATTTATTTGGGGTGTTGCATCATCTGCATTTCAAATTGAAGGTGCTTCCTATCACGAAGGAAAAGGGGTTTCTATTTGGGATGATTTTTCAAGAAGAAAAGGTAAGATTGTTTTGAATCACAATGCAGATGAAGCATGTAATTTTTATCATCGATACAACGAAGATCTAGCTTTAATGAAGCATTTGCAAATTGAAAATTTTCGATTTTCTATTTCATGGTCAAGAATTTTTCCAAAAGGTATTGGAGAAATAAATACTAAGGGGTTAGATTTTTATGATCGGCTTGTGGATGCTTGTCTTGAAAATAATATTGACCCATGGATAACACTTTATCACTGGGATTTACCTCTTGAACTCGAAAGAAAAGGTGGTTGGACAAATAGAGATATTGTATTTTGGTTTACAGAATATGCCTCGTGCGTTGCAAAAAAAATTGGTGATCGTGTAAAGCATTGGATGGTATTAAATGAACCGGTTGTATTTACAGGTGCAGGATATTTTCTTGGCGTTCATGCACCAGGAAAACGTGGCGTTGATAATTTTTTACCTGCAATACATCATACAGCATTATGTCAAGCGCAAGGAATAAGAGTATTAAAAAATATAATTCCTGATGCAGAAGTTGGAACCACATTTTCATGTTCTTATATTACTTCATACCGGAATGAATTAAAAGACCTAGAAGCTGCTTCGAGAGTTGATGCTTTATTAAATAGATTATTTATAGAGCCCTTATTAGGATTAGGATATCCATTTAAAAAATTACCATTTTTAAATCGAATTGAAAAATACATGAGAAGCGAGGACAATGATTTATTAATCGCTATTCCAGATTTTATCGGTATTCAAAACTATACAAGAGAGGTAGTGAAGCATTCATGGATGACACCATATATTCAAGCAAGTTTAATTGATGCAACTAGTAGGAAGGTTAAAAGTACAGTGATGAACTGGGAAGTATTCCCATCGTCATTGTATCACATGTTGAAACAGTTTAATGAATACGCTAACGCAAAAAATATTTATGTTACTGAAAATGGTGCAGCATTTTATGATAAAATTGAAAATGATAAAATTTATGATCCTGAACGAATTTCATTTTTGCAGTCGTGTATTGCAGAGTTGAATAAAGCTAAGCGCGAAGGTGTAAACGTTAATGGATATTTTGTTTGGTCCTTTACGGATAATTTTGAATGGACAGAAGGATATGTTCCTCGATTTGGTATAGTCCATGTCGACTATAAAACACAAAAAAGAATTGTCAAAGCTTCAGGGAATTGGTATTCATCAATGATTGCAAATAAAAATATAATTTAGAATTAGCTTAATTTTGTTTGTTGGACAAATTTGAATGAACACTTTATTCGAGAATTATTTTTTGAATGATTTCAAAATCTTTACTTCTTGATCGAACCAAATAAATCCCTTTAGAAAAGTCATTCAAATTTATAATGTTTGAACTATTAGGTTGCAGATTGTCGTCATGAAATATTATTTTACCACTGATGTCGATAATATCAATTTCTGATTTTTTATCGATAATAATATTTAGTTGGTCTTTTGTTGGATTAGGATAAAGAAGTAAAGTGTTTT
>JAYVOC010000168.1:0-10053 GCA_043758125.1 Bacteroidota bacterium | reverse complement strand
ATTTAGACAGTTTAGTTATTCAAAAGCCATCTTCGTTAAGCAGAAGAAATGTGCTATTCAAAAAAACCGACTGCTCAACAAAATATTAAGATTTTAAGAATGATAAGTATTAGCCAAGAATATGACATTTTCGTAAAGCACTTAATTATTTTATTATATGACAAAGAGAAACAGTTATATCTCATTGGTTCCGGTGAGGAGAATGTTGCAGGAGAAATGGCAATAAATTTCTGTGTTTCTTATGGATATATAGAAGGTTTTTACAACTCAGAAATTATTAATTCTCATCAAAAAACGACGATAGAAAATTTTTACGATTACATTAATGATTCGAACAACGGATACCTTGATTCC
Source organism: Bacteroidota bacterium (assembly GCA_043758125.1). Lineage (GTDB taxonomy): Bacteria > Bacteroidota > Bacteroidia > AKYH767-A > OLB10 > JANXSD01. The sequence goes on along the minus strand of JAYVOC010000168.1, from coordinate 9,699 downwards.
GAAGCGTGGAATAAAATGCGAGATAAGGCAAATAATGTATTAAATATTTTAGATGCAAGTAATTTTGTAGTGGAATTAGATAAAACGGGAAAGTTCTGGGAAACTAAACTAATTAAATAAATGAACAGCCTTTAACAACCGTTTCTCGCAATTGCGAATTTTGTTGTTAGTTCACGTTTCGCAAGAATTTTCATCTTTAACAGAAAATAATTCGTTCCGAACTTCGCAACTGACGAGAAGCGGCGAAACGAAATGTTCAATCCTCTTTTCTTAATCAATCAATATCTAGAAATAAAAAAAATTTTTGAAATATTAGTTTCTCACTTCCTCAAATCCCCACTTAGCATCTCTGCATCTAAATTAATATTCGTTTTTATTTCTTTCATTGCCTTTTTAAAAGCGATGAGTGACGACTTTCTAATACAGTCAACACCATATCCCCAATACATTGCTACGCATGCTGTGCCCTTCCCATGGCTATAATACGACTTTATAAATTTATGATCGTTATCGTAGATCGTTGCACGTAATTCGATAACGGTTTGTATTACTGTACTTGGAAAACCTATGAGGCTGGGTGTATAAAATAGGTATATGGAAATTAAATTGAAAATAGGGTTTCTTGTTATTTTGCAAGATGTAATATCACAAAGTATATACCCGGAAGTATCAACTGACTTATATGAAATATTATTTTCAACATCGTAACGAAACATTTCTATTCCATCATTGGTACGCTTGTCAATATTTTTATGTTTGTTTGTTATCGAATCTAAATGTATAACATCATCACTTAGTTCCAAATAAAATTTATCGGTTTTACTTCTTGGTGGCCTATCCGAAAACGCATCGTTAAAGGTTGAAATTTTCACCAAAGGAATAAGTCTGGGAAGTAAAGTGGTATTCGGTGGCGCAGCAACAAGATGCTTAGGTCGTATCGTTCGACAACTACAAAAAAAAATGCAAGAAATTAAAAGCGTAACGAATAGTTGCCTCATTATTTTTATCAATTAATTTTTGTGAAAATATAAAAAAAATTACCAAAGCTTCTCAATGGTAATGAAAATCATTATAAATGTCTAAATTTTCTTTTCAATATTTTCAAGAATTGAGCTAATAATTTAATTTGAATAATACCATTATTGAAATTCAAAAGGCATTTGAATTAATTGTCTATAATTTCAATTCACTACTTTATCAATTTGAATTAATATAAGCGTTCTCATATCAATTTCACTCTGGCACGGCATGGTTATTTATATTAAATATGATTGGTGTCATGTTTTCTTATGACTATTGTCAACATGATGATCAAAAATCAAATTTACTTTTATAAAATATTTATAAAGCAATGAGCTACTCCAATACATTTTTGAAATTAGTGGTGCCAATGACCATTACGTTATTAAATTACTCTTCTATAATAGCGCAAACGAAAACCCAAGAAGCAGATCACATGCACAACTGGAATATTCCTGCTTGGGCAGATACAATCAAAAATCCTTATGCACATATAACATCAGCTGCTGATAGTGGTAAGGTGTTATACCTACGAGTATGCTCTGTTTGCCATGGGAATGGTGGGAAGGGGGATGGAATTGCTGCTGCTGGTTTAGCTACAGTTCCTGCAAATCATACCTCATCAATGGTTCAATCGCATTCTGATGGTTCATTGTTTTACGAGATATCAAATGGTCACGCACCAATGCCATCATACAAAGCGATTTTAACTGATAAGCAACGGTGGCAACTTGTTTGTTTTATTCGCACACTAAAATCGAAATCTCCGAAAAAATAAAACTTAACCTAATATATAATTATATGAAAAAATTAATATTATTTCTTTCACTGATGTTTGTCGTAGGCGTTCTATCTACGTTTGCACAGACTCAAATCGAGAGTCCACATTTATTTGGCAGTAGTAAATTTATGTTAACTGGAAATGCAGAAGCAAATTTTAAGGCGGATTCAGGAAGTGTAAACTTCGGTGATGTAAGTTTCAAACCAATTTTTTTGTGGCATCTTTCTGATAAACTTTTTATTGAGGCAGAAACAGAAATTGCAACAGGACCAGAAGGTGTAGAATTAGTTTTGGAATATGTTAACATGTGTTATTTTGTAAATGATTATGTTGCGATTCATGCAGGAAGATTTCTTCCTAAGTTTGGGGCTTATCGGGGTAGGCTTGGTGAAAGTTTTATTAATCGTTATGGAAACAATCCTGTTGGATTTGGTGATGGTGGTATCGGGCCAATGATAGAAACAGGAGTAGGGTTACAAGGTGGTGTTCCTATGGGTTCCGCAAAGATGAATTATGATTTTTGGGTTTCCAATGGTCCTAATTTAATTGATGGAAGTTCAGATCCCGATAATGCTGGTCAATTTGATTACGAGGCTTACGCAGATAATAACAAAGGCAAAGCAATAGGAGGACGTATTGGTATTCTTCCATTTTCAAATTCTTCGCTAGAGTTAGGCTTCTCTTTCGAAAATGCTGCTAAAACTGGTGCTGCTCATTCTGCACTTGAAAATACAGGAGTATTAATGACTGCATTTGATATTGAATATTTCAAAGCAATAAGTCCTTTAAAAAGTACGATTCGCATTATTGGTGAATATAAAAATCAGAAAGTTGATAATGTTAATTATGCTAATAGCGATTCTACCATTTATACATTCGATAATAATTCAAGTGCGATGTATGGATCATTTTCTATCAGGCCTACTGCATCTCAAAATAAATTTATCCGTAACCTTGAACTTGGATTTCGATACTCAGCTTTTGATAGACCGAAAGGCGCACATTGGGGAAGTGAGAACCAACTTACCCAAACTGCCGTAGCACTTGATTATTGGCTGCGATGGAATAGCTTAGTAAAGTTTACGTGGGCTAAAAATTCAGATAGTGATAACGTATACATCGTTCAATTTGTTTACGGATTTTAATTTCACAAATAAAAAGAAACACAATGAAAAAGATAATCATCATCACCGTAATTACTGCTGCAACTTTTATAATGACACTCTTTAATAGCTGCGCGCCTTCACAAATGATTAGTGAAAAAAGCGGAGCACAATTGTGGGGAGAAAATTGTAATCGTTGTCACAATGCACCTTCAATGGATCAATACAGTAAAGACCAATGGGGAATTATTAGCGCTCACATGCGCATTCGAGCAAATGTTACTGCTGAAGAAATTAAAAAAATCACTTCTTTTTTACAAGGTCAAAGTTGAAGTGTTTGATAATATTATTGCATTACAATTTTTTATGTTTTGTAATGCAATAATATTATTAATAGAAATATTCTAAATTATACTTTAAGTTATTGAATGTTCTTTCGAGTAGGATTTTATTGCAAAACTATTTTGATACCACATTAAGAAAATACTCTTAAGCTGGTACCTGTTAATGCTGTGTTGTATTTCTTTAAATTAGTACTCGCAGGACCTTGTGTAACGCTACCATTACTATCGAATTGTGCTCCATGATTTGGACATATAAAATTATTACTACTTGCAAAGTAACTTACTATGGTTCCCTCATGTGTACAAGCTGCTGAAACGGCAATAAAAGTTCCTGAGTTTGTTCTCGCTACTAATACTCCTTGTGTAACTAAGTGTCCTCCATTGTTTGCCAATGAACCTGTGCTCGTATCTAATGTAAAGTCAACTGAAGATGATGGCGTTCCTGTATCTGATTTTTTACATCCTGATAATCCGCCAATGCAAGCAGGAATAAGTACCGCCGCTACTCCAATTCCAACTTGAGATAAAAATTCTTTCCTGTCCATAAATATGTTTTTATTTGATTATTTATTTTAAATGTAAGATGAAGGATATGGTGATTGACATTTACTAAACAAATATAATCCTTAACGGTTTATTAATTGAAATAGTATTTTGTGAATAATAGTTTACTTTTTCTTGATGATCTTGCATTTACCTCTATAAATCATGAATTAGTTTCATTCAAATGCTCATTAACAATGCAATTTATTTGCTGAGCCCGTGTTTTTGATACTTGAACTGAATCGTTTATCTTCTCTATTATGGAATAAAAATAGCTCAACAGATACTTACAAATAGTTAAGGTCTTTTAGTTAGGTGTTATGTTATTTGTGAATCATAGATTTGTTGAATAAACACATTCACATGCTAGAAACATTATCATTAAAAAACGTTTTGTGTTTGGATATTGAAACTGTTCCTCAATATTCAAATTATGATTTATGTCCAGATGAATTAAAAACACTTTGGAAAAGGAAAGCACTTCAATTACGAAAGACAGAGGAGAATACTGACGAAATTTTATATGAGCGAGCTGGAATCTATGCAGAGTTCGGAAAAATTATTTGTATTTCAATTGGTGTATTTAGCGATAAATGGAAACGTAATTTTATGTTGCAATCTTTTTTTGATGATGATGAATTTAAATTGTTGAGATCATTTAAAAACTATTTAGATAAGTTAAGCCCCACTACAATTCTCTGCGGGCATAATGGAAAGGAATTTGATTTTCCTTATATCTCACGAAGGATGATTATCAATGGTATTGGATTACCTGATTTATTAAATCTTCACGGTAAAAAACCTTGGGAGATACAACATATAGATACTCTTGAATTATGGAAATTTGGTGACTATAAAAACTATACGCCTCTCAATTTACTTGCATTCATACTAAACATAAAAAGTCCGAAGGATGATATTGATGGAAGTATGGTTGCTGATGTGTATTATAAAGAAATGAATTTATTACGCATTGTTGAATATTGCCAAAAAGATGTTGTTACTGTTATGCAAGTACTTTTACGATTGCGTCAAGAAGAGTTATTATCAGAAAGCGAAATACAATTCTATGAATAAATTTTATTAAGCTTCGCGTAATTCGTAATTCGTAATTTTTAATTCTTTTTCAAATCCATAAACAAAACATTCCATCTGTGTCCATCTAAATCAGCAAATCCAAAACCATACAACCAACCTTGACTTTCGTTAGGAGCAGAGAAAACTGTTCCACCTGCTTTTTCAACTCTTACCGCCATTTCATCCACTTCTAATCTGCTTTCTGCATCAAAGGAAAATAATACTTCTGTAGATTTTTTTGTATCTGTAATTTCATGTTCGGTAAAACTTTGAAATGTTGGTTCTGAAAATAGCATTAGCACAATATTTTTACTTCCAATAAAAATGCATGCTGAATGTTCTGTATTTCCGGGACCAGGATTTAATTTAAATCCAATATTCACAAAAAAATCTCTTGATTTAATTATATCTTTTACTGGAAGGTTGATCCAAAATTCTTTTGTCATTGTATATCTTTTTTAAAATGTAGTGGCTATAAAAACCCCCGTTAAATTAATAACGAGGGCTTTCGGTTAATGGTATTTATTGTTGTGATTTAATCCAATCATTCATTTTATTTTCAAATACATCTAATGGTAAACAACCATCTTTTAATACTTCATCATGAAAATGTTGAATGCTAAATTTATTTCCTAATGTTGTTTCAGCTCTCTTTCTAATTTCAATAATTTTCATTTGTCCAATTTTATACGCCAGCGCCTGACCAGGTATTGCCATGTAGCGCTCTACTTCCGAAGTAATATCACCAAGACCTTCTGCATCTTTATCGAGTGAATAGTTGATTGCTTGTTCGCGTGTCCAGCCTTTTGTATGCATGCCCACATCTACCACCAAGCGAATTGCTCTGTGCATCTCTTCGCTTAAGCTTCCAAAATATTGATAAGGATCAGTATATAATCCTAGTTCTTTTCCAAGCGACTCAGTATACAAAGCCCAACCTTCACCATAGGCGCCATACCATCCGAATCGTCTAAATTTTGGTAGTGCTTCATTCTCTTGTTGAATGGAAGTTTGATAATGATGTCCAGGAATTGCTTCGTGTAAAAATAAATCTTCCATCCCAACAACATTAAATTTTGTAGGATCTAAAACAGGCACATAAAAAATCCCAGGACGTGAACCGTCAGGAGCTGATTGATTATATTCAGCACTTGATGATGCTTCACGAAATTTTTCTGTCTGACGAACTTCAAATTTAGCTTTGGGAACAAGATTAAAAAGTTTCGTTAACTGTGGTTGCATTCTTCTACCAATAGCTCTGTACGCTTCTATAACTTCGTCATCAGTTTTATAAGGCATAAATTGTTTGTTCGAATGAATAAATTCAATGAAAGCTTTTAAATCTCCTTTAAATCCTGTTTCATCTTTAATGCGTTCCATCTCAGATTTAAGTCGAGTTACTTCTTTTTCACCAATATCAAAAATCTGATCTGGAGTTAAGTCTGTTGTAGTCCATAATCGTGCTTCGTAATTGTAATACTCTTTGCCATTTGGGATGTTAGAAATTCCAGCTGTTTCTCTACATTTTGGAATATATTCATCCTTGATGAACGCATGAAGTTTACTATAAGTTGGAACAATCTCTTCTTTAATCGCTTTTGTATAAGCATCTGTTAAACGATTTTTATCTGCATCACTAAATGTTGAAGGAAAAGTTTTTAGAGGGCCATAAAATACACTTGTCTTAGGATCTGTAACTATGATTCCTTCAAGTTGTGGTAATACTTTTTCCATCAATATTTTTGGTGGAGTTATACCTTGCTCCATTCCTCTTCGCATGTTAGAAATACAGGTATCTTCATAAGACACAAAAGCAGTAATTCGTTTCAAAAAATTATCATAATCCTTAACGGTTTTGAATGGCTGATTTCCGCCACCAGAACCCAACACAGGGAAAGTTAGATTCATACTCCAAAATTGATTGATGGGCATCAGATTATCTTTAAACGATAATCCTTCAATCTGCATTTGCATCTCTCTTTTAAAAACATCATAACTTAAAACATCTTGCCCTTTTAATTTGCTTCTATCAAAAGTTGCAACTGAGCCTAAATATTTTTGATAAAATAATTTCAGTTTTGTACGATAGCTATCGCTAATATCTGCTGGCAACTGGTCGTTATAACGAGTATCCGCAATCGCAGTAGCTTCCAATGGAAAATAGGTAAGCCGCTCCTCGTAATAAGAGTCAAAAAGTTTTGTTATTAATTTAGAAGAATTGTCTGGCATTTCCTTTTGAGTTTTTGACTGGCAAGCACCTATCATCAAAAGAAGAAGAAATGCGTAAGGAATTTTTTTCATTTATGGTTAAATTGTGTGGTTTCAAAAGTATTAATTAAATTTATTAGTCGAAATGTACTATGGCAATAAATTATTGTATTATTTCTTATAGTCTTGCGAATGTTGATTTAAAATATTTAGAAAAATTTAAACGCATTTTCAAAAACCAACATTGGTTCGAAATAATTTAACAGCAATTGCAAGCAGTACTATTCCAAATACTTTACGGATAATGCTTATTCCAGCAGGTCCCAATAATTTCTCTATTGGTTCAACAAGTTTTAATACTGCAAACACAATAAGCATGTTAACTGCAATTGCAATTAAGATTGTTTCTGTACTGTAAGATGCTCGTAAAGATAAAAGTGTGGTCATTGTTCCAGTTCCTGCAATTAAAGGAAATGCAATTGGAACTATTGATGCTGTTGATGGAATGTCGTCGCGATAAAGTCGAATTCCTAATATCATTTCTAAAGCAAGGAAAAAAATCACGAGTGAACCTGCTATTGCAAAAGACGAAACATCGATACCAATTAATTTCAAAATACTTTCTCCTAAAAATAAAAAGAGCACCATTATTACGGTCGATGCTATTGTTGCTTTTCCTGCATGAATTACACCAACTCTTTTACGTGTCTCTATGATTACAGGCAATGATCCTATGATGTCAATTACGGCAAATAAAATCATTGTAACTGATAATACCTCTTGGAAGCTAATGTTCATATCCTCAATTAATATTTGTTAAAAGTAACAAATTAATTGGTTATTTAATTTCGCTCAGTTTTTTTCGAAGATGATGTTTTTAGTTTGTTGCTCTTGTAAAATCCTTAATATATAAATTCCTTTTTCTATGTAATTCGTATTTATGGAATAGTGATCACCAAATTTTTCGATGGGCAAATTTATACCAATACTTCATATAAATTATTCCAGTAAACTTGTTCTTTTTCACGAATAATTCTTTAAAAAATAGTTCCATAGGCAATGGCTATGCAACGATTTTTTTAAATCGTCTTGATAAAAAATTACTTCGCTTCTATGAACTAATTTATATCAAGTATTGGTATTGTTTTGATACAATAACGTGATAAACCTTACATTCACCCCAGTATAATTAGTTATTCGCCAAAAAAACAGAATATTTTTCCCTTTAAGAATTCATCTTTGTCTTATCCTATCACCAGAAAAATTAACGCATTCCATTTCCGAATACTTTATATAAGTACTCTCATTAATGCTAATTGTTAGGTAATCATGAAAACGAGCTGTTGTAATTCTAATGAGTCGATCTCCATTGGAAATAGTGTAGTATGTCTTAATGTTGTTTGTAATAACTATCTAGGACAAACAAATCTATATCGCAATTTTTTTGCATGGAAGAAACCTGTGGTCATTTCATTTTTTGCTATTCAGATGATGTTTTCTATGGAAGACTTCAGCATGGAGAACAAGGAAAATAATTTTAAAGCATTTCATATAAATTCTCGAAATCTAAAGCCATTATCATTTCGCAACTTGCGTGAGGAGTTAGAAGTGCAAAAAGTTTTATGTTCAAATGAAGTGTTTGCTCAAATGAAATTGGAAACGGCAACGCTTAGTTCTCCATTACTTCGACGTACGAATAACCTTATGGGAATGCGTTATCCATTCAGTAGGCCAACAACTGCCTGTGGCATATTTATTCCTTCAAAAAATAAAATTATTTATGGTGATCAAGTATCATTAAGGCTATACAATAAATTCGCTAGTTATGCAGTTTATAAATGCTGGCAAGATGCCGTTGCAGATTACAAGTTATGGCAAGATCATAACTTTAAAGTGAAAGAGCGTTATTTGGATTACCTTGGAAAAGTATATGCAGAAGACAGTTTATATGTTTCAAAAATTAAAGTAATGGCCACAAAAGAAAATTAGAATATCGATATTGAAATCGTATATTTATTTTTTCAAAGAGTAATTCATAGATTAAAATCAGTAACGCAAAAGGGAATGATTTCACTCCTCAGGTAATAATAAAAAAAAGAGGAATTGAAAATTATTCAATTCCTCTTTCGCATAAAACGGATTTTTATTTAGCCAATATTTTATCTTTAACAACTTCAACAAATGGTTTACGTGATTGCGCATCAACAGAAGCAATGGTAACCATATTTACAATTTCACGAACGCTCGATCCTAATTGTAAAATATGAACAGGCTTATTTAATCCTAATAACACTGGACCAATAGCTTCAGCAGCACCAGTAGATTGTAATAACTTGTAAGCAATATTTCCTGAATCTAAATTTGGAAATATTAACGTATTCGCACCTCCATCAACAAGATTACTAAATGGGAAATTATCTTTTAATAATTGTGCATTAAAAGCGAAGTTGGCTTGTATCTCTCCATCTACTAAAAGTTCAGGATGTGATTCGTGAAGCAAATCCCCTGCTCTCCGCATCTTCATTGCACTCTCCGTATTTGATGAACCGAAATTAGAGTAAGATAGTAATGCGATTCTTGGAACAATATTAAACTGCTTCACTGCTCTTGCAGTAAGTAAAGT
>JAYVOC010000167.1:0-5921 GCA_043758125.1 Bacteroidota bacterium | reverse complement strand
GACCTTTTTAATAAACTTAGAACCAGACATCAACATGCAATTCGTGATTTAGGATTGATGAAAGATAAATCAGTGCATGATCATGTTGAAGAATTATTTGCTGGATTACATGATATACTTCATGGAGTATTTTTAGTTGGTGAACTTTCGTTACGCACACTTGATTTTATTAGCGGACATGGTGAATTGCTTTGTGCAAAAATGGTTGCATCAAGTTTTAAAATTCAAAAAATGCGCGCCGGCTTTATGGATGCGCGAAACTTTATTAAAACAGATGAAACTTTTGGATCTGCATTGGTTGATTTCGAATTAACAAATAAAAATTTGCGATCGCATTTTCGTACAACAAAAAATGAAGTAGAAGTACTAACAGGATTTGTTGCATCAACATCACGAAATGAAACAACAACATTAGGAAGAGGTGGATCTGATTATACTGCTGCAATTGTTGGCGCTGCATTAAATGTTTCTGAAATTCAAATATGGACCGATGTTGATGGAGTGATGACAGCTGATCCACGTAAAGTGAGAAAAGCATTTTCAATTCCTACAATGACGTATGAAGAAGCAATGGAGATGTCGCATTTTGGTGCAAAGGTTATTCATCCGCCAACAATTCAACCTGCATTAGAAAAATCAATTCCATTACGCATAAAAAATACTTTTCGTCCGGAAGCGGAAGGAACATTAATTTCTACAAAATCAAATGGTGGTCCTTTTTTAATTAAAGGAGTTTCTTCCATTGATGATATTAGCTTACTTACATTACAAGGAAGTGGAATGGTTGGTGTGTCTGGAATTTCAGCTCGACTATTTAATGCATTGTCATTATCGAAAGTAAATGTAATTTTAATTACACAAGGATCATCAGAACATGCCATCACCTTTGCTGTTAAACCGGGTGACGCAGCATTTGCTAAAAAATCAATTGATGCTGCATTTTTATTAGAGATAAAAAATCATTTGTTAGAACCTATCAAAGTTGAAAATGGATTAAGCATCATTGCAGTGATAGGTGAAAATATGCGCAATACTCCTGGTGTTTCGGGAAGATTATTTCAAGCATTGGGCAAAAATGGAATTAGCATTGTTGCAACAGCACAAGGTTCATCTGAATTAAATATTTCAACCGTAATTCATAAAGTAGATTTGATAAAAGGATTGAATGCATTGCATCAAACATTCTTTTTATCGGATGTTAAAACGCTTTCAGTTTATTTGGTTGGTGCAGGATTGATTGGAAATACTTTAATCAAACAAATTGAAAAACATAAGCAGTTTTTAAAAGAAGCACGAATGTTAGAGATAAGCGTGGCAGGAATTGCAACGAGCAAAAAAATGTTTTTTAATGCAGATGGAATTAACTTAAAACGGTACCGTGAATATTTAGATAATGATGGTGAGAAGATGACCATGCAAGGATTTATCGAACGCATGAAAGAATTAAATTTACCGCAAAGTATTTTTGTTGATTGCACTTCAAGTGAAGATGTCGCATCCTACTATGCAAAAATTTTAGATGCAAGTATTTCAGTTATCACTCCTAATAAAATTGGAAATGCTGGAAGTTATGCTCAATACAAACAAGTTCGTGAAATAGAACGCAAACGTAATGTTCGCTTTTTATATGAAACAAATGTTGGAGCAGGATTGCCAATCATTAGTACACTAAATGATTTACTTACAAGTGGCGATAAAATTATTTCTATCGAAGCAGTTTTATCTGGAACACTCTCTTATATTTTTAATAATTATAAAGAAGGTGTTAAGTTTAGTGATGTAGTGAATAAAGCCAAAGATTTAGGCTATACCGAACCTGATCCACGGGATGATTTGAAAGGAACTGATGTTGCAAGAAAATTATTAATTCTTGCTCGTGAAACAGGATTAGCACTTGAATTAAAAGATATCAAGGTGGAACAAATTCTTCCTCCAAATTGTTTGAAAGCAAAAACCGTTGCAGATTTCATGAAAGAATTGGTAGCTTCGGATGCGGTGTTTGAAGAGCGAAGAAAAAAGGCAGCAGGAAAAAATAAACATTTACGTTTCATTGCAAAACTCGAAAAAGGTAAAGCAACTGTTTCATTACTTGAAGTTGATATGACACATCCATTCTATCATTTATCAGGGAGTGATAATATTGTTTCCTTTACTACTGATCGCTATCATGATCGTCCGCTAGTTGTGAAAGGACCTGGCGCTGGCGCAGAAGTAACTGCCGCCGGAGTTTTTGCACAAGTTATCAGTATTGGAAATTATTTCGAAGGAGGAAATTAGTTAATCCCGTTAAAAATCGGGACAAGTTGTGCTAATTCCGTTAAACGACGGAACAAGTTGTGCTAGTTAGGTTATACAACGGAACAAGTTGTGCTAATTCGTTTATACGACGGGATAAGTAATTTTAATTTATTTAGATTATGAATGATTGAAATATGAGTAATAATAAATTAAGTAGTGTAGAAGTTTTCGCTCCGGCATCGGTTGCAAATCTTGGGTCGGGATTCGATGTGTTTGGATTAGCATTAACAGGACCAGGAGATATTATTTCTGTTATACATAATTCCGGTAAAGGATTAATTATAAAAACTATTACTGGAGATAAAGGATTGTTAAGTAAGGTTGCTGAAGAAAATACTGCAACGGTTGCATTGAATGCATTTTTACAAGCAATTGGAAAACCATTATCCTTAGATATTCGCATACATAAAAAAATGCCTTTGGGAAGTGGAATGGGATCTAGTGCTGCGAGCGCAGTAGGAGCCGTTTTCGCTGCTAATATTTTGTATGGATCTCCCTTGAAAAAAGCAGAATTAGTGCGATGGGCAATGGAAGGCGAACGCGTAGCAAGTGGTGTAGCTCATGCTGATAATATTGCACCTTCAATGTTAGGTGGATTTACTTTAGTTCGTTCGATGGATCCTTTTGAAGTAATACAAATTCCCGTTCCAAAGCGAATGTATGTTGCAATAGTACATCCAAATGTACATGTAAGAACAAGTGACGCAAGAGCGGTTTTACCAAAAAATATTTTACTGAAAACGGCAATTAAACAATGGGCAAATACTGCTTCATTAATTGCTGGAATGTATTCCAATGATATTGCATTAATAGGAAGATCGATGGAAGATTTTATCATCGAACCTGCTCGTAAATCATTGATTCCCTTTTATGATAAAGTAAAAGAACAAGCTATGTTACATTATGCTTCAGGTTGTTCTATTTCAGGAGCTGGTCCATCTATAATCGCTATTTGTGACGGAGTAGCAATTGCTAAAAAAGTAGGAGATGCTATGCAGAATGTCTTCAAAAAAAATAAAATAAAATCACACGTTTATATTTCTCCCATTGATTTAAAAGGTGCGAGGGTACTCATTAAAAAATAGTTTGTATGAAATATTATTCTACCAAAAATAAAAATAATTTTTACTCTTTACGTGATGCTGTTATCAAAGGATTACCTGATGATAATGGATTATTTATGCCAGAGTCGGTTCCTGTTTTGCCGCAATCATTTTTTGACAATTTAAATGGAATGGATATTCGTTCTATCGCTTACGAAGTTGCCAATGCATGGTTTGTGAATGATGTTCCTGCAAGTGATTTAAGGTCGATGGTGGAGGATGCTTATCCGTTTGATGCGCCCTTAATTCGTATTGACGATGAAACGTATATTCAAGAGCTTTTTCACGGACCAACATTAGCATTTAAAGATTTTGGTGCTCGATTTATGTCGAGGTTAATGGGTTGGATGGTGAAAGAGGAGAAGGAGAAATTGACCATCTTAGTTGCAACTTCTGGTGATACTGGAAGTGCTGTTGCGAGTGGTTTTTTTAATGTTCCAGGCATTGATGTTATCATACTTTATCCATCTGGAAAAGTAAGTGCATTGCAAGAAAAACAATTAACAACGTGGGGCGGAAATATTCGCGCAATAGAAGTACATGGAACTTTTGATGATTGTCAATTGATGGTGAAGTCTGCTTTTTTAGATTCAGAATTAAAAAGAAAATATCAACTTACCTCTGCAAATAGTATTAATATTTCACGATTAGTGCCGCAATGCTTTTATTATTTTAGGGCAGCAGCACAATTGGAAAATCTGAAAACGAAATTTTCATTCGTTGTTCCCAGTGGAAATTTTGGCAATCTCACTGCTGGATTATTTGCTCAACGGATGGGATTACCGATTCATAGTTTCATTGCTGCAACAAATGCAAATGCAGTAGTTTCTGAATATTTATCAAGCGGAAAGTTTGAACCAAAAAAATCTGTTGCTACAATTTCAAATGCAATGGATGTTGGTAATCCCAGTAATTTCTGGCGCATGACAGATTTATTTCATGATTCGGTGGAAGAAATGCGTAAGATGATTTCAGGCTATACTTATACTGATTTGCAAACGCGAAGTATGATGAAAGCTGTTTACGAAAGCAATCATTACATCCTCGACCCTCACACTGCTGTTGGTGTTTGTGCTTGGAGAGATCATCAGAAAAAAAATACGAGTGATAAAAATGCTACATCAAATTCACACTTAGGATTTATACTAGAAACGGCTCATCCAGTAAAATTTCTTCCTTCTGTAAAAGAAGTATTGGGTTTCGAACCAGAAATCCCTTCTCAACTTTTAAGTATTATTGATAAAGAAAAAGTTGCTGTTAAAATGGATGCAAGTTTTGAAAGTTTGAAAAGTTATTTGTTGTGATTTACTAGTTGGTAAAAATATTTTTTTGTGCGTGTCTTTGAAAACAGATGCCGAATCTAAATTCTGTTTACGTTATCTTCTTTACACTCTCAAATTAATAATCTAAACCAGACACTAGTGAAAATATTTATTTTTCACTAGTCGAATTTTTACTACGTCAATAATTTGTTATCGGCAACCTTAAAAACGACAGTGCTAACATCAAACTGACGAGCAATTATCGAAACATTGGGACAACATATAAACTTAAGAGTGGACTTTTTTCCGACACGACAGCTCAACGCTTCGTGTTTTATTTTTGCCGACTCGCATTTTTTAAAAAATTGCAGCACATTTAATTTTGCCCAAGCGCACCCACCACCCATAAATTGTAAAGCTAATCCTGTAAGATACTTATAGTCCGTAGACTTATTGACATCTATTCCGCAGTTTTGCACTCTAATTTTTCAACAAAATGGGTGCATCTTATTCAAAAGAAGAAAAATCTTATTTGCTAAAAATTGGCGACAAAATTCGCCATTTACGAACGGATATTGGATTATCTCAAGAGAAACTATCGTTTGCTTGCGACCTTGACAGAACATATATCGGCTCTGTTGAAAGAGGCGAAAGAAATATTTCAGTAATAAATCTGAAAAAGATAGCAAAGGCTTTAAAGACCGATCCATCTGAACTTCTTAAATTCTAGACATGAACGAAGCATTTAAATTGCCACCTAAATCCGTTGCACTACTTACTAATCCAGAGAAATTGACGCAAAAGTTATCCGAACTTGTCGGCAAGGAATTTAAGATTACGGGCAAGACAAGAACTGACGGCTCTAATATCAGAAAGTTAATTGCTGCGACTCTTGAAAAGTCTGTATTACCCGAAGCAGCAGAAAAAGAATCCTATGAAATAGTTCCGCCTAAAGGTAAAGGAGTTCCAAAAATAACAAGAGAATTTATTGACACCTACATTGTAACATCGGGCGATTCCTATAATCTACAAGTTTGGAATAGATTACCGGCAAGCAATACTCTTTTAATAAAATATGAATCGGGTGAAAGTTTAAAATGCACTGATGTTAGATTTGTATTTGTTAGAATCGATTTGGCAAAAAGTATTATCGCCTCAATCATAGTTCTGACAGCGGAATATATTGAAAAGCATTTTGGAAAGTTTGGAAAACCAACAATAAAACATCAATTACTGATTTCTTCAAAAGCAAGAAAAA
>JAYVOC010000166.1:0-9714 GCA_043758125.1 Bacteroidota bacterium | reverse complement strand
GTTATTTAAATATTACTCATATTGATTCAACGACAACGGTAGCCTCTGATGTTTCTTTAAGTGATCTAACCGTTCTTAATTCAAAAATTGGAGACCTAAAATTAACATCCTCAACCAAATCAAATAGCAACTCCGACTTCCATCTTATTCTAACTGGAAATGGAAATGATGTTTTAATTAATGGTCAGTTGGGCAATGTAAACAATCAACTGACTTATGCAATTGATGGAAAGATAAAATCCATTAATGCTCAAATTCTTAATGGACTATCACTCGGAGCGCTAAGAGAAAATCAAGGAACTATTTCAGGTGAATTTTCTATCAAGGGTACTTCTTATAATCCAAATATTAATGGATTCATTGCTTTCAAAAATTTTTCAACGACACCTTCAATATTAAGTTCTCCAATAAAAATTGATAATGATCGAATTGATATTCAATCCTCATCTATTAACTTTAATTCATTTACGATTAAAGATTATAAGGATAAAACTGCAAATATTTCAGGTAGAATTAATTTTATTGGATTAAAACCTGACTCATTAAACTTGCGAATTACTACTAATAAATTTGAAGTTTTTAATACAACAATTAAAGACAATGATTTATATTTCGGTCAGCTAATAATTGGTGGCGAGGTTAATATTAAGGGTACACCAAATTTTCCAGTAATCAATGCAAATATAAAACTCGACGAAGGAAGCACATTTACCTTTATAGTTCCTGAAGCTAAGCTTAGCACAGACAAAGGAGAAGGTGTTGTAGAATTTAAAGATACATCCTCTCCCAACTTAATTATGGATGGAAAAAAGAAAGTTGCTATTTCCAAAATTAAGGGCTATACAATTAACTCGCGCATTGAAATAGATCCTAAAGCAACACTTAAAATATTAATCGATCCATCAACTGGGGATTCATTGAATGTAAAGGGAGATGCTACAATGAGTTTTTCAATTGATCCTAGTGGAAAAATTAGTTTAACTGGAATTTATAATTTGATAGAAGGCAGTTATGTTGTTTCATTGCAAGGTCTAATTCAGAAAAAATTTAAGATTATTAGCGGTAGCACAATTCGCTGGAATGGAGACCCTATGGATGCTGAAGTATCAATTGATGCAATGTATACAGTAAGAACCGCTCCAATAGATTTAGTTTCATTACAAATCGCTGGACTCAGTGAGGAAGAGAAAAATCAGTATAAACAACGACTAAGCTTCCTTGTTAATTTACAATTGCGAGGTCAATTATTAAAACCCGATATTACTTTTAGAATCGAATTAGACGAAAAAGATAAGGGTGCTTTAGGTGGAAGTATTGATAATAAGTTAAACTTGCTAAATGCGGATGAATCAGAATTAAACAAACAAGTATTTGCACTGTTATTATTAAATAGATTTGTTCAAGAGAACCCATTAGCAACGGGTGGTGAGGGAGTAACATCTGAAACATTCGCAAGGACAAGTGTAAGCAAGTTTCTTTCCTCACAATTGAATCAAATTGCAAATAATTATGTTGCGGGTGTTGAATTAAATTTTGATGTACAGTCTTTTGAAGATTATTCCTCAGGTACAAAAACTGGTCGTACCCAAGTAGGTGTAGGGCTAAAAAAAGAATTTTTAAGTGATCGTATCAGCGTACAAGTTGGTGGAAATGTAGATGTAGAAGGAGAAAATTCTAAACAAAATAATATTTCAGAACTTGCTGGTGATGTAATAATTGAATATAAACTTACTAAAGATGGAAGATTAAGATTTTCGGCGTTTCGAAAAAACTTATATGCAGATGCTATCGAAGGACAGATAATCGAAACAGGTGTTGGATTACTTTATAATCGTGATTTTGATCGATGGAAACAATTTTTCACCAATCCAAATAAAATTAAATTGAATGATCATGTTTCGCAATAATTTCATCAAGTTATATTGCCTTTTGTGCTGCATTTATTTGTATGGATGTTCAGGATTGAATTATGTTCCAACATCTGAAAAACTATATACGGGATATTCCATTACTGTTAATTCTAAGGATAAAATCCATAATAAAAATCTTTATAAGAAAGTAGCAGCAAAAGTTATTCGTCCGAAAACTAATAAAAGGATATTTTTATCACGACCTAAATTGTGGTTCTATTATGTAAGTGGTGATACTTCTAAAAGCAAATTCAGAAAATGGATTCAAACAAAAATTGGGGAACCTCCTGTATATATGAGCGCGGTTGCGCCATCTCAAACCTCAAAATATATTGATGCTGCTTTATTTAATGAAGGAATTTTTAAGTCATCCACTTCCTTTCTTTTAAAAGAAAAAAATAAATCAGCGAAAATAAATTATATATCTAATGTGCATAATCCATTTACGTTTGATACAATCAGTTACTCGAAAATAAATGACACGATTGATAAAGAATTACTAGCGAATAAAAAGCGATCCTTACTTGTAAAAGGAGAACCATATTCTTTAGACTTAATTAAAAAAGAAAGAGAACGTATCGATAAACTTTTAAAAGAAAAAGGTTTCTATTATTTCCGACCCGATTATTTAAAATTTATTGCTGATACAAATGAAGTTCAAATGACTGTTAACTTAAATTTAAAGTTAACAGATAACATTCCTGAAAACGCTACTCGTATTTATAAGATTGGATTAGTAACAGTTGATCAAACATATAGCCTTAAACGAGATTCGTTAACTGCAATAAAAGATACAATTCATTATAAGGATGTTGTATTTAAAGGTGAAAATCCTGTTCGACCAAAAGTAATCATGAGATCTTTATTTCTTAAACAAGACGATATTTATTCTCGACAAAATCATAATATGACTCTTAATAAATTAATGAGTCTTGGTACTTTTAAATTTATCATCATTGAATTTCCGGAAATCGATAGCATTGGAATTGGCAAATTAAATGCTAACATTGACCTTACCCCAACACCACAAAAATCAGTTAGAATTGAGTTACAAGGCACTTCGAAATCGAATGATTACTTAGGCCCTGCTCTTAATTTAAATTACAAAAATAGAAATACATTTGGTGGAGCAGAATTACTTAATATAAATTTAAAAGGACGATTTGAAACGCAAATAAATAGTAGTTACAAAGGAAATTATTCTTATGATGTGGGTCCTGATATTGAGTTATATATTCCCAAATTCATTCTTCCCTTTAATGTTCGTGACCCCAAAGGATATTATATTCCACAAACGAAAATTGCTATTGGGTATGATTACTTGAAAAGAGTTGGTTTCTATAATTTAAATTCATTAAATTTTTCTTATGGATACAAATGGAAAGAAAATATTAAAATTGATCATGAGTTAAATCCATTCTTTGTAAATTATTCGGTTATCGGAAATAAAAGCGTAGAATTCGATAGCTTACTACAACAAAATATTTTACTTAAAAAAAGTTTTGAAGAGCAATTTATTACTGGAGCTAATTATGCATTTACTTATAATGAACAAGTAATTCCGAATAAGAAAAATCAAATTTTATTTATGTTAAAATCAGAGGTTGCTGGAAATTCATTGTCGATCATCAATCGAGTAACAAAAAATGTAAAGTCTAATGATGCAAAGCCTTCTGAATTTCTTGGAAGTGTATACTCACAGTATGCAAGATTATCTCTCGACTTTAGAAATTACTATTCTACTTCTCCTAATGATAAGATTGTGTTGCGAATTTATTCTGGTATTGGATTACCGTATGGAAATTCTGCTACGTTACCATACTCTAAGCAATTCTTTTCTGGTGGCCCTAATAGTATACGTGCCTTCCGTTTAAACTCATTAGGTCCTGGGAACTATCACCAGACTACCAATCAAGAGAATTTTTTCTTTGATCAGGGAGGTGAAATAAAATTTGAGGCAAATACAGAATATCGTTTTGGTATTTATAAAATTCTCAAAGGAGCATTCTTTGTTGATGCAGGAAATATTTGGCTCATCAATAAAAATCCTGAAATTGATGTAGCGCCTTTTAAATTTAACAGACTCTTGAAAGATGCTGCGGTAGGAACAGGGTTTGGACTTCGTCTTGATGCAACCTTTTTCGTGGTACGATTTGACTTCGCATTTCCTTTGCGTAAGCCTTGGTTAGAAGATGGTCAACAATGGTCATATAAGACTATATCCTTTGGGGATCCTTCTTGGAGAGGCGACAACCTTATTTTAAATTTCGCAATCGGATATCCATTCTAAAATTATTTTAAGTATTGGTATTACTTTAATGTTGTTGGATGAAATGTTTTCCAACTATGCCAAAATTCTTGATGGGCATTTAAAGTTTTTAATTCGGATACATGATTTAATAATTCTTTACCAAAAAAATTATAGTTCTCATTAACTGAAAACAGTGTATCATGACTAATTTTAAAGATTGCATTAGAGGGACGTTCATAAGCAACAAAACTTTTTTCATCGGAAGAAATTGCAATAACAATATTATGTGTTCCAATAACATCATTGATAATGTGTTTTTGTTTTAGTTCATTCCAATCATACGCTTTACAAACATTCCCAATTTCTACTCCTATAACCCACGATTTGTCCTTCCACGATAAGCTATCAGTTCGTGTTAAATTTCCTTTGCTCTTCCCTTGTTCAAAATTTGCTAGTGAATCATATTGCATTAAAGAAAAACTATCCGCTTGCATCACTAATCCATCAGGATATAATTCATACCATTTATCGATAGTCATTTGTACAGATGTGATTTCTGGTAATACTTCTCCTTTCAATGATCCTGCGATTGCCTCTCCAGTTGATTGTCGCCACCAACTTTTAGTAGTAGCATCTTCGAACATTGCATTAAAATGATCCATTCCAACTAACCGAAACTTTTCAAAATGCCCTTTTACTATAGGCGAATAAACGCGTCCTGTATGACAAACACTGCAATAAGTAATAATAATTGGTTTGCCGCCAATGCTATCTTGAATTTGATGATGAAAGGTTAAAAATTCAATAGGATATGCTTTAGCTTCTCCATTATTTGCTACTCCAATAATTAATCTGCTTCGATCAATTTTATTTCCACTCTTCGATTTTAATTGGATAGTTTGTGGTTGCAAAAACATTTTATCTGCCATCATTTTAAAATTTAAACCATACATTAAAATAAATGCTACAACTAACGTAAAAAGTGGAAGCCATTTAACATTATTCTTAAATAATTTTATGAGCCCAGAAATTATGCAATACAAAAAAATTACTCTAAATATCCAACGGTATTCATTCAAAAAATAGGCAACACCAATGCTATCTACTGTTTGACTTCCTGGTAAAGGCATAATAAAATACACCTTTAAAAATTCAAACAGAATCAATCCTAATAATCCCCAATAAAATAATTTTTTCATAGTATGTTACTATATTCAAAATTTGTTGGTTAAAGATATTAAGTATTGTTAATTACGTGAGCGCTTAGTATTCAGCACCCTTTAAGCGCTCTTAAAATAAAAAACCCTGAAGTTATGTACTTCAGGGTTGCTTTTTTATGTTGACCGACAAGGATTCGAACCTTGAATGACAGAATCAAAATCTGTAGTGTTGCCATTACACCATCGGTCAGTATTTCTGAGCGGGTGCAAAGATAGTTTTTTTTCAAAAAAAACCGAATATTCTCTATTCAATTATCCATTAACGATAACCTTTAATCGAGTACCAGGCTTTAAATTGGTATTATGTAGGTTATTCATGTCTTTTATCATCTCTACTGTAAGTCCTTCATAGCGTTTTGCAATGTTCCAAAGTGTGTCGCCGGGTTGAACAAGATGATAAATATATTTCTGCCCCTTATCTTTACCATGAGTCTTTACGACGGTGGCTGTGCGCTCTTGCGTTGAATCATCGGCATCTTTCGCTATTTCTTGCGTTGAATCAGATTTAGCTTTCACATCAGAAGCATTATTCGTTTGTCCTGAATCTTTTTTCGATGTCGCATTGGCGGTTAATCCAGAATCTTTCTTCACAACAACAGTTGCAATGGGCATTTTAACTGCAACTTTCGTTTTAACATAGGTAAATACCTGAAGTCTTTGCCCTGATTTAACCTTTGTAGAATGTAACTTATTACTCTTTTTCAGCTCTTGCGCACTACAATCATAACGATTGGCAATGGAGGCCAATGTCTCTCCACGTTTTACGATATGTGTTTTCTTGATGCGTTTGGTGGTCGTCTCGTATCTGATACCGCTTCCACTGTTTTCATTGTCAGCAAGTAAGTCATCATCACCATGTTTACGACTAGCGTATTCAGGTAAAACAGGCTTTGGGCCAGAATTCGACTGTGCATAAATTTCACCTTCTTTCGCCATGAATTGGGAAATGTAACGAGAAGGTAAACGCAAAGCATAAGAATTACTTCCTGGAATCACATTGCGTTTATAAATAGGATTCAAAAATGAAATTACGTCTTGTGGAAGATCCAACTGGTTCGCTAAAGCAGCAAATGTTACTTGATCATTCACATGAATGGTGTCTACTTCGAAATAAGAATATGCTGGTGTTATTGGATATAAATTATGTTCACGAGAATAATTCATCACATAAGTAACGGCAATAAAAGCTGGTACATATCCGCGTGTTTCAGCAGGGAGATAAGGCATAATTTCCCAGAAGTTTCTTTTTCCGCCAGAACGCTTAATCGCCTTATTTACATTTCCTGCACCGCAATTATAAGAGGCAATCACCAATAACCAATCGCCATAAATTTTGTACATATCCTTAAAATACTGACAAGCAGCTTCGGTAGCTTTATAAGGATCGCGGCGCTCATCAGTAAAAGAGTTCACCTTTAGATCGTAAATGACACCCGTATTATACATGAACTGCCATAAGCCAGTAGCTCCAACACGTGAAACTGCAATTGGATTTAAGGCCGATTCTACAATTGATAAATATTTAAATTCGAGAGGAATACCTTCACGATCCATTACCTCTTCATACATTGGAAAATAGAGATTCGAAAGTCCCATTGCGCGTTGTGTCAATCCACGTTTGCGGTTTGCGTACAAGTCGATAAAGCCTTTTACATATTGGTTATACGAAAGAGGAATTGGCGAATTAATCTTATTGATACGATCGGCATATACTTCATCGCTAAAGGTAGGACCAACGGCACATTTACCATTAGGGCTATCGAAGCAATTTGTTTCTAATCCGTTAAAACGAACTACGTGATTCAGTGTTACAAGACTATCAAGAGCTGCAACAATTGGATCGTACGATTCAGATACAATTGGATTATTAGTAATTGGTGGATTATTCTGTTGCGCTAACAAAGGTGTGGCAGCCAGAAATCCACACATAGCGAGCAGATAAATTTTACGTGTTAATTTCATTGTTCGGTTTTATACTGGTTTACACGTGAACTGTTAATTGATGCTTCCGGTTAAAAATAACCAAAAGGTTGAGAATGAATCTACATCCTCGTCAAATGTTTCAAACGTAGATTATTCATAACTCATCCTGTACGTAGATTAGAACGGTTGAGTTGCAGATGCATTGCCCATTCTTCTCTTTTCAGAGTGAAATTTTGAAAACTTACTGTAAGAAATGTGGTAATATCGGTTAGAAAACCGGATTTTCTTGAGGTGAAAAGGTCGTGTAAAGGGTGTCTTCATCACTTCAAGGGTCGTAAAAATACTAAGAATCCTCGAAATTTCGTGAATCGCCAGTGAAGAAAACTATAAGAATCTTATTATTTCAATACTTTGATATCCACTACCTTCTCTTTATTGAAGTACTTAATCATCATCGGGATAGATCCCAAGACGATTGCCATCCCGATAAGCAGGAGTAAAAGGCTCAAACTGGATATGTTACGAAATGCCAACGCTGTAAGGATAAACCCAATATTTACTAAGTATAGTGTGAGTGCTGCTTCGCGGTGACTTAATCCAAGATCAAGTAATTGATGATGAATATGGTTTCTATCGGCTTGAAATGGCGAACGACCACTCAACATCCTGACGATAAAAATCCGTAAAGTATCTGCCAATGGTATAATTAAGATTGCTACTGCCATGGCTGGACTTGATCGGAAAGGGAAAGCGTAAGGAAGAGCGTCAAAACTTAACTCGATAAAATTGATCGTTAATACAGCGAGAATTAAACCAACGATGAGCGAACCCGTATCGCCCATAAAAATATTTGCTGGGGAGAAATTATACACCAAGAACGCAAGTAACGAGCTGAAGAGAGAGAATGAAAGAATGCATAGAGCGATTTGATTGTAGTTATAAAACCATAATCCGAAAGTAAAGGCGGCAATTGCTCCAATTCCACCTGCAAGTCCATCAATACCATCTACCAAGTTAAAGGCATTGATAACAACTAAGATTGTGAAGATGGTGACCATTACCGAAAACCAATAAGGAATTTGATAGATTCCTAAAATTCCATAAAGACTTGTGATGCGGATATCAGCAAACATGACGATAATCGTAGCTGCCATGATTTGACCATACAGTTTTTTATGGGCAGTAAGTTCTACGATATCATCTTTAATTCCAATAAAAAAGAGAACAACTATCGCTGAGATGATGTATTGTGTTGAAGTATTTTCCAGTCCTGCCGACCAAAAAGTATAGGAGAAAACCACTCCTGCAAAGATGGCTAGACCGCCTAATGTTGGTACACTAGCTATGTGAGACTTTCTTTCGTTGGGTTCATCGAAAAGATTTTTAATTACGGATACCCTAATAATAGAAGGGATCGCGATAAACGTGATAATAAAAGCAGTGATACAAGCGAAGGTAATGTTGAGCATGAATGCGACTTTAAATCAAAAATAGGTTGTATAATAATTTAAAGATATATTTTTTTTGTGAATGTCCAGAATTAAAGGGGTAACGCTATGCTAATTAATGTGAATAATTTAGGTGGTGAAACATCTTTATCATTGAGGATTGCAAAGGTAGCTTTATTAATGATTCTTCAAGGATGAAATGTACAACTATAAAATAGCAAAAGCAAGGTTTTTCTAATTAATTGCTTCCTAGTATTATTTTACTCAAAAAAGATAGATGAAGGATTATTGAGGGAAATTTTAAATCATTTTACAGATGTTTTTTTGTACAAAAGCTCTATAATCAGAACATTTTTTATTCGAAAACAATTTAAACGGCGGAAAAAATAGTTGATTTATGAAAAGGCACTTCAATAAAAAAAGCTTTTCTAAAATAATATATTTTAATAAACCAACCATCACCCATTTTGATGCGTAATGTTATAGGCGGTCATCAAAATGAATATGAAAAAAACTATAAAAAGAGTTCTTACAAGAAATATACGAATCTTAAGAAGCATAAAAATAATGATGCTTTTTATTTTTCTCATTATATCATGTCAAAATCTTAATGCACAAAATGTAGGTGTAAATAATCCTACTCCTCATGCAAAAGCATTGCTTGATTTAACATCCACTGACAAAGGGATTTTAATTCCGCGCCTTACTTCAGCACAGCGAATTGCTATGTTTCCTGTTGCAGATTTAACTGCTGCTGGAATGATGATCTATCAAACTGATTTAGTTAATGGATTCTATTATTATGATGGAAACAATTGGGCATTCATTGGAAATTCAACTAGTGGATGGTCTACCGTAGGTAATTCGGGAACGAACGCAGCAACAAATTTTATTGGAACAATTGATAACAACGACTTATCAATGAAAACATTTAATGCAGAAGTTGTTCACCTTACAACATC
>JAYVOC010000165.1:0-8211 GCA_043758125.1 Bacteroidota bacterium | reverse complement strand
TCTAACAATAAAAGGAATATCGATTGTATCTAACACCGTTTTATAAATACCTAATGAATCTGTATCGAACGAAAAATATCCTTCACCACCTGTAAAGGCCTGTTGTACTAAATTCCCATTTTTATATAAGTTGACTTTAAAATTACTTTCATTAAAATCTCCATTGTTAAATAAACAATTTGTATCCGCATCAAAATATGTTTTACCAGATATATTCCAATAACTATTACATCCGTAAGGGTTAAAAAAACCACATAGCGGAAAACTACTTAATGAAGGATTACTTGTAATTACCTTACCGTAATTGGGTAAACATGTAACTCCTGTTCCACCAAAATATAAGGTTGTTACATATCCCAACTCCGGTAGACATGATAGATTTGGATTTCCAGAACAATATAAATCAGTTAACGAATTGGGTAATGTTGGTAAATTAGAAAGTTGGTTATTGTCACAATATAAACTAATTAAAGAATTTGGCAATATAGGTAAATTAGAAAGTTGGTTATTAAAGCAAATTAATTGAGTTAAAGAATTTGGTAATGTTGGCAAATTTGTAAGTTGGTTGTGATCGCAATTTAATTGAATTAAAGAATTAGGTAATGTTGGTAAATTTGTAAGTTGGTTTCCACCGCAATCCAATATAGTTAAAGAATTTGGTAATGTTGGTAAATTTGTAAGTGGGTTACCACCGCAATATAAATACGTTAAAGAATTAGGTAATGATGGTAAATTTGTAAGTTGGTTATTCTGGCAATTTAAATAAGTTAAAGAATTTGGTAAGGTTGGCAAATTTGCAAGTTGGTTAGTATAGCATACCAAACGAGTTAAAGAATTTGGTAAGGTTGGTAAATTTGTAAGTTGGTTTCCACTGCAATCCAATATAGTTAAAGAATTTGGTAATATTGGTAAAGAAACAAGAATATTGTTATTACAATACAATGAACTCAAATTTTTAAATGCTATAATTCCTGTCAAATTACTAATATTACTTTGACTAACAATTAAAGAAGTACAGCCACTCACCAATACACAAGTTGAATCAATATAATTCCCTACAAAACAACTACTAAGTCCATATGCATTTAATAGCGCTCTAAAATTACTATCTGGTACCAATACCAATTGCGCTTTTGCTTGATGCGAGATACCGTTAAACAGGATCATCAAAAACACAATCACATAACGCAATTTTTTCAAAAACTGAAATTGATTTTTCATAAGTAAAAATTTATGATTCGAATATACCTAAAATTATTCGAAAAAAGCCTGCCCCCACTCTATTTTCTCCAATCATAGGGTTATTGCAAATAAAAAAGGGCCGCTCTTTCGAACAACCCTCTTTTGTAAATTATACATTTTGAATTTGATTAATAATCTTCAAATTATCAAATCTTCAAATCATCAAATCAATTAAGCCATCACCGATTTAGGAGATTTTCCAGTTTTTACTTTTCCACTAGCAGCACCGTTCGTCATTTTAAATGCTGTACGAATTGCATTCACTGCATTTAATTCTTCCCAAGGAAATAACTTTACTTTAATTTTTTTCTCGTTCTTCTTACCTTTGTTAAACACTTTCACCACTTCTTTCGGCTCACGTCCCATGTGTCCATAAGCTGCTGTTTCGCGATAAATTGGTGTACGTAACTTAAAACGTTGTTCAATAAAATAAGGACGCATATCAAACTCTTTCATCTTCGCTATTACAATCGCAATCTGTCCATCTGTCATCGATACTTTCGCAGTACCATACGTATTCACATATAAACCAACTGGCTTTGCTACACCAATTGCATACGCAACTTGAACTAATGCTTCGTCACAAATTCCTGCAGCAACTAAATGTTTCGCAATATGACGAGCAGCATAAGCAGCCGAACGATCAACTTTCGAAGGATCTTTACCAGAGAATGCACCACCACCGTGAGCTCCTCTTCCACCATACGTATCAACAATAATTTTACGTCCAGTTAAACCAGTGTCACCATGTGGTCCACCAATTACAAATTTACCTGTAGGATTTACGTGGTAATCAATTTTGTCATTAAACAAATTTTGAACACGCTTAGGTAATTTTTTCAAAATGCGCGGAACCAAAATTGCTTTTACATCAGCTTTAATTTGATCCAACATTTTTTTCTCAGCAGCAAAATCATCATGCTGCGTAGAGATTACAATTGTATCAACTTTTATCGGTTGATGATCATCACTGTATTCAATCGTCACTTGGCTTTTTGCATCAGGACGTAAATATTTCATCACTTTATTCTCACGACGAATTACCGCAAGTTCACGCAATAATAAATGTGCTAATTCTAAAGGCAAAGGCATGTAGTTATCAGTTTCGCGACAAGCATAACCGAACATCATTCCTTGATCGCCTGCACCTTGCTCTTCTGGCTTCTTACGCTCAACACCTTGATTGATATCTGGCGATTGCTCATGAATAGCAGAAAGAATACCGCAAGAATTTGCTTCAAACATGTATTCGCTTTTTGTATAACCGATATCACGAATCACTTCACGAGCGATATCTTGAACATCTAAATAAGCAGACGATTTTACCTCTCCAGCAAGAACAACTTGACCAGTAGTAACAAGTGTTTCACAAGCTACTTTAGAGGAAGGATCATAAGCCAAGAAATAATCAATGAGTGCATCTGAAATTTGATCAGCCACTTTATCAGGATGTCCTTCTGATACAGATTCTGAGGTAAATAGGTATGACATTTTTTTGAGTTTGGTTTTTTATACGGTGTAAACCTAGATAGGTTTTGATTTTAAAACTATGGCAAAGATAGAAAAAGCGAATTATTGTGATTGAAGAATTATTTTTCTTTCGTAAGCTGATGAAAAACGGACTCAATATTACTTTCTTCCTTCTGTAATGTGAGGACTGACAATCCTGTTTCAGCAGCGAAACGAAATATTTCTTGACGGATATCGGTTCCCTTTCTCCCCTTAATTTTCCATGTATTCGTACGAATCATCTCTGCAGAAACAAGTCCGTTTACCTTTTTCAATAACCCTTCTTGAACAATTTTATCAAATTCCACTACGATCACTCCTTGATCCGCGGCTTGCTGCTGTAAAAGTTGGGTAGTGTCGTCAGCTACAATTTTTCCTTTATTGATGATGACTACTCTGTCACATATCGCTTCTACTTCCTGCATAATATGTGTCGAAAGTATTACTGTTTTCTCCTTTCCAATCGTCCTGATTAATTGTCTAATCTCGACTAATTGGTTGGGATCCAAACCTGTTGTTGGCTCATCTAAAATCAATACGCTAGGATTATGAATCATAGATTGCGCCAGTCCCACTCGTTGGCGATAGCCCTTCGATAGCGCTCCGATCTTCTTATTTTGCTCCGGACCAAGACCAGTAACCTCGATCATTTCTTTTATTCGCTTAGGCACATCTGCTTTAGCTAATTGAATACTTCCAACAAAAGTTAGAAACTCTTTAACATACATATCCAAATAAAGTGGATTATGCTCTGGCAAATATCCAACGTTTCTTCGAACCTCTACAGGTTGGTCGTTTACGTCAAAGCCATCAACAGTCACACGACCCTCTGTTTGAGGAATGAAACACGAAATAATTTTCATCATGGTAGATTTCCCAGCTCCGTTAGGTCCTAAAAATCCAACCACTTGTCCCGGTTCTACGGTAAATGAAACTTGATCGAGAGCCTTTTGCTTCCCGTAAAGCTTCGTGATATTTTCTACGATTATCGACATAATATTCGGGCAAATGTACAATTTGTTCGTTGAGGCGGATGAAGATTCGGAGATTTTAAATAGTGCCCAAAATAATTACAAATAGTTTTTAAAATGCACTATTCAAAATAAAACTAAAGAATAGCAATTATATTTGTAACGAATGAGAGGATTGGTATTAAAATCAACGGGAAGTCGTTTTGATGTTTTAGTAGAAAATGGTGATGTGGTATCATGCAGAATTCGCGGACAAATGCGTTTGCATGGAATTGAAAGTACAAGCCCTGTGGCCGTTGGAGATAATGTAATTATTGCTATACAAGATGATGAAACAGGAATGATTAATGAGATTGCAGATCGTAAAAATTATATCATCCGTAAATCAGTAAATCTTTCCAAACAAACACAAATACTTGCTGCAAACATTGATCGCGCATGGTTAGTTGTAACGCCTATCTTACCGAAAACATCAACAGGATTTATTGACCGCTTTATCGCTGCCGCAGAATCATTTCATATTCCAGTCACATTAATTTTTAATAAATCGGATTTGTTTGAAGATGATTTAGAAGAAGTACAATCGGATTATATTGCTATTTACGAACCACTCGGTTATCACTGCATTAAAGTTTCTGCAATTACTGGTGATGGTATCGAAACTCTTCGTTCACTTTTAGTAGATAAAATAAATTTAGTTGCGGGACATTCTGGAGTGGGTAAATCAAGTTTGATTAATGCACTCGACCCAACACTGGATTTACGCACTGGCAATATTTCTCGCCAACATCAAAAAGGGAAACACACAACAACTTTTGCTGAGATGCATCCTCTTTCGCAAGGAGGTTTTATTATCGACACCCCTGGAATAAGAGAGTTTGTAAATATAGATTTTAAACCAGCAGAGATCAGCCATTATTTTGTAGAGATGAGAAATCTATTACAACAATGTCAGTTTAACAATTGCTTACATGAAAACGAAAAACAATGTGCAATTAAAGATGCAGTTGAAAAAAAAGAAATTCATCCTATGAGATATTATAATTATTTAAGCATGTTGCACAATGAAGATATTTTTAAATAATTAATCCCGCATTAAAAAATAAATTGTGAGAATAATTATTCAACGTGTAACCGAAGCTTCTGTTCTGATTGATGGAATTGAAAATCGTTCCATAGGAAAAGGAATGATGATTTTATTAGGTATTGAACAAACAGATACCACCGAAGATATTAATTGGTTGTGTGGAAAAATTTCTAAGCTTCGCATTTTTAATGATGAAAAAGATGTAATGAATTTGTCCATTCAAGATATTGCTGGTGATATTTTATTGATTAGCCAATTTACATTGCATGCTTCAACAAAAAAAGGTAATCGCCCTTCTTACATCGCAGCTGCCCGACCTGACCAAGCAATTCCTTTATACGAAGAATTTATTATTTCACTTGAAATGGAATTGAAAAAGAAAATTTTAACTGGTAAATTTGGTGCAGACATGAAAGTAAGTTTAGTAAACGATGGACCTGTTACCATTATGATAGATTCGAAAGCAAAAGAATAATTGTTTGTTTTTTTTACATTTCATTTATGCACTAGAATATTTTGAAGTGGCAAATTTCAATTACTATTCTTTTTTAATACGCTAAAATCAATCTGAAAATGAGATATCACTTTATAAATTATTAAATTCTTAGTTTTGTAATACATCAATTTATTTCCACTAAATATCACTAAAACTATGACCATTCAAGAAGCCCAATCAACAGTCGATAATTGGATTAAAACGATTGGAGTTCGTTACTTTAATGAACTCACCAACATGGCACTTTTATCCGAAGAAGTAGGAGAATTAGCACGTATTATTGCTAGAAAATATGGTGAACAATCTTTTAAAGATGGAGAAGAGAACAGTGATCCTGCGGATGAAATGGCGGACATCCTTTTTGTGCTAATCTGTTTGGCTAATCAAACTGGAGTAGATTTGACTCTTGCGCTCGAAAAAAATCTCCTTAAAAAGTCAATTCGTGACAAGGATCGACATATCAATAATCCTAAACTTCTGTAAACAACTCATTATTAATAAATTTACTAAAAATGTCGCTGCATCGTTCAGCTATTATATCTTTGCAGTTGACCATCTATCCATCTGAATGTTATCTGATATATTACTAACTGTTTTCTTAGTGTTTCTTAATGGCTTTTTTGTCGCCGCCGAATTTGCAATTGTAAAGGTTAGATCCTCACAAGTTGATCTGAAAGAAAAGCAAGGTCATCGTTTTGCAACGTTGACGAAAAACATAATTGACAACCTCAATCATTATCTCTCAGCAACCCAATTAGGAATCACGCTGGCTAGTCTTGCATTAGGTTGGGTAGGCGAAAGTGTAGCTACCAATTTCATTATTGAAGTAGTTCATCGTCTCGGTTTTCAACCAGATCCTTTGGCAATACATAAAATTGCAATTCCTATTGCTTTCATTTTTATCACTGTTTTGCATATTGTATTTGGAGAACTTGTACCAAAATATTATGGTATCACGAATCCATTAAAAACAGCAATGACGATTGCCTTACCGTTACGAGTTTTCTTTTTAATCTTTCGTCCGTTTATTTGGTTCTTAAATAAATTCTCGAATTTGATCATGAGAATTCTTGGTATTGATTTTAGAAAAGTAGAAGATATTCATACTCAAGAAGAGTTAAGAATGATTCTAACGGAAAGTGAAGAAGGAGGAAGTATCAATCAATCAGAACATGAACTCATCCAAAATGTTTTTGAATTTGATGATCGTGTAGTTCGCCAGATTTTAATTCCAAGAACAAAAATTGCTGCTATTGATGTTGCATCAAGTCGTGATGAAGTAGTAACACGTGTTATTGATGAAGGCTATTCAAGAATGCCGGTTTATCAAGATTCACTAGATAATATTATCGGTGTTGTTTATAGCAAGGATCTTATCAAAGTACTATTTGAGAAAAATTTCAGAGGCATCAATGACTTGTTACGTCCTGCTTATTTTATCCCACTGAATAAACGTATCAACGATTTATTAAAGGAATTTCAGACGCAGCACATACAAATGGCAATTGTTACGAATGAATTTGGTGGCACTGCTGGTATCGTAACTATGGAAGATATTATCGAAGAATTAGTAGGTGAAATTCAAGATGAATACGATGATGAAAAACCACCAGTAGAAAAGAAGAGTGAAATAGAATATATCGTAAATGCAATGTCAAGTATTAGTGATGTGAATGATTTGATTCCATTAGCACTTCCTGAAAATCCAAACTATGATACTATTTCTGGATTACTAAATTATATCTATGGAAGAATTCCAGCTGTAAATGAAAAAAGGATTTTTGGTGGCTACGAATTCAATATTTTAAAACGTTTTAAGCATAGCGTTGATTCTGTAAAGATGACTATCGTAAATGCGGAACAAGTAGACGGAGAACAATAAAATAAATTACGAATTACGAATTACGAATTACGAATTACGAATTACGAATTACGAATTTTTGAGCTTGGCTGAAATAGGTTATTCTGAAATCAACAATCTTATTTTGTACAAATTGCTGAGGCACTAGATCCGTCCGTTGAATAATTCATAGTAATTTTTTGAGTAACTCCATTACTACTATAAATTCCTGTTCCTCCAACTGGAATACCTGTAACACCAATATTCTGTGTTGGAATCGTTAAACTATTTCCGCTTATAAAGGCAATTGCATCCGCAGTAGAACCGTAATTACTAAAATTGCTAATATTCACTGAATCTTCCATACCAATTTTCGATATCTGTATATTGAATATTTGTGTAGTCCCAGAAATGGTTTCTTTGCACGACCATGTTCCAGTAAACTTATCTCTAGCATCAATTGTTGGAGTTGAGGAGTTGTCTTCAGAGCATGATGCAAAATAAAGCAATGGAAGTAAGAGTAAAATTCGAAGAAGATTTTTCATAGGTGTGCTTTTAATATTTTGTAAAAATAATGCCTTTGCGATAATTCACTATTCGTTTTTATTTTAAGATGCAAATATCGTATTACCTTTGCATAAATGTAAACTTTTATGAAACAGTATCTCGACCTCCTCAAGCATGTGATGGATCAAGGCGTTAAGAAAGAAGATCGCACAGGAACTGGTACCGTTAGTGTTTTCGGATACCAAATGCGCTATAATTTAGAAGATGGCTTTCCACTTGTAACCACTAAAAAAATCCATACCAAATCAATTATACATGAGCTTTTATGGTTCTTAAAAGGTGAAACAAACATCAAATATTTAAAGGATAATGGAGTAAGTATTTGGGATGATTGGGCTGATGAAAATGGTAATCTCGGACCAGTATACGGCTCACAATGGCGATCATGGAACTGCCCTGATGGAAAGACCATTGACCAAATCTCGAATGTGATTGAACAAATAAAAAAAAATCCAAATTCTAGACGACTTTTAGTGAGCGCTTGGAATGTTAGTGAAAT
>JAYVOC010000164.1:0-2106 GCA_043758125.1 Bacteroidota bacterium | reverse complement strand
ATAAATCTCACTAGAAAAAACTGCATCGTTTAAAGTGCCTCTAATGAAGCCGTATTTTATGTGATTTTGATTTTAATAAGGGTTGTGCAACATTGACTTTATGTTATATGTAGCCAAGCTGTGCATTAGAATTCCGTCAGTCCGAAGTCCGCACAAATATTTATTCAAGGCGATGTCGCCTGTTTGAGTATTGCACATAGTCAAATATTTTGCACTCTTGGTTGAATGAACCATAATCCAATTGGTGCAACCATCATTAATAGAAGCGTTGTAAAGTAATTCCCTAATCCTACTTCGTTATTTGCCTCTGCGCTTGATAATGTTTTAGCAGCAATTAGCATTACAGAAATAAACGAAGCAATAAAAATTATTGGTAGATAAATCGGTGTTGTGTAATTGAGGAAAGTCCGCCCAACCGTTTCGTGAACTTCTGAACCTAAAGTTATCCCAAGAAAGTATGAAACAACAACTAACAATATACACCAGTTGAAATACTTAAACATTCCTATATTAATTCCTTGCGAAATAAGTTTCTCATTTGCCTTGTGTCCAATGGCAAAGAGCCAACACAACAAACATATTCCACCAATACTACTCAACAAATGATTGGTGATTGGATAATCTCCAGAAGGTGGAGAATAAAATCTAAGCGTTATTGGAAATGCTATTAATAAAAATAGCACAAGCCGATTCATCTTGAGAAACCTTGAAGTAAGGTGGATAAGTTCTTTTTCCATAATGTTTGTTTTTTGTATTCAGTTTTGAATTAGTGTCAAAGTAAAGTAAATTAGAATTCCAAATGTTTGATGTTAGCACTGCCGCCAATTGGTTGCGGATAACGACAGAGTGTGAAATAACTCGGAATCTGTTTAATAACTTTTTTATAATTAAAACTATAAAAGTAGAAAATTTCAATTAAGATTTCGTATCTTGATTGAAATTAAAAGGTTTGAATTTTATTACTACGCAAGATCGTTTTCAGATTTCTCTCAGCTCATTGGAAGATAAAATTGGTGTTGATAATCCTGTTCGTTTTGTGGATGCTTTTGTGGAGCATCTTGATTTAAGCAAACTAGGGTTTATCATTAACATATTAAAATCCGAAGGTCGGCCTAGCTTTGAGTCTAAACACTTTCTTAAAATGTATCTGTACGGTTATTTAAATGGCCTACGCAGTAGCAGGAGGCTCGAACGCGAATGCACTCGTAATAGTGAGCTTCACCTTATTTTCTTGTTTGACCTATTGTCAACTAAAGCGATAATAACAATATCTTTTTTTCTGACTTCGTAAATTGCAGAAACGTAACGATGAACCAACCCGATTCTATATCGTTTCACTTTCTTGCTTTGGATAAAAGATTTTGGGAAATAAGAAATGGTATATTCAAATTCCTGAACTTGATCAAGAAATTTTTCGGCATCTTTGAATGACCATTCCAATAACAAATAGTTATAAAACGCGTCAAGGTGTTCTGAAGCTCTTTCAGACCATTCAATGCCTAATGGTTCTGCCATATTTCTGCCAAACGGATTTACTTGAAATGGTTCTTCCTTTTTTTACGTCTTCAATTCCTTTTTGGACTTCTTTCAGTTGCTCATCCGACAAAGTGTCCCACCAATCAGTACTTTCCTGTATATTTTTAAAGCGGAATAGCGATTGTAAAATCTGCTTGTCTTCAATGGAGGTCAACCATTGAATTAATTCAAGTTTTAAATGTTCGGATTTCATTCTGCTAAGTTAATCAAATTCTTAAATTCTGCAAAGTCAAATTTTTAAAGCACATTACCACTAACGGTTTTATTTACGAATGTACCAATTCAAATTTAATTTCAAACTCTTACATCCGACTACAAACATTTATTATTCGATTAATGATTTTTTATTCGCTAATTTAGTTGACAAAAGCCAAATTTTTCGCTAAAAGAAAACACCTTTCAGAAAGACGCAAACACTTACATCCGACTACAAACATTTATTATTCGATTAATGATTTTTTATTCGCTAATTTAGTTGACAAAAGCCAAATTTTTCGCTAAAAGAAAACACCATTCAAAAAGACGCATACACTTACATCCGACTACAAACATTTAATATTCGATAATTGA
>JAYVOC010000163.1:0-10820 GCA_043758125.1 Bacteroidota bacterium | reverse complement strand
TTGGTACATCCAAATGCATCAGTATAAGTGTAGCAAATTGTATACGTACCTGGACCGTTTGGTGTGAAGATATTTCCTGCAACGCCAATGCCTGAGAAGAATCCAGTACCACCAGCAAGAGGAGCACTAACAAATATGTTGTTTACCAATACAAAAATATTATTTGGATTTAAAGTGATTGTTGAATCACTACATAGATTTGGATAAATCGTAGTCCATTTTAAAACTGGAAGTGGACGAACAATTATACAAACAGTATCGGTATCACAACAACATGCACTTGCTCCACAACATGTAACTAGATAGCAAGTATTTTGTGTTGGATGAACATCAACAATTCCTCCATTTCCAATATTAAAGTTTACACCGAAGGGAACAATTTCTTGCCACTGTGGCGTTCCGGTGCAACCTGTTACATGTAATGTTATAATTTGTCCTGAACATATTGTTGTATCATTTCCAGCATTAATTTGAGGAATACCAGAACTAATACAAGCATTATCAAATCCAGATGTTTCTCCAATTGCTGCGGAGTAATCAACTTTGAAATCAATTTCTGTTACGTTGTTTAAAACTGTTGTCCAATCAGTAAGTATTGTTCCAGCAATTGGAATCCACGTACCTGCTCCTGAAATTGGAGGAGGATTACAATTAGTAATTGGAGCACAGATTCTTTGCCATGCAGTAGTTTCATTTGCAACTGTTGTTGAAGTAAATCTAAATCCAAGTAATCCATTGAAAATAGTAAACTGTGGAAAGGTATTTATAACTCCGGCAACACCATCATCAAAAACTTTATAGTCATAACAGAAAGATCCGCAACACCATTTACCAAGTAACTGTGTGCCTGCTTCTAATTGTGATGGACCAGCTTGATCGGATGCAAGAATATAATAGTCAGTTAAACCTGCTTGTGAATTTAAATTTGTAACTGATAAACCTACGTTCGGAGCTATAGGATTAGGATGCCATCCAGCAAGATTATTTGAATTAAAATTAACGCAAGTATCTAAACACGATGGAGGAGGAAGTAACGGACAACAATCTTTAAAGGTAACTCTTAATGTGTCGGTAGAATCAGCACATCCCCATTGATTAGAACCTATTAATCGGAATATTCCACCAGGAGGAAGCACTGTTAAATTTTGTGTGGCACTATAAAATACAAATACATTTCCAACTAATTTTTGCCATGCATAAGATGTTAATCCAAACGGGCCAGGGATCACTACTGAAACACATTCGTTACAGAATTCATAACATCCCGTTGGTACGCAACTTAAATCAGGAAGAGGATGAATTGTAATTACGTTGGATGCAGAAGTACAACCAAATTGATTTGTTGCAATCACACTATAGTTTCCTGCCATTGCAGCGTTGATACTATAACCCATCTGACCAGTACTCCAATTATAAACAACGGGTGGTGCAAGTGGTCCAACGATACTTATGTTAAACAATTGTCCTTCGCAAAGTACGCCGCCTGGATTTGAAATAATAAATGGAACAGTTGGAGCAGGATTTATAATTACATTAATTGTATCTGTAGCGGTACAACCAAAAATATTAGTTACGATTACTGAATAAATTCCTGCATCACCTAACTGCATATTTGGTTTTACAAATGGATTTGTAATGCCACTTGATGTTGGTCCTGTCCATGCATAGGTGCCTTGTCCTTGTGTAGTTAGTAATTGCAAAGTTTCCCCTTCGCAAAGTGTTGTATCACCAACAATATTTGCTAATGGTAATGGATTAACGATAACTGTTACTGGAGCAATAGCTGGAAATGCACAACCAGTTATAGTTTGTACAATTACAGAATAGGTACCACTTTGTGAAACCCATAAATTAGGATTTGTATTTTGTGGTCCTGTTAATGGAGGTGCGGGTGATTTTGACCAGAGATAAGTATTTCCTGTAGGATTTACAAATAACATTACTGAATCACCTTGGCATAATGTTAATGGTCCCGAGGAATTAATTACTGCTGATGATGGTACGGGATCAACAGTTATTGTATAAGTTGCAAATGCAGAACATCCGTTTGCAGATGTAACGGTTACTTTATAGGTGAAAGTTCCAGGGCTTGTTAGTATTCCTCCAAGATTTGCAGAAGTACCAATTATTACAAGCGATGGAAGTTTATTCCATGCATAAGATACTCCAGCAGTTGTTGTTTTAATCGCTAATGCTTCTCCTTGACAATATTGTGTTTTTCCTGTTATCACTACAATCGGTGATTGTTTTACTGTCACTTGAATTGGTCCTACGGTGAATGGACAACCATTGCCATCGAACGATGAAACTTTATAGAATCCACTTGTTTTTACATATACAGGATTTGTTGGGAATGGAGGTGGATTTATCACCGACCAAGTAAATGGTCCAGGGCCTGATGCGGTTAACATTACTGAATCACAACTATTCGGTCCAACAGTTATTGTTCCTGTTCCAACAAGATTAACAAACACATTTTGCGAGGTTGAACTATTACATCCATAAATATCAGTAACCGTTAACGACGCTGTAAAATTTCCAGAACCAGTATAAATTAAACTTGCAGGATTTTGATTTGATGTAGCTGCATTTCCATTGTTAAATAATCGTGATGATTCATTGATAACATTTATAGAGTTATCAGTAAATATTGCAGCAGTACCTTGACAAACCGGACTAGATACAGTAAATGCGGCAACAATAGGAACTGGAACTAATATTGTTCGAGTGATAACACAATTTGCATTTGTTACAGGATCAAAAATCGTTAATCGAATTACGTGCGTTCCTGCAGTGAGTAATGCTGGAGAAGGAAATGGAAGATTCGAAATAGTTGAACTTGTTGTTATATCGTACCAATTCCAATTATAACTAGTTGCAGCATTTATCCATAAAGATGTATTTGCAAAAATTGTTTGCATTTGTCCTAAGCCATTGCATTGAAACGAGAAATCAAAATGTGCATCAAATGGAACGGTGATCATGTGAGTATTAGCAAGTACAATTGTACATGGATTTCCAAATTGATCAATACCGAAACCAGTACCGATAACTGTTGTAGGATAAACTCCTGGTACTGCATAAGTATGAGGAACTGGATTAACAATTCCTGCAGTTCCACCATCACCAAAATTCCAACTAACTAATGGTGCCGAATAAATTTTTGTAAATACTTGACTTAAACAAATTGGAGGAGTATACGTGAAATCAATACTATCATTAACAACACAAGGGCCAGGAATACTACTGCATACTCCACCGATAACAGTTATTGAATTTGATAATTGAGTACATCCGAAACCATTGGTTACAATACATGAAAAAGTTGTTGGTCCGAAAATAGTTTGTGTGATCGATGGTGTATTTCCTGATGGAGACCATGCAAATGAATAACCTGCTAAATTAACTGCGGTCATTGTTGCACTTGAAGGGAAAGTACAAACACCATTTGTTCCTGTAATAATTGCAATAGGTAATGGATTAATAGTGATGTTCGTATTTGTATTTGCTGTACATCCATTCGCATCAATAACATTTAAAGTTACAGCAAATGTTCCAGTACTACTATAGGTTACTATTTGTGGTGATGTGATGGAAGAAGATGGAGAACCTGAAACAAAGCCCCATGTATAACTTACTCCACCAAATCCAGTAAATGTAACAGGCGAACCTAAACACGCAGATACTGGACCAGAAATAGATGCAACAGGTAATGCATTTACTACTACAACAAATTTTACTATCGTGTCTAAACATGTCGATTGCAAATGACATAACACAGTATCAATTCCTGGCGATGTCCATTTAATATTAGCAAAATTATTTCCTGATGATAAAATGCTTCCTAATACCGGTGCAGATAATGACCATGTATAACTTGCTCCCATAAATAATGGTTGCGAGAACGAATATAGATTGACGCTATTTAAACATACACTATCATTTCCTGCAATGATTGGAGAAACGGGAATATCATTTACATGAATTTGTGTATAGGCAGTATCAGAACATCCTGATAAATTGGTAACATATAATTGCACATTAAAATCTCCAGGCGTTACATAAGTATGCGGTGGATTTTGTATAGTTGAAACACCTGCATCACCAAAGTTCCAATTCCAAGTACCAGGACTTGTAGTAGTAAATTGTACAACACTATTTAAACATGGTGTAGCTGGTAAATAACTAATATTTGGAACAGCTGGTAAAGGCAATAAATTTATTGGAAGCATAACTGAATCAGCATAGCAACGCGAAATCTTTAGCTTAACAAATATTGGCGTAATCGCAGAACTAATCCATTTAATAGTGATTGTATTTGTTCCATTTGCAGAAATAATATTTCCAGCTGTTGCGGGAACGATCGACCACGTATAAGTTCCATTGCTAATTAATGGAAGTGGAATAGAGTAGGTGATCGTACTATTTAAACAAACTGTAGGATTACTTGCAGTGATAACTGGTAATGGAAAATTGGGCCAAGTCTTAACAATTTTTATAGATGATGATGATGAAATACAACCAGGAAGTGCGCTTAATGTTTGAATCACAGAAACGCTTCCGCCGCCGACAGGCCAACTGATCGAAACAGAATTTCCAGTTGCTGGTCCTACGATTACTCCACCACCAATGATTGTCCATGTATAGGTAACACCAGTCATGTTTGGTGCAACACTATACACTGTTGGTACATTCGCACAAACAGTATCAGGACCAACAATATTATTTGGTGCAATAATATTTACAACTTCAACAGTTGTTACAGCTGAATCATTACAATAAATATTTGCTGGTGCATAAGCTGTAAGTTGATAAATTCCTATACCTGCATTCCAAGTATAAGCATTTAATAAACCTGAATTTGCAAAAGTTAATGTAGAAGGAATCGGTGTAACCAATTTCCAACTTACTCCTGATGCAATAGTATTATTCGTAAGATTCATTCCATTAAATGGAGCACTTACTGTATTCGGACAAACCTTTGCTGGTCCGGAAATACCAAATATTGGACGAACATGAATAGTAATTGTTCCTGTTCCACCACAACCGTGTTTAGCGCTACAATTTCCGGGTAGATTACAACCTGCTCCTGTTAAAACATTATTGTAATTTACTATTAAAGTAACAGTGCCAAAAAAAGTTGGATTCCACTGAATACAAACTTCACAAGTTCCTTGACCAGTAATTACACCAGCAGTTGAAGGTAGTAATTCCCATCCATGAGTATTTCCAGGAATACATTCAACAGAATAACAACTTTTAGAACCTGAGCATACAATTGTATCACCGGCAATTGGTAATGTTGTAGGAACGATATTAATCTTTACAGTTGTTCCAAGAGGGCACGTTAAAGCAGGAGTACATCCTGAAACATTTAACGTTAAAAAACCATTCGGACCAGCACCCCAAATTACAGTTGCAGAATCGCTAGTTGATGTTGGTATTGTTAGAAAAGTTCCACCAGTAACACTCCATGAATACCCTGTACAATTTGCATGTGTATGATAAGTTACTGTATCACCAGGACACACTACGGAAACGCAATAAATATCGGGTCCTGATGCAGAATCTACAATAACAGTAAAGGCAGTATCATGTGGCGTTCCACAAGCATCATAAACAGTTAACGTATCATAATAAGTTCCGGGAGGATAATGGGAGGCTGGTTCTGTATGCGATGCATTGCTTGAATAATACCCATTGCCAAAATTCCAAAGTTGACCAGTAGTACCAGTTGATGTATTATTGAAGGTAATCGATTGACCGTTACAAATATTAATTACACCGGCAACCAAAGCAGGAGAAGTATTAAAGCTTATGCTGTAAACAGATGGTGCATTTCGAATTACATTTTGTGAGCATGAATCAAGAATGCCATTATGAATAACATACCATTTTACTACTGTTGTTCCTACAGGATAAACTCCTGGTGCAATGCTCCAAATTGAATCACTAACGCAATCCGAGGGACCTCCATTACCTGTTCCGCCTCCACCAGAAATATTCGCATAATGTGGTTTCACAAGATGAATTGCTGAGTCAGGAACATTATAACAAAAAGAAGTATCTCTACAATTTAATTTACAACAAGCTCCACCTACAGTTATTATTAACGAAACTTGTGCATTTGATGCGTCTCGAACAATAAAATTATAAGACCCAGGGCACAATCCAGTAACGCATGGATTCGTACTTATAACACTTGATCCATTGATTACTGTATATGAATAGGGCGGTACGCCACCTGATGCAATAACACCGGCCGAGCAATTGCAAGGAAATTGTGGACTACAACAATGAATGCTACAAATAGGGTCATTAGCAACAGAGAGAGGTTGTGAAATAGCATTAGAAATGCTAAAAATACTCATCAAAAAAATACAGATTAAAAATAACTTACTTCGTTTTCCTTCTACTTTTTTAGTCTCGGTAAATGTTAATGTTTCCATAGGTTAGGTATTAATTGGTGATTTTTTACATTTTTTAAATTCTTCTTTGAGATGATCGATTAATAAATAAAAACGATTCAATCAAAGGACAATTTATCAACAATTGCGATTTTGTTGATAGTCGATTAAACACATATAATGAGTTGAATTGGACGAGTACAATATATTTAATAAAAAGTAAAATCACTACTTAAAATAGAACTTTCTAATAACTGGTAGCTTTTGTTGATAGTTGGTATATTTAAAGTAACCCGTGGTGATTTTCGAGATAAAAAAAATGAAAATCTAGGCGAATACTTATAAAAATTACAGGAATATTAGGCATTGAAGAGCTGAAAGGTGAAAATTAGTCTTTGAAATGCTAAAGTAGGAATTATTGTATTTGACGAAGTTTTTAACAATTTGCATTATTAATTTGATGTAAAAATCCTAAAGATTCATCAATTGCAAAAAGTGGTCTTTTTTTCTTCTAGAAACTTCTACTGACGAGCCATCGCTCATGTTGGCAAAATAACCATCCACACGACTAAATGATTTTACGAAATGTAAATTGATTAAGTGTGAATGGTGTGCTCTAAAAAAATTTAAGTCTTGAAGAAGTTCTTCGTATTCTTTTATATTTTTTGAAGCAGTAAGTTTTTCTGTTAGTGTAAAGATATGGGTATAACTTCCATCCGCTTCTAGTCGGATAATATCGCTTGGATTAATAAAAGCAGTTCCGTCTTTTACAGGAATAGCTATTTTTCCTGTGCGATTAGTTTCGAGGTTTTCGAGAAGCCCAGAATAATGTTGTTGAATATTATTTTTCGGGGAATTAATTGCATTATTAACTGCCTGAATTAATTCATCTACATCTACAGGTTTTAAGAGGTAATCAATAGCGGCAAATTTAATCGCTTTAATTGCGTAGTGATTGTGTGCAGTAACAAAAATGGTTTTAAAATCTATCTTATCAAATCGTTTTAATAATTCAAAACCACTTCCACGTGGCATTTCAACATCTAAAAAAACAATATCAGGATGATGTTTATTAATAAAATCGAATGCAGTATCTACTGAATCTGCTTGACCAATAACTTGAATATCTTTACAATATTCGTTAAGGAGAAATTGTAAAATATCGCGTCCCTTTTTTTCATCATCGACAATACAAGCTTTTAGCATTTAATTCAAATTTACAGGTAAAGATTAACTTATACAGTGATATTGATAAATTATATAAATTACTTACAACAATATTAAGAAATTGATCGAAAAAAAGCAAATTGACACTCCTATAAAGGTATTTCAACGAGAAATTAGTTTAAATCGAATCACCTTTTAAATTTCGATATTTAATAGGAATTTTCAGTTCTACTCTTGTACCTTTCGATCCATTATCCAAATC
This sequence comes from Bacteroidota bacterium, assembly GCA_043758125.1. Classification (GTDB taxonomy): domain Bacteria; phylum Bacteroidota; class Bacteroidia; order AKYH767-A; family OLB10; genus JANXSD01. The sequence goes on along the minus strand of JAYVOC010000163.1, from coordinate 2,984 downwards.
AATTATTACTAATTCAATAGTTGTATTATGGGCTTTATTATAGGCTTCAACTCGTTTGGAGGTGATATATGAACCTCGTGAGATATGCTCATTTAAACTTCCTTTATTCCATTCATTGGAAGCAATTCTTCCTATACCATTATCTTCAATAATAATTATTAAATCCATTTTAGTTTTGGAAATTAATAATTTTAATTTACCTTTTTCTTCCAGATGATGTAACCCATGTTTTATGGAGTTTTCTAAAAAAGGTTGAATGATCATTGATGGTATTATTAAAGAATCAATATCTATCTCTTCATCAATTTCAAAAACGAAATCAAATTTATCTTCAAACCGAAGTTGCTCCAATTCAATATATAATTCATTTGCTTTTAACTCTTCAGATAGTAACACTTCCCCTTCAAAAGAATTATCCAATATCAATCTAATGAGTTTAGCAAACTTTGTAAGATAACGTTGAGCCGATTTCGAATCACTTTTTAAAATATAATCTTGTATAGAATTAATTACATTGAAAATAAAATGAGGGTTCATTTGCGCTCTTAGTGCTTTAATCTCGAGAAGCATTATTTGCTTGTTAAAAGCTGTTTTTAGTTCCTCATCTTTTTTTATCCTGTTTATTCTATCTCTAAAAATGATATATACAATTAATAAAAGTATCAAACAGATTGTTGAAATAAACCACCAAGTTTGCCAATATGGTTCTAAAATAGTAAATTCCAATTTCTTCGTAGTGTCAGTCCAAACTCCGGAGCTATTCATAGCTGACACCAAGAATTGATACTTGCCTGGTTTAAGCGAAAGGAATTCTACATGGCGATCGTTGGTATTAGAAGTAAATGTATCACAATCATGAATCAAACTATATTTATAAATGATAGCCCCGCCGCTTTTAAATGATAATGCTTCGAAACCAATTTTTATGTTATTTGATGAATACGGTAATCTTGAATTATCACAAACAATGGTATCTGATGTATTAATTATAAAAGTAGTGAAGTGAAGAATTGCAGGTGTACTATTTGAAAAATTATCATGCTGATTAAAATAGGAGATTGCTGATTTTGATGCAACCCAAACTGTGTCATTAATTACTAATAAATCATTTATCTCATTATTAGGAAGACCTTCATGAATTCCAATATTTGTTATTTTATATTTTAATGGCTGAAAATTTATTATCTCAATTTTGGAAAGTCCATTGTAAGAAGCACACCAAATATTATTTCCACTAATTGCTATATGATGAATTATATTACTGCAAATGCCATTTGATTCATTAATATAATGTACTTTATTTTGATAAATCAATCCTAATCCATTTACACGAGTGGCAATACACACAATGGAGTTAATTTCATTTATATCATCTACTCTTATATTTTTAAATGCTGGATGGTAAAGCGTTGTTTTTCCTGTTAATTCATCTAATTTAAATACCCCATCATTGCAGCCAATTAAAAGTTCTAGTTTTTTATTTTCGAAAACGCAATTCGCCCTTTGTAATAAGGCATATTTCGCATAGATGGAATCACTCCGAATTTTGTAAATTCCATTTACTGTTGCATTTACGATTTCACCATTTTTTCTCAAGATATAATTTCCTTTAAAACCCATGTTTTCTGAACCTTTAAGCGCAATAAATTTATTGTTGTATAAATAACCAGGAGATATTTTAGAAAAATAAATTTTATAAGAGGTTGAATCAAAAAAAATGTGACTTAGAAAACTGTTTTCTGGAAACGACCAAATATTTTTTATTTCATTTGCATTTAATTGTTTTACGTTGCCATCTCTAAATCCAGCATAAATATTTTTATTGCCATAGGTTAAGCAAATGGGTTCATTTGTATTGGTATCATTAAAGATATAATTTTTAATTTTACTTGAATTGAGATAATAAACTCCGCTGTTTAAAGTTGTAATCCAAAATCCATCTTCATTGTCTTGTATACAATTTGTTATAAACTCTTTTTCAAAATATGAAATTCGCTTACTGTTTTTAAAATCCGAATTGCAAACATATATTCCAGAATAGGTAGATACCCATATTTTATTTTCTTTGTCTTCGAATATGTTCGTTATTACGTTAGGGAAACTATCTAACAATTCTAATTTGTCACCACTGATATCGAAAATGTATTTTGATAATGTAATTAATAATTTACCATTTCTTTTTCTTGTTAATGAAATTTGTCCATAGTCTTTCAGCAACTTACTAATGGTATCATTCTTAAAATCCTTATCGTTTAAGTAAAAATGAATTGGAATGTCTTTATTGGAGTTAATAAATCCAGAGGTTAAATAATGAGTGGTACCAATTTCGTCAATATAAATTTCGTTCCGATCAATGCTATTAGTACTAGGAAATCGTTTTAAAAAATTTCCTGAAAGATCAATTTTATATTCGCCAATTCCGCCACAAGTAAAATAGACATTGCCGATGCTATCGATGTAAAACCCTTTAGGTATATTGTTTTTTACTAGTTCAACAATTTTGCTATTGAATTTATAAGCGACGATTTTATTTTTTTCCACAAAAAACAATTGCCCAGAAAATGTTTGCATCCATAAACGATTTTTGCTGTCGATAAATAATTTAAAAACAGTATTGTCTAACAATCCGTTTGCAGACGTGAATATCTTAAATTCATATCCATTATATTTTACTAGTCCATGATCGGTTCCAAACCATAAAAATCCTTTTTTGTCTTGAATTATTTGATATATTTGGGAGGAAGGCAATCCATCTGCAATGCTATAATGTTTAAAAACAGGTTCTGATGATTGTGAAATAACTTTTAATGGAACCAAATAAAGAATAAATATAATGCAATAAAATTTTCTCATTTGATTATTGTAAGTAATCGATTAAAACCATTTTTCTTCATTTACCAAATCTATTACTATTATCAATAGGTAACTTATATAATTTGCATTTTAAAATTTAAACCACTATTTATATTCCACAATTTTTTTTG
>JAYVOC010000162.1:0-34770 GCA_043758125.1 Bacteroidota bacterium | reverse complement strand
CGCAATGGATACAACAGGAGCAGTTATTGGTCCTGTGATTGGGTTGGTATGGTTATACTTTTATCCAGGCAATTACAAAGGAATGTTTATGCTTGCAGTTTTTCCTGCAGTTGCATCTTGGTTACTTACATTAATTGTAAAAGATAAATCGATCAAAGAAAAGCCCATTGTGAGTTCTGATAAAAAAGGTGGTTTTTTCAGCCATTTTGGTTACTGGAAAAAATCTAAACAAGAATATAAATCATTAGTTGGAACATTAATATTTTTTGCTTTAGTAAATAGTCCAGACGTGTTTTTATTGCTTACGATTAAAGCGGCAGGATTTTCTGATCAAGCGATGATTGTTGCTTATGTATTTTACAATTTAATTTATGCTTTGTTGTCGTATCCTGTAGGAAAGTTAGCTGATAAGATTGGTAGAATGAAAGTATTAATTGTTGGTGTATTGTTATTTGTGGTTACTTACATCGGAATGGTTTATGCCTCATCACTTATTTCATTTTTAATTTTATTTATGATTTATGCAATGTCGATGGCATGTACAGAGAGTGTTGTAAAAGCGATTATCTCTGGATTTATTCCTGATAACGAACGAGGGACAGCAATTGGATTTTATTCTAGTACGAGTAGTATCGCTGCATTAATCGCAGGTGCATGGACAGGTTGGATTTTTGGTTCTTATGGAATAAAAGCAGCTTTCTTAGTAACAGCTGCAGGTGCATTCATTTCAATGATTGTTCTCATCGTAAAAATGAATGACGTTAAACAAAATAAAATTGAATTGTAATTATTATTTTTTATTGCAATAAATATCGTAATTTTAGGTCAAGCGGATTTCAAATTAATTCGTTCCATATAGCCAGCAACATATTTACCAATAATATCAAATTCTAAATTTACAGTATCTCCAATTTTTATTTGATGAAAATTTGTATGCTCAAATGTGTAAGGAATAATTGCTACTGAAAAATTCCCTGTTGAAGACTCGACTACTGTTAAACTAACACCATTAATACAAATCGATCCTTTCGCTACCGTATAATTAATTGTTGAAGCATCATAATTGAAATGAAATATCCAACTTCCATCTTCAATAATTATCTTTTCACAGACTCCAATTTGATCAACATGACCTTGAACAATATGTCCGTCTAAACGTCCATTGGCGAACATACAACGCTCTAAATTTACTTTATCACCAATTTTTAATGAGCCAAGATTTGTTTTATGTAAAGACTCTAAAATTGCTGTTACTGAATATTGATTATTTTGAATAGCAATGATTGTTAAGCATACACCGTTATGTGCTAAACTTTGATCAATTTTTAATTCGGAGGTAAAAGGACAAGAAAGCGTGAATGTTTTATTTGTACCAGATTCGCTAATTGATTCAACGATGCCTTGTGATTCGATAATGCCTGTGAACATTTTTGATTGCTTAAATTCTTTTACGAAATTACAAAATACGAATGAATGTAGGCTTCCTATGAATTGATATCAAATAAGAAAAAATTATTCTAATTCCTTTAGTTTGCCTACAGCATTAGAATAGGTTGAAAGTGCACGCTCTCTCGCAAATTTATGATCAACAATTGGTTGAGGATAATTAAACTCTTGAAACTCTGGAACCCATTTTTTGATGTATTTAAAGTCAGGATCGAATTTTTTAGTTTGTTCAGTTGGATTAAATATTCTAAAGTAGGGTGCCGCATCACATCCCGAACTTGCGGCCCATTGCCAACCACCATTGTTTGATGATAATTCAAAATCCAATAATTTCGAAGCAAAATATGCTTCTCCCCAACGCCAATCAATAAGAAGATGTTTTATTAAAAAACTTGCGGTAATCATACGCACGCGGTTATGCATAAATCCAGTTGCATTTAATTCACGCATTCCTGCATCAACAATTGGATATCCAGTTTCTCCCTTACACCATTTTTTAAATTCTTGTTCATTATTATTCCACTTTATTTTGTTGTAAGCAGGTTTAAATGCGCCAGAAACTACATGTGGAAATTGCCACAATATGCACATGTAAAAATCTCTCCATATTAATTCATTAAGCCACTTGAAACTTATCTCTTTTGAATGCCTTGCCAATTCACGAATACTTACTGTTCCAAAACGTAAATGAATACTAATTCTTGTCGTTCCTTTGATAGAAGGAATATCTCGACGATCGGCATATTGCTTTAATATTTCGTCGGAAAATTTTATTGAAGGAAATTCAATTGCATCGTCCTCGAAATTCATTTCTTTTAATGAAATAATTTTCACGAATTTTGTTTGAAAAAAATTGCTGAAGTATTTGTTATTCGGATAAGAAGACAAATAAAAATCATTCAGCTTTGCCATCCATTTTTTTGAATACGGTGTAAAAATAGTATAAGGATTTCCGTCATCTTTTGTTACTTCATCTTTCTCAAAAATTACTTGATCTTTAAATGTTTTAAATGCGATTCCTTTTGAAAAAAGTTCTTGAGCAATCTTTGCATCACGCACTTTTGCATAAGGCTCGTAGTCATGATTAGTGAATACAGACTGAATGCTATATTCTTGTAATAATTCTTTCCAACATTCTGTTGCATCACCAAATTTAACTAGCAAACTGCTGCCATGTTTTTGAAGTTCTAAATTTAATAATTCTAATTGCTGATGAATAAAAATGACACGATGATCTGTTCGATTTTCGAGTTGATCTAAGATTGCTTTGTCAAAAATAAAAACTGTTATAACGGGTAATTTACTTTTAAGGGCATGATACAATGCTGCATTGTCATCAAGACGTAAATCTCTTCGAAACCAATGAATATTTAAAGGAGTTTTATTTTTCATAAATATTTTTCAATGCATTATCAAGATTTGTAAATTGAAAATTGAAATCACTTTTTAAAATTTTGGAAGCCGAGGCTTTTACACTATCCAAAACAATTGCTTTTTGTTCACCCATAATGATGTTTAAAAGAAATGTGGGAACAGGAATGGGGATACTTATTTTGTTAATTACTGATCTTAACGAAAGCATGAATGATTGATGACAAACAGGAGATGGAGCTACTGCATTATAGACGCCAGCCATTGATTCATTTCTTATTGCATGAATATACATATTACAAATATCATCGATATGTATCCAACTCATGTATTGCTTTCCAGAACCTAATATGGGAGTTATTCCAAATTTAATAGGAGTGGCCATTGGAACTAGAGCACCACCATTTTTTGAAAGTACAATTCCTGTTCTTAATAAAACGTTACGTATCGGAAAGTGATCATAACTAGCTTCCCATTTTGTTACTGTCTCTGATAAAAAACCAATTCCTATTTTGCTTTCTTCAAATAACAATTCATTAGCTCGATCACCATAAATTCCAATAGCTGACGAACCAATAATAGCTACAACATTATTTTTTTGTGTCTGCAATGCATTTAATAAAGTTGTGGAAGCATCCAATCTGCTTTTAATAATTTTTTCTTTGAATGAATCACTCCATCGTGAGCCTGCAATTGATTCACCAGCAAGATTTACAATATGTGTAATACCTATTAATGCTGATGAATCGAGTGTTTTTGTTGTTGGATTCCATTGATAAGAATGAATTCCATTTTTTGTTTTTGCTTCACGACTTAAGTAACTAACATGGAATCCTTCTTCTAACAATAAAGTTGTAAGTCTGCTACCGATTAATCCAGTTCCACCGGCAATTAGTACGTGAGATTTTTGATTCATCATAACTATTTCGATAAACACAGAGGAACAAAATAAGTTTTATTCAAGGATATAATTGGGATCGAATCCTGAATCGCCAGGATCAAAATTCAATATTGGAGATGCTGCTGGTCTTTTGCCAAATCGCACTTGAAGTGATAATTTGAAATAGAATGTTGCTGCTTGTTTACTCTTCACTTCGTCCAACATCATTTTTCCTTTGCCTACTAAGCCAATTTCCGGCGTTAAAACTACATGACGATCGGTATAATATCTTCCAACAATACTAAATTTCGGAAAACGCTGACGATAAATTAGTGGATCATGGAAATGAAGCGTGTCTGGTTTTAAATAATTATAGCTTCCATTAGAATTCACTTTCAGACTTAAGCTAAATTTATTACTAAACTTATGTGTATAAGCTGCATTGAAAGGAAAGGTAAATTGAATTTGGTTTTCCTTATTAATTTTATAACCACCGCCAATTACTGGCAAGGGATAATCTCGTCCTGATAAAGGACTATAAGTTATTCCTAATGTATGCCAAAATCGATTGTTGTGATATAATTTTCTCCAAATTATAGATCCATTAATTCGAATAAATTCAGGTTTAAACCAGAAATTTTCTGTTGGTAATGAAGTGCTCAATTGCACAAGAAAAAGATTACGTAAACTGCTAGCACCAGTCGCAATTAATCCTGTTACACTGATTTTAGCATTCGTTAATAATCGAGATGGTTCTATATAATTGATTTCAGTTTGACGTGCATTTACCCCAGCTTGTGCCAATACAGCAATATAGGGTTTTCCTCCATCTACGCTAAGCCAATCTTTTCCTTTGTAAATGGGTAATCGAAAATTAAATGATCCACCGGTAAACCCATTTTTTATGGTAGTGTCTTCTACTTGACTAGGAGCAAGGTATTCAACGTCGGCTTGCCACATAGAGGATAATAATGGATGCGGTCGATATTCCTGTGCAAACAAACTGACATTGATAAACATCAACAAAATGAGTGCGAAACATTTTATAAATGTAAGATGATATTTTAGCAATTGATAATTTTTTTTGTTAAAACGAATTTTACTGAAATAAAGTATGTAAAAATCAAATGTAATGTAAGCGATTCAAATAAACAATTTCATGTGTATCATTTTGTAATGAATCAAACCAACAATTTTCAAGATACATGAAATGAAACTAATTTTTCGTCATAAATTTAATTCTCTATTGCTAGCAATTTTAAAATCTAAAATAAATTATTTATAGCCATTAATCAATTAAATTTGTTCAGTTACTGTTACAAGTTACAAAATGGATTCAACAGAGTTAGAAAAATACCGATATGACCTTGCATTTTTGAGGATGATGGCCGATCAAACAATAAAGGATTTTGATCGGTTTAGCTATGATCTGCAATTTAATGAACAACTTCCAGTAGATTTTAATAATTATTTAGAACAATTATGCGACTTTATAAAGGTTTGCTGTAAGACTGATTCCAACCGCTTATCTTCGCTGTTATATGGCATAGATGTTCCAGAGCATTTACTCCCACCACGCTCAGGATGTGCCGATCCAAAACGAACCGCTGAAGTTATTTTACAACGTGAATTAATAAAAGTGGTGATGCGAAAACTTTATGCTGGGTAATATGTTATTTATCAAAATATACGGCGAGCATGCCTTCCGTTTAAAATGATCAATCGGAAAAATTACTAATGAATCATTTCTCAATAAAAGATGTTGAAGCCCTCACGGGAATTAAGCCACATACATTACGTATTTGGGAACAACGGTATGGAATTCCACAACCTAAGCGTACTGCAACGAATATTCGTTATTATGATGATGAGGATATTAAATTATTGTTGAGTGTCGCAATGCTTAATCGCCAAGGACATAAGATTTCAAAGATTACACAAATGTCGAAAGAGGTTCTTGATACTTTAGTATTAGAACTTAGTAATGAAACAAGTGATAAATTAGTTCATATTGAGTCGTTGACAAGTGCAATGTTAAGCCTCGATGAAGTGGCTTATGAAAAAATTCTTTCATCCAATATTTTGCAATATGGAATTGAAAGAACCTATTTAGATATTATTTTTCCATTCTTATTACGTATCGGAGTTCTATGGCAAACTGGAGCCATCAATCCTGCTTATGAACATTTTATTACGAATTTGATCCGTCAAAAATTATTTGTCGCATGTGATTCTCAACCAAAAAATTTAAACCCTGCATCAAAAAAATTTATTTTATTTTTACCATCTAATGAATCGCATGAAATAGGTTTGTTATTTGCGAATTTTCTGATACGTTCTTATGGACATCACACCAGTTACCTCGGTGTTAATTTACCAATGGATGATCTAACTTCTGTAATGCAAGTGTATAAGGCTGATTATATTTTAACCGTGCTTACGTCTGCAATACCAAAACAAACACCAACTATTGTGGCGAATAAATTAGCAAAGAGTTTCCCAAAAACTTCTATACTTATTTCAGGAGCTCAAATTTTTCATATGAATATTCAACTGCCAAGTAATGTACGTTTCATATATTCGATACAAGAGTTAGTTGATCTATTAATTTACTTGCGAATAAAGTAACTACGCTTAATTCTTATTTTTTCAAATACGAAAGAAATTCATTTCGAACATCGTAGTTTAAAAAGCGACCTGAATATTCTGCGGTTGTTGTGCTGCTATTTACATCATGAATCCCTCTTGATGCAACACATAAATGATTCGCGTCAATTACAATTGCAATATCTTCTGTTTCTAAAGCGTGTTTTAAAGCTTTTGAAATATCTATTGTTAATCGTTCTTGCACTTGAGGTCGGCGAGAAAAATAATTTGCAATTCGATTTAATTTTGATAAGCCGATAACTTTTCCAGTTGAAAAATAAGCTACATGAGCTTTGCCATAAAATGGCACCAAATGATGCTCACACGTAGAATAAATCGTAATATCTTTTACAAGCAACATTTGGTTGTACTGATAATTGTTGCTGAATAAGGATAGTTTCGGTTCGTTAGCAGCATCCAATCCACTAAAAGTTTCATTCAGATACATTTTTGCAACTCTCATTGGAGTATCTCGTAAGCTTTCATCTGTCATGTCTAAGCCAAGTGTAGTCATGATTCCATGAATATGATTTTTAATCCGCTCAATTTTTTCAGCTGCATTCAATGTCGTGGAATTCTTTAGGATTGGGATATTGTTATCGCTTTTATGCAGAAGCAATTCTTCAAGTGAGAAGGACGAACCGTTCATTATTTCCTTTTTTTCTTCTGGGGCTACTTTTTGAGTTGAAATTAATGAATAGGGGTTTTTGTTCTTTCCTGAGTCAGTTTTCATATTTGATTTGATAGTTATCGGGGTTAATTGACTGTTGACTCCTTTATAACATATATATTATTAAACTGTTTAAGATGTATAGTATATTATTAAACATAAAATAGATGATTTTTTGAAGAGTTAACATGTTATAATCATCATAAAAGTGATTTTATAGCAATATAATCAATAAATGTAAGATTTTATAATTGATAATCAATAAATTATATATTGTTTAACTATATTGTTAAATAATTAAACAAAAATTTGTTTTCTAACTATTTATTGCCGTAAATTTGTGGAAGTAATTATATTAATACTTATACATTATGACACAATTAGAATTCAATTTCAAGGTAAAAGAGAATTACAAACCTCTTAGAGGTTATGCGCTTAAGCTGACTCAAGATCCTGAGGACGCTAATGATTTAGTACAAGAAACGATGTTAAAGGCATTTGTCAATAAAGACAAATTTGAAGAGGGGACGAACCTGAAAGGGTGGCTTTACACAATCATGAAAAATGTTTTCATCAACAATTATCGCAGATTTGTGAAGGGTAATATCTTTAGCGATGATACTGAAAACCAATTCCATTTAAATTACGCTAGTAATACTACTCGTAATGATGGTGAAAGCAGGTTAGTGATGAAAGATTTAACAAATGCCATTAATGCTCTTTCAGAGAATTTAAAAACTCCATTTTTGTTGAGTTATCAAGGGTATAAATACGAGGAAATTGCAAATTTCCTTTCTGTTCCATTAGGGACTGTCAAAATAAGAATTCACGTTGCTCGACAAAAGCTGAAACAAACACTTCAATCCTACGGTACTCGTTATGGTTATTCATTGAATTAGTTTTTTATAGTAGATAGGTTTGTAAAGTCTTGCTTCAAAAAGTGAGACTTTCTTTTTTTAGTTGATGGCTCATTGTTCCCTGAAGGCAATATTATAATCCTAATTTAGTTACTTATTTATGGCGATTTATGAAGTTGATAATTCGCATTGAATTGTTAATTACGCCTTCTCAATTTATAAATTTATACGTTGATGATCTATATCTTTGAGCTGCCTAAAAGCCTTTACATTAAATAATATGATTAGTAAAATAAAATCGTTGAACAGGAGGTGGTTGATCCCTTTTATGCTCGTTCCATTTGCAGTTATTAGTTGGGGATTCGGTAATGATTTTTTCGAATATGGAAAACAACTTGAAATATTTGCGAATGTTTATCGTGAAGTAAATCATTATTATGTGGACGATGTGAATCCAGGTAATTTAATGAAAACGGGTATCAACGGTATGCTTACAAATCTTGACCCTTATACCAATTATTATCCTGAGTCGGAGATTGAAGATTATCGTATCAAACATGTAAGTGCTGAATATGGCGGAATTGGAGCAAGTTCTTTCCGAACAGGTGATAGTGTTATAGTTTTAGATGTATTAGATAGTTACCCAGCACAAAAAGCAGATTTGCGCGCTGGCGATGTTATCGTTGCTGTTGGTGGAAAATCCTTGAAAGGACTTTCAGCAGAAGAGGTTGATGATCTATTAAAAGGTCAAAGTGGTACTACAATAAAACTTAGCGTTGGAAGAATTGGCGAGCAACAACTAATTGAAAAATCAATTGTGCGTGCAGATGTGAAAGTGAACAATGTTCCTTATTACTGCATGTTAAATGATAGCACTGGATATATTAAACTCGATAAATTTTTACAGAATTGTTATAATGAAGTGCATGATGCATTAGTGGATTTAAAGAAAAATCCTAAAATAAAATCATTGGTATTTGACCTACGTGGTAATGGTGGTGGATTACTTGAAGAGTCAGTAAATATTTTGAATCTCTTTATTGATAAAGATCAATTATTAGTTACTCAAAAAGGGAAATTAAGTAGCTCCAATAATGAATATGTTACGAAAGTAAATCCACTCGACAATCAAATTCGTGTTGCTGTTTTAGTTGATAAACATTCTGCTTCAGCAAGTGAAATTACTGCAGGAAATTTTCAGGATGTGGATAGAGGTGTTGTAATTGGTCAGCGTAGTTATGGAAAGGGATTAGTACAACAAACACGGCCGTTGAGTTATAATTGCCAACTGAAAGTTACTGTTGCGAAATATTATACTGCTAGTGGAAGATGTGTTCAAACGAAAGTGTATACTCATCGTGGTGAAGAAGGTAACATGGAAGAATTACCAGACTCAATCATTAAAGAATTTAAAACCAAAAACGGTCGTACGGTTTATGATGCAAGTGCAGTTTATCCTGATCGTTATGTAGCACCTTTTGATACAAGTAATATTGCAAAAAGTTTATACCATCGTCTTTTGATTTTTGATTACGCTTCACTGTACCGCTCTAAAAAATCAAGCATCATTTCAGTAGAAAATTTTAAATTATCAGATGAAGAATATAAAGACTTCATGCAATATGTGGATGCGAAAAATTACGACTATACAACGCAAACTGAACTCGCATTTAAAGACTTAAAAGAGACAGTTATTAAGGATAAATATTATGCAAATGTTAGTAATGAATTAACAGGTTTAGGAAAAAAACTCATGCATAATAAAGATGAGGATTTAGTAACTTTCAAACCAGAAATAAAATTGATGTTGGAGCAAGAAATTATTGGTCGCTATTATTTTAGTAAAGGTCGATATCAATACATGTTTCGTACTGATCCAATTATTAAGGAAGCACTATTAGTTTTAGGAGATCCAATTTTATACAATTCAATTCTAAAAGGAGAAGGAGTTTATAAGGTGATTGGGAAAGCAAATAAATATTAATTCACAATTCACAATTCATAATTCACAATTGGCTAGCGCGATAATTCATAATTCACAATTGATAATTCACAATTCATAATTCACAATTGGCTAGCGCGATAATTAATAATTCACAATTCACAATTGGCTAGCGCGATAATTAATAATTCACAATTCACAATTGGCTAGCGCGATAATTCATAATTAATAATTCAGAATTGGCTAGCGCGATAATTGATAATTAATAATTAATAATTCACAATTGGTTATCGGATAATCTGATAGATTGATATGAATTTCCTTTTAATTACTTGTCAATTTTATGATTTGGATTCTTACTATTATGAACGATACAATTAAAAATTCAAGATTGTAAATGAAAATCTAAACGATTGAAATAATAGTTTATCATTTCTTTCCGTCACTATTTTCCTTACATGAACAAATCCAATATTAGCTTAGAAAACTTTCCCGAAAAAGACTTTTTAGTACGTTAATTTTTTAAAGAAAACGTTGCTTATACTCCTTTAAAATTTCGTAAAAAACGTACATCGTTTTCTGAAAAAATACGCAAATCATTTACTGCATATTTCATCATAGTAATTCGTTCGATTCCCATACCAAAAGCAAATCCAGAAAATTTATTGGGATCAATTTTTCCATTTTCTAATACTGCAGGATCAATCATTCCGCATCCTAATATTTCTACCCAGCCACTGTATTTGCAAACGTTACATCCACTGCCTTTGCAAATCTGACAAGATATATCCATCTCAGCAGAAGGTTCTGTAAAAGGAAAGTAAGAGGGACGCAAACGAATTTTTGTATCCGCATTAAACATTTCTTGTGCGAAATAAAGTAGCGTTTGTTTGAGGTCAGCAAATGAAACTTTTTCATCAATATAAAATCCTTCTACCTGATGGAAGAAACAATGTGCTCGAGCAGAAATTGCTTCATTACGATATACTCTTCCAGGACAAATTGTTCTTATCGGAGGTTTTTGTTTATCCATCACTCGCACCTGAATGGATGAGGTGTGCGTACGCAAAGCTAACTGTCCGTTATAAATTGTTTGGTCGGGAGTTAAGTCAATAAAAAAAGTATCCTGCATGTCACGAGCGGGATGTTCGGGCGGAAAATTTAATGCAGAGAAATTATGCCAATCATCTTCGATTTCTGGTCCATCGCTCACGTTGAAACCAATGCGAGAAAAGATGCTGATGATCTCTTTACGAACCAATGTAAGTGGATGAAAAGATCCAGTTGTAATTGGCTCTCCTGGTAATGTTAAATCTTGACCTTTGAAATCATTATTACTATCCGTTTCAAAAGCATCTTTAAATTCTAGAAATTTTCCTTCTGCCGATTGTTTTAATTCATTCACTAATAATCCAAACTCTTTTCGTTCTTCAGCGGCAACATCTTTCAGCTTTGAAAATAAATCACCTAGCAGTCCTTTTTTAGAGATAAAACGCAAACGGAATTGTTCCAACTCTTCTTTTGTTGAAGGCTGAAATTTTTTTGCTTCCGCAATATATGCACGAACTACTTCGAACATGAATTAATTTGAATAAGAGATTGTTTCCCGTTGAGGAAATAAATGAAATTACGAAATGGATTATTTTATTCGATAACCTTAACAGTCATTTTGATATCCTTTAAAGGACGATCGCCAGGTGCTGTTGGTTCATTCGCAATCTTATCAAGGATGTCTAAACCTTCCACAATATGCCCGAAAACGGTATAGTTCATATCAAGAAAAGGAGTTCCTCCTAATGTTTTATATGCTTGACGATTTGCCTCTGTATATTTAATCCCAAGACGTGTCTCAGTGCTATTTAATTCAGCATCAGTAGCAGGTTTCCCTTGAACAATATAAAACTGACAACCACTAGAAGCTTTAGCAGGATTTTCTGTTCTTGCTGCTGATAATGCACCTTTAATATGATTCAAAGAATCCACGAATTCAGCAGGGATCGTATAACCAACATCACCGCTACCTAACATTTGACCAGGCTTCGCATTTTTTGAATCTGGATCACCACCTTGAATCATAAATCCTTTGATTACACGGTGAAATAATGTGCCGTCAAGGGTGCCTTCCTTAGCTAATTTGATAAAATTATCACGGTGCTTTGGCGTTTGGTTATACAATTGAACTTTGATAACACCATATTCAGTTGTGATGGCAACAACAGTTTCTTTTTCCATTTTTTTCTTGTTATTTTGGGCAGATGCAAGGTTAAAAACCATCAGCATGGCCAGACAAATTCGGATACCGTTTTTCAT
Organism: Bacteroidota bacterium; assembly: GCA_043758125.1. Lineage (GTDB taxonomy): Bacteria > Bacteroidota > Bacteroidia > AKYH767-A > OLB10 > JANXSD01. The sequence goes on along the minus strand of JAYVOC010000162.1, from coordinate 22,648 downwards.
TTTAGAGAAATCGTTAACTTTGGAGTGTAACAGCCAGACCATTATTGATCTGTTTTGTTCTGCAATGATAGTTAAATTTGAACAAATTTATTTCAAATTCGTATAATCTCTACCAATATAAACCACATGTTTCGCTACGCACTTATCCTTCTTGCAATTACAGCTGTATTTGCCTCTTCCTCATGTAAAAAAACGAAGCCTTGTGAGGCTATTGTTACCGTAATGGATACTTTGGGACTGCCTGTGGCTGGTGCTCGAGTAGTTTTACGCCAGGATAGTGTTATTAATCCTACAACAGGAATTCGTGCTGATATTTTAGCAGATGGGATTACTGCTGGCAACGGCGAAGTTCATTTTGAGATTAAATTAGAAGCAGTTTTGAACCTCGAAGCTTCACTTGATTTACTTTCAGCGAAAGATTATATCCGCTTAGAGCAATCTGAGTTGGTAAGAAAAACAGTAGTTTTAAAATAATTTTAGTGATTCTCAGAAGATTCTGGAACAAATAATCCTTGTTCACGGAAATATTCGATGGCAGATTGTTTAAGCAGATAATCCTGTTCGCCTAAGTTCATTCGTGGTAATTGTTGAACTAATTTCCAATGTGGCCAACCTTCAGCATCCACACCTTCCAGATTATAGAAACCATACAAACTGAGTAGCTTGCAGGTAGCGATATGCATCAAATCCTGTTTTTCGTGTTTTGCAAATTTACGTGTGCCTTGTCCTAATTCTTGTATCCCGATAAGAAACAGTAACCCTTGAAGATCTACATCGGCATCAAAATGATCATTTATTTTATCAACTAAAAGATCCCAATCTTTCTTGAGCTCTTCAATATTTCGTAGGTGTAACATTGCTCAAAGGTAATTGACAATGTATAATTCACAATTCTTAATTCATAATTATTATTTAAAAGCAGATTACATACTAATTAGTAACGCTCCATTATTAATTTTGTGCTTTAATAAAGAACAATGAACTACTTAGATGTTGTAATCGCTATACCACTTTTGTGGGGTGCATATATGGGCTGGAAAAAGGGATTGATTTTCGAAATCGCGATGATCATTGGGATGATTTTGGGAATTTATTTGGCCTTTAAATTCTCGAGTATATTTGAACATTTAGTAGGAACATATATTCATGGAAGTAGTTCCGCATTACCCTATATTTCATTTTTTCTTGTCTTTATTGCTGTGATCATCATCATGATTTTACTTGCAAAGTTTTTAGAGGGAGTATTGAAAATGTCGTCGCTTACTCCAATAAACCAAGTTTTGGGTGCCCTTTTCGGATGTATAAAATTTGGTTTGGCAATAAGTGTAATGCTTTCACTTCTACGACCTGTTGATGCACGCGTTGGAATTTTGAGTGCTAAAACAAAATCAGAGTCGCATTTATATGGTCCAGTTTTAAACGTAGCGCATTATTTATTTCCAGCTTTGCAAGATGTGAAGTCGGAGTTTAGTAAAAGGATTTAAAGAAAGAAGTATTATATTTTGAAGAACATTATTTAACAATTAACTTTGACTATATTTGAAAATGATGAACAGCATAGCAGTATTAATTGATTTTACGGAAGGTTGCAAAGTTGCTATCGAGCAAGCAAAGGTTATTGCAATGCATGCAGATGCAAAAATTGTTGCGGTACATTTTTTAATGAAAAACGACAATCAAATCGAAGTAGAAAAAGAATTATCTCTTTTTGTTGGCAAAGTGATGGGTGAAGAAACAAATTTTGAAACTGTAATTGCAACAGGCGAATTAATGCACAATGCCGCAGCGGAATTAGGACGTATAAATCCTATGTTAGTTGTTGTAGGAACTCATGGTGTAAAAGGAATAAAGCAAAATCTTTTTGGTGCACATATCCTTAAACTCGTACAAGCAATTCCGTATCCATGTTTAGTAGTTCAGGAAAACACAAAAGTAAGTGCCGTAGGAATTAAGAAAATTTTATTTCCCGTTGGTCCGCATAAGATGTATGCTATTAAAACGGAGCAGACTGCGATGATGGCTAAAATTTTTGATGCTGACATTGTTCAATATGAAATCGAGCGGCCATTAATTACTCCTGATCCTGCACTCATAAAAAACATGAAAGAGGCGAAAGAATATTTTCAAACTTCCAACAATCGTTTTAGTGAAATTAAAGAAGAGAGTAAAGTTATTTCCGTAGGATTTGCGCGACAAACAATTAATTATGCAGAAGAAAATAAGTTCGATTTAATTGCTTTGATGTCGGATGTTCCCGTTGATGATGCTTACATTGGAAGAACTGACAAAGAAAATTTCTTAACGAATGCTGCTGGTATTCCGGTGCTTTGTTGTAATAAATAGGAAATAAATTAAAAATTACGAATTACGAATTACGAATTACGAATTACGAATTAATTTTTTTAATTGAATTAATTCTAATGATTATTAAAATCAAGCTTAATAATTTTCCATCACCATCTTTACTCCTGGCAATTTTTTTCCTTTAATATATTTGAGAAGTGCTCCACAATTATTTTTGAAGAATGATTAATTTGCTAGTAATATTTCCACTTCTCTTTTTAAGGTTGGGAGGTAGTTTATGACAATGCCCCAAATTTGGGTGTTTTCAATTTCATCATAACCATGGGAGATTTTGTTTCGAGTATTTATTATAGCCCGAGTATTTGTTATTGAAATTTCACTATCTATTTATATTAGCCTTTTCGTTGCTTCACCAATTATTTCTAAATTACGTTCTACAGCTTGTTGAACAAGTAAATTGCTATCATATTGTTCAAATATTTTAGTACTTCCAATATGATTTTCAATGTTCTCAATGCAAGTTTTTATTGTTTGCAATGCTTGATAATATTTATTGTTCATAGATCAATTGTCTAGTTTCTAAAAGCTCTTTAATGAAATATGGATTTTTCGGAGTGGTTTCCTGTAATAAATCTACATTTAAATGAAAGGCATCTTCAATTGCAAATTGTAAGCTCCACAGTAATTCACCTTTAAGTAATGGATCTGTAACTTCATTTTGGAAGTTTATTAAAATATCTAAATCACTTTTATCATTAAATTTATCGGTAAGTACTGAACCAAATAAATATGCATTTTTGATTTTATATTTTTTGAAAATATCAATCATAATTGGAATGTTTGACTGAAAATCTGGGTGTATATTTTTCATGATTTTTAATAAAGAGAATAAAAGATTTGATCGGAATTTAATTTTCCACATAGTGGTCCCTTCGGGATAATTTTATTCATCTAACCCAGCATCCATCACCATCTTTACTCCTGGCAATGCTTTTCCTTCAATATATTCGAGAAGTGCTCCACCACCTGTTGAAACATAACTTACATCATTAGTAAAGTGAAATTGGTTGATCGCTGCTGCTGAATCACCACCACCGATTAATGAGAAAGCTCCGTTTTTTGTTGCAGCAACAATTGATTCTGCAACTTTTTTTGTTCCGTTTTCAAACTTCGGCATTTCAAAAACTCCCATCGGTCCGTTCCATAAAATGGTTTTGCTTTCTGCAATAATTTTCGTAAAAATCTCCACCGACTTCGGACCAATATCTAATCCCATCCAACCATCAGCAATACTGTTTATTTCGGTAGTATTGATGTTCGCATCTTTATCAAATTTATCGCCGTTAACGGAATCCACCGGAAGATGAATCGTAACATTCTTCGCTGCTGCGCGATTTAAAATTTCTAAAGCAAGATCTAGTTTATCTGCTTCACAAAGTGATGATCCAATATTTCCACCTTGTGCTTTGATAAAAGTATACGCCATTCCCCCTCCAATAATTAGGTGATCTACTTTTTCCATCAACCGTTCGATGATGAGAATTTTATCAGAAACTTTAGCTCCACCCATGATCGCAGTAAATGGATGTTGCGCATTATTCAAAACTTTTTCGGCATTTAATAATTCACCAGCCATTACATAACCAAACATACTTTTCCCTTTGAAAAATTGTGCAATCACCGCTGTACTTGCATGCGCACGATGTGCTGTTCCAAACGCATCATTTACATATACATCACCTAATGTTGCAAGCTCTTTTGCAAAATTGCTATCTCCTTTTTCTTCTTCTTTATGAAATCGTAAATTCTCTAGCAATAAAACTTCTCCAGCTTTTAATGAATCGGAAGCATCTTTCGCTATTGCACCAATACAATCGCTTGCAAATTTTACAGGACGATTTAATAAATCTGAAATAGTTTTTATCGTATGTTTCAACGAATATTTTTCTGTCGGACCTTCTTTCGGACGACCTAAATGCGACATGAGAATTACGCTCCCGCCATCATTCAAAATTTTATTAATAGTAGGAATTGCTGCCTTTATTCTTGTTGGATCGGTAACGTTAAAGTCGCTATTAAGTGGAACATTAAAATCAACTCTGATTAAAGCTTTCTTACCAGAAAAGTTATAATTGTCGACTGTTTTTAATTGCATGATAGGATTTTTATTGGAAGGATAAAAATAGGTGATTTATTATTAGGAGATCACTTTGTATTGTACTCGCGAATAGTTGAATAATTTTCAAATCCTCAAATTTTCAGATCTTCAAATTACTTTACTTTTGCCCCATGTTATTTAGCGAAGTTATCGGCCAAGATCTCGTGAAGGAGAAATTGATTTTATCCCATAAGGATGGAAGAGTAAGTCATGCGCAATTGTTTTTTGGTCCGAAGGGGGCTGGGATGTGGCCTCTTGCAAATGCCTTTGCACAATATCTTACCTGCGAAAATCCTACTACAATTGATAGTTGTGGGGTTTGTTTATCCTGCAAGAAGAACATGAAAATGGTTCATCCGGATGTACACTATGTATTTCCGGTAATGACATCCAAAAAACATAAGTCACCAAAGAGTTTCGATTATATTGCTGATTGGCGTCGCACTGCTCTGGCAAATCCTTATCTCGATTATAATGATTGGGTGGAAGTAATTGCAGAATCAGACACCAAGCAAGCCACGATCATGAATGAGGAAGTTGCTGATATCATCCATAAAATAAATCTAAAGGCATTTGAAGCGCCCTATAAAGTGATTATAATTTGGCTGCCAGAACGGATGAATGCAACAGTTGGAAATAAATTATTGAAAAGTTTTGAGGAGCCGCCTGATAAAACCATCTTTTTACTAGCGTGTGAACAGCGTGATCTATTAATGCAAACCATTATTTCAAGAACGCAGATGGTGAAACTTAGTCGTTTGAAAGATGAGGAGATCGTTGATGCCTTAATTCGAAAAGATATTTCACAAGAGAAGGCGAAGGAAATAGCACGTTTTGCAGATGGTGATTTCCATCAAGCACTGGAATTATCATTACAAGAACAAGGAGAAGGAAGCCAAGAACAAGATTTTGTAAATTGGATGCGCTTATGTTTTAAGCCTGAAAAATCTATGAGTAATCTTATCACATGGGTGGATGTTATGTCGGGCTTGAACAGGGATCAGCAGAAGAATTTTCTTTTCAGCAATATTCAAGTGGTGAGAGAGTGCTTGATGATGAATATGGCTAGTATTGAAATGGTGAAATTAGATGTTCAGCAAAAAGAGAAATTAAAGTTATTTTTACCTTTCGTGAATGAGAACAACGTTGATTCTTTTGTGACTGAATTAAATAAGGCACATTATCATGTGGAAAGAAATGCCAATGCTAAGATCTTATTCTTAGATTTGTCGTTGAAGATTAGTCGAATTCTTCAAATTAAATAATTAAGCTATTAACAACAGCTTATGATAAATGGTAATTGAACATATAAACCTATAGATTATGGGATGTAGTACATGTTCAACCACCACAACCGATTCAACTCCTGGTGGTTGCCAAAGCAATGGTACTTGTGGCACTAGCGGATGTAATAAACTGAATGTATATAACTGGCTTGCTGATATGGTCCTTCCCCAAGGACAAAAACCTTTTGACATTATAGAAATTAGGTTTAAGGGCAGCAGGAAAGAGTTTTTTCGGAATATCAATAACCTTGAACTTAAGGTTGGTGAATTTGTGGCGGTTGAAGGAAACCCCGGTCATGATATCGGAGAGGTAAGTTTAGCTGGTGAGCTTGTTCGTTTTCAACTTCGTAAAGAAGATGTAAAAGAAGATTCAGCAGAGATAAAACTTTTGTATCGTCATGCAAAGCAAGCGGATCTTGAGAAGTGGCAAGAAGTAAAAGACCTCGAACATAAAACGATGCATCGCTCGCGAACTCTTGCATTGGAACTCGGCTTAAAGATGAAACTTAGTGATGTGGAGTTTCAAGGTGATGGTAAAAAGGCAACATTTTATTATACTGCCGATGAACGCGTAGATTTTCGTGAGTTGATAAAAAAACTTGCTGATGAATTTAAAGTTAGAATTGAGATGCGTCAGATTGGTAAGCGTCAAGAAGCATCTCGTTTGGGAGGAATTGGCTCTTGCGGACGAGAACTTTGTTGTTCTACGTGGCTTACAGATTTTAAGATTGTTTCAACAAGTGCGGCACGGTATCAAAATTTATCGCTCAATCCATTAAAGCTTGCCGGACAATGTGGCAAGTTGAAATGTTGTTTAAATTATGAGTTGGATACGTATATGGATGCAATAAAAGACATTCCAGAATCGAATGTTAAATTGCTTACTGGAAAAGGAACTATGGTTCATCGCAAGACGGACATTTTCAAGCGCATCATGTGGTATAACATTATTCCAGAGCCAAAAGAAGGGGAAGAGCGTACATTTTTTGCTGCCGAAAGTTGGATTCCAATGGCGGTTGATCGTGTGAAAGAAATTGTTGCAATGAATAAACTAAACGAGCGTCCTGATGATTTTGGTAGTCTTGATTTAGAGGAAGAAGAAGATGAGCACGATTTCAAAGATGTTGTAGGACAAGATAGTCTTACACGAATGGATCAAAAGAAAAAGAAGAAAAAGAAAAAGGGTGGAGATAATTCTGAGCGACCAAATCAAGGAAATCGCCCTGCTCCAGTAACTGGAAATACTGCATCGGCTAATCCGCAAGGTGATCGTCCGCAAGGAACTCCCCGACCAGCACGACAGGCATCTCCGCAGCAACCGAGAGCGCAACAAACTTCGCCACAGAATAATTCAACAGAGCAAAATCCGAAACAAGGAAATCAGTCGGCACCGAGGAAGAATCCAAACCAAGGTGTGAATCCAAACCAAAATAAAAATCAAGGAAATAGACCACAACCTACGAAGCCTGAAGATCAATCAACGCAATCGGAGCCGCTAAAAGTGAATCCTACTCCTCGACCAAATGTTCAAGAAAATCGAAGTTTGCAAACGCCAAGTAATCGTCCACCACGACAACCGATTTCAAATCCGAATCCGAACCAGGAAAATGCGATGCAACCTTCGGCACCTATTCAGCCTGCAGCTCCTCGACCAGTGGCACCAGAACAAGCAGCTCCTACGCCTACGCAACAAGCACCTCCTTCTGCGCCATATATTGCACCAACAAATACTCCTTCAACACGTCCACCTCGTCAAAGACCTGGAGCTAGCGAATAATATTTATAATTAACAACGTGAAAGTAGTATTGAGAATTAAATTTTCAGGAAGCATAATTTTATTCGCTGTAATAGCGGTATTGTTTTTTGCTTCGTGCGATAACACGGTGGTTTTTGAGCAGAATCAAAAGATTGAAAAATCATTATGGGATGTTGATAAGCCAGTGGTTTTTACAGCTCAAATAACGGATACTATTCATGCGCAAAATGTGTATCTCAATATTCGCAATGCGGGATCGTATCCGTTTAGTAATTTATTTTTATTCATCAATACGCGATTTCCTGGCGGACAATTAGATCGTGATACAGCAGAAATTATGTTAGCTAATGCTGATGGTAAATGGTTGGGAAATGGCTTAGGTGATATTTGGGATAATAGAATTCTCTTCAAACATAATGTTCGTTTTCCACAAGCTGGTGAATATCGTTTTGAGTTAATACAAGCGATGCGCATGAATCCATTATCAGGTATGATGGATGTAGGACTGCGCATTGAAAAAGCTGAGGAGAAGAAATAATTATTAAAAATTATTCGTAGAATTAAAATGAAATACATCGTAAAATATTTACTACTATTTTTATTATTGATAAGTGTAACTTCTTCTTTACTTGCGCAAGATAGTTCTGCAATAAAAAAAGCAATGCTGATTTATCATCCGGAGTTGGATGCAAAAAAGCAAATTACTGATGCCGTAAAAATTGCGAAACAACAAAATAAACATGTGTTGTTGATGGTAGGAGGTAACTGGTGTAGATGGTGTAGAATGTTTCAAAAATTTATTGAAGCAGATGCTACTATCGACTCGTTGTTAAAAAAAGATTTTGTGATGGAGCACATCAATTACAGTAAGGAAGTTCCAAATTTAGAAACGTTAAAGGCGCTTGATTTTCCGCAACGATTCGGATATCCTGTATTCGTTATTCTTGATGCAAATGGCAAACGGATTCACACACAAAATTCTGAATACCTTGAAGACGGCGAAGGATACAGTAAAGAACGCACCGTAGCGTTTTTAAGTCAATGGAGTCCTAGAGCATTGGATCCAAAACAATACGAGCAAGTAATAAAAAAATAGAGATCCTTAATGGTTTTCGTTAATATTTGGTTGAATGATTCCAATGAGTTTCTGGATTTGGTTTAATGTTTTTATTCTAGCGATGCTTGCGCTAGATCTCATCGTACTTAATAAAAAATCACGTGAAGTTTCGATAGGTGAATCGCTAAAGTGGGTTGGCTTTTGGGTTGCATTAGCTATTATTTTTAATGTACTTGTTTATATTTGGTTTGGAAAAATAAAGGCTGTTGAATTCCTTACGGGATATGTAATTGAATGGTCGTTGAGTGTTGATAATCTTTTTGTCTTCATTTTAATATTTACGTATTTCAAAGTTCCGAAAGAGTTTCAGCATCGCGTTTTATTTTGGGGAATTATTGGCGCATTAATTTTACGAGGAACATTTATACTTGTAGGAATAGCATTGTTTAGCATGTTCTCATGGATGATATTTGTTTTTGGTGGAATATTAATTTACACCGGAATAAAAATGTTGTTTCAAAAAGAGGATGATGATCCTAAGCTGGATGATAACGTGTTGGTGAAAATGTGTAAGAAAATATTTCCAGTAACAGATGAGTATGAAGGAAAAAATTTCTTTATTCGAAAATCAGGGGTTTTATTTGCAACGCCATTATTTCTTGTATTGGTGGTGATAGACTTTACGGATTTGATTTTTGCTGTAGATTCTATTCCTGCTGTTTTATCGATTACACAAGATACATTTATCGTTTATACTAGTAATGTTTTTGCAATATTGGGATTACGTTCCTTGTATTTTGCATTAGCAGGGATGATGGGAATGTTTCATTACCTCAAATATGGATTAGCAATAATTTTAACATTTGTAGGAACAAAAATGTTGATATCGCATTATTATGAAATACCATCCTTACTGACTTTACTTGTCATTATTGCTACACTTTCATTCAGTATCTTTTTTTCAATGATGAAATCGAAACGAGAATCAAGATAGTATGCGCAGTTTAAACTTTATCTTTAGCTATCTAAAATATTATTTTCACGGTCAGAATCGCCATGATTTGCAATCCCCATTCATGTATCAATTAAATGAAAGGGTTTTTAGAAAAGATATTGTTGAATTGAAATATGATAAAATCGAAAATTTGCGTTCACAATTATTGGAGAATAAAACATTAATTCAAGTTCGTGATTTCGGTGCTGGTTTTGGTGGTAAAATTTATAAAGAACGTAGTATACATTACATCACAAAGAACTCTAGTAAGCCTGCCAAATATGCTCGACTTTTATCTCGATTAATCAGCTATTCAAATGCAGAAAATTTATTAGAAATAGGAACCTCTGTTGGGATTAGTGCATTGTATCAATTATCTGGAAATCCAAAGGCGAAATTAATTACACTTGAGGGATGTGAAAATACTGCGGCAATTGCAAAGAAATCATTTGCAGCGTTTCCAGAATTTAACATTGAAATTATTCAAGGTGCATTTGATGATACGTTATCATTAGCATTAAAGAAATTCTCTAAACTTGATTTTGTTTTTATCGATGGTAATCATAAACTTGAACCCACATTAAATTATTTCGAACAATGTCTTCCTTACCTTAATGTACATTCTGTAATTGTTATTGATGATATTAATTGGTCGGAGGGGATGAAAGAAGCTTGGGAGAAATTGAAGAATCACCCTAGGGTTACAGTGAGTATTGATCTTTTTATGTTAGGGATTTTATTTGTTGATACTGATTTGAGTAAGGAACATTTCAGTATTCGGTATTAAAAAACATTTTTTTTCAGATTTTACAATTGAATAAGAAATATGGTTAAATCCTTGAATTAATGTTCGTTTCGCCGCATCGGCTCAATATTTATTTTTAAGATTAATTGTTATTTTTTCATCCCTCTAGGGCCGGGTGGCCCCGACCATAAAATTTTCGTCTGCACCTTGCGGCATAAAAATCCTTCTTGTATTTAATTTTTCTTCCACTTATAACTCTCAATTCATAAAACCTTACGCAAGCTGAGGCCGAAAATTTCATGATCTGCTTGAAAATAAATTAAAATCCAATAGCTATCGGATTAAAAATTACATTAAGCAAATGAAAAATTTATGGCTATCACATTTATTTCCAACTTTAAATTTAAAGCATAATCTACGATAGCAAAGGTGCGTTGCGGTCAAGCGTAATCCACGATAGCTATCGGGTCGAACTATCAATTGATGTATAGATGAAGGAAATAGAAAGGTTACTTTTTTTTACACACCCAACCGAACGTTAGTGAGCTCATGGATACCTTCTAAAAATATGCAAATCATCCATAAAAGAAAGTGACAAAACAAAATTGGATAACGATTAATTAGGTAGATTACTACTATTTATTAATAAGTAATAGAATTTCTTTACCCATTAAAAAAACAGTTATCAAAATATTAAATAGTAATCCCTAAAAATTAGCATCACTCTAATGCGAATTATAAAGTTTAGTTTCTCCTCAATTATAAAGAGTCATTAATAAATTATTCCTCAGTGGCGACAATATTCTGCTAAAACGAAACAATTGTATTCTGAATTGAACAGGAGGAATCAATTTCCTTATTACATTTGAACAAACCCTAAATTAATTGGAACCAATTTTAAAAGTGAGTAATATCTCACGTGTTTATAAAGTAGGAACGGAAACAATTCATGCCTTACGTTCTATTTCATTATCCATCAATAAAAATGAATACGTTGCTTTGATGGGATCTTCTGGATCTGGGAAGTCGACATTAATGAATGTTTTAGGATGCTTAGACACTGCATCTAGCGGAAGTTATTTCCTTAATAGCATTGACGTTGCAGGGATGAGTGATAATGAGCTTGCCGATATTCGGAATCGTCAGATTGGATTCGTTTTCCAAACATTTAACTTGTTACCGCGAAGCACTGCACTTGATAATGTAGCATTGCCACTTGTTTATGCAGGTGTTTCGAGAGAAGTGCGTGAGGAGAGAGCGCTAAAAGTATTGCAGGAAGTAGGATTGGGTGATCGGGTAACACATCGTCCGAATGAATTATCGGGAGGTCAACGCCAAAGAGTAGCAATTGCTCGTGCATTAGTAACAAAGCCTGCAATTATTTTAGCTGATGAGCCAACAGGAAATTTGGATTCGAAAACTTCGGAGGAAATTATGGCTCTTTTTCAGGATATTCATTCGAAGGGAAATACTGTAATATTGGTTACTCACGAGGAAGATATTGCCCGACATGCCCATCGTATTGTACGCTTGAAAGATGGATTAGTAGAATCGGATGGCCCAAATCTTAAAATTGTGGAGGCGAAAGCCAAAATCATTAGCGCATGAAAATTTATACAAAAACGGGCGATAAAGGTCAGACATCACTCATTGGTGGAACACGCGTTCCCAAATATCATTTACGTATTGAAGCGTATGGAACTATTGATGAATTAAATTCATGGTTAGGATTAATTCGTGACCAACCCATCGACGACCATTCATTACGAATAGTGATGGATATTCAAGATCGATTATTTACGATAGGTTCTTTATTAGCGAGTGATCCAGAAAAAAGCAGGATGAAATTGCCGGAACTAACTTCTGATGACGTCACTATTCTTGAAAATGAGATGGATATGATGGAATCGCATCTGTCAGAATTAAAATCGTTCATTTTACCTGGTGGTCATACAACCGTATCTTATACCCATATTGCCAGATGCGTTTGTAGAAGATGTGAACGTTTGGTTGTACACCTTACAGAGGAAAACCCTATTGATCCATTGATAGGAATTTATTTAAATAGGCTTTCCGATTATCTTTTTGTCCTTTCAAGATTCTTCGCACAGAACCTAAATGTGCCTGAAAGTCCTTGGAATCCGAGATTATAATAAAAGTGCTTGGATTCTTTGAAAATTTAGAATATTATTTTACTACTTTTGCAGCCCTCCGAAAAGGAGGTTTTGAAACCAATCTGTCCTTAACCCGTTGAATACCGAATTAAAATTATCATAATATGTACTGGACATTAGAACTTGCTTCACATCTGGAAGATGCTCCTTGGCCGGCAACCAAAGACGAATTGATTGATTATGCCATTCGCTCTGGTGCCCCGATGGAGGTGATAGAAAATCTTCAAGAACTAGAAGATGAAGGTGAGCCATACGAAACTATTGAAGAGATCTGGCCTGACTATCCTACAAAGGATGATTTCTTTTTTAATGAAGACGAGTATTGACGCACTATTTTGCGATGTAATAAACTCATTGAAACTAATAAACCCCGCTCTAAAGTCGGGGTTTATTTTTTATAAAATTTTTCTTGGTGCTAAGCGATTAGTTTCCAATTTCGCTCATGAATCGAATGCGCATAAGGCGAACTTCCTCAAGCGAATAATCATCTTCCCCTAATTCTGCTAAAGCATCTGTTGCAGAATCCGTTTCAGCACTACGGAAATATTCAAACAATTCTTCTTGACGATCTTCATCAATCACTTCATTGATATAATAAGTGATATCGATTCGTGTTCCTGATGCAACGATCGTTTCAATTTCAGTAATTAATTCGCCAGTAGTAATTCCTTTGGCTTCTGCCATATCATTCAAAGCAATCTTGCGATCTATATTTTGAATAATATACACTTTAAGCATACTCTTATTGACAACACTTTTCACAACCAAATCCATCGGTCGTTCGATCTCATTGTCCTCAACATATTTCTTGATGAGTTCAGCGAAAGCTTTACCATATTTAATGGCTTTACCAGATCCAACGCCTGTGATGTTCTTCAACTCCTCGATGGAGATCGGATAATTTGTCGCCATTTCTTCGAGAGAAGGATCTTGAAAAATCACGAAAGGAGGAAGGTTAATTTGTTTCGCAACATTCTTTCGAAGATTTTTTAACATCTCGAAAAGTTGCTCATCAGCTGCACCGCCACCACCAGCACCAGAGAATTCATCATCCTCATCGGTTTCAGTATTCTCAAAGTTGGTGTCAAGGGCAATTTTAAATGAACTTGGCGATTTTAAGTAAGCATGTCCATCATCACTTAATCTCAACAATCCGTAATTGTCGATGTCTTTATCTAAAAGTCCTGCTATTAATGCCTGACGAATTAATGCAGTCCAGAAGCGTTCATTTTGTTCTGATCCTTCTCCGTAAACTTCAAGCTTATCGTGTTTATAGGTCTTAACTTGTTGATCTGCTTTTCCCATAAGCACATTCACTAAATGTTCTGCTTGATGTTTTTCTTTCACTGCTAATATTGCGTCGAGCAACATTTCGAGTTCATCTTGCGCTTCAATGAGTGGTTTTGGATGTAAGCAGTTATCACAACTATTGCAATTATCTTGATCATATTTCTCGCCGAAATAATTCAATAATACACGACGACGACAGATAGAAGTTTCCGCATAGCCTACAGTTTCAAGGAGAAGTTGTTTGCCAATCTCTTGTTCCGCTACGGGCTTGCCTTTCATGAATTTTTCTAACTTCTCAATGTCTTTGAAGCTGTAAAAAGTTACACATCTTCCTTCGCGGCCATCTCTACCTGCGCGACCTGTTTCTTGATAATATCCTTCTAAACTTTTAGGAATATCATGATGAATAACAAAACGAACATCGGGCTTATCGATACCCATTCCGAAGGCAATCGTTGCAACAATCACATCCACTTCTTCCATCAAAAACATATCCTGATGTCTGGCGCGAGTGGTAGAATCTAAACCTGCATGATATGGTAAAGCTTTGATCCCATTCACAGTAAGTGTTTGGGCTACTTCTTCAACTTTTTTACGGCTAAGGCAATAGATGACTCCTGATTTACCAGTATGTTGCTTAACATATTTTATTATTTCTTTAAGTACATTTTGCTTTGGGCGGATTTCATAATAGAGATTAGGACGGTTGAAAGATGCTTTATATACTACGGCATCACTCATTCCTAAATTCTTCTGAATATCAGCTTGTACTTTTTCTGTAGCCGTTGCTGTTAAGGCGATTATCGGAAATTCTCCAATCTGATCGATGATAGGACGAAGGCGACGGTATTCAGGACGAAAATCATGTCCCCACTCAGAAATACAATGTGCTTCATCAATAGCGAAGAAAGAAATCTCTATTTCTTGAAGAAATTTAACATTTTCGTCTTTAGTCAAAGATTCTGGAGCAACAAAAAGAAGCTTTGTTTTCTTATCTCTAATGTCCTGACGAACTTTAGTAATTTCTAATTTTGACAACGAAGAATTCATGAAATGAGCAACGCCATCATCGGTATTGAAGCCTCGAATAGCATCCACTTGGTTCTTCATGAGTGCAATCAGCGGGGAAATAATGATTGCAGTTCCTTTACTCATCAGTGCTGGAAGTTGATAACACATCGACTTACCACCACCGGTAGGCATGATTACGAAAGTGTTACGACCAGCGAGCAGAGAACGGATCACCGCTTCTTGTTCACCTTTGAACGATTCATAACCAAAATATTTGTTTAACGCTTCTGAAAGCGAATTCTCTGCCACTAGCATGTACACGGGAAATTTATGGACGACAAATTTAATCTATTTTTGTCTCCAGTTAACGCGAATTGTAATCTAAATCTTGCATCCTTGTTCGCGATTCATGGAGGATTCATCAAAATATCTTGCTTGTCGTGAAGATAACAAGTTATAATTTAAAATACAAATTTAATTACATAGTTTTTTTTATCATTAATAATTGTTGGATGGTAATGAAAGAAGATGTTTATCATAAATAGAATGACGACAGATCAAAAAATAATTGAATCGGCACAAAGAACGATAAAACTTGAAGCCGATGCATTGAATGAAATCATCAAACATTTAGGAAATGATTTGATAGAATCCGTAAAAATAATTTTAAAATCAAAAGGGAGAGTTGTTGTAAGTGGAATTGGAAAGAGTGCGATTATTGCAAATAAAATTGTTGCTACTTTAAATTCAACTGGTACGGCATCTGTTTTTATGCATGCTGCGGATGCGATACATGGAGATCTTGGAATTATTCAACGTGATGATGTGGTGATTCTCATTTCAAATTCGGGAAATACACCTGAAATAAAAGTGCTAGCACCTTTAATTAAATCAGGAGCGAATACTTTAATTGCTATTGTTGGTAATGTTGAATCTGAATTAGCAAAGCATGCTGATTATATTTTAGATACTACTGTTAGTAAAGAAGCTTGTCCGCATAATTTAGCGCCTACAAGTAGCACCACAGCACAGCTCGCGATGGGTGATGCATTAGCAGTATGTTTGTTAGAACTTCGGGGATTTACAAAAGAGGATTTTGCACGTTATCATCCTGGTGGTGCATTAGGAAAGAAGTTATACTTAAAGGTTGATGACTTACTTGCTAATAATCAAAAGCCAGAGGTAAATTTAAATACAAAAATTACAGAGGTGATACTTACAATATCGTCGAATAGATTAGGTGCAACAGCTGTGATTGATGATGGTATTTTAGTAGGAATTATTACTGATGGTGATTTGCGGAGGATGATGCAAGAGAACCAACATTTTGATAAGCTTATTGCAAAAGATATTATGAAACTAAATCCCAAAACGGTAGAGAAAGATACGATGGCAGTAGAAGCTTTACAATTGATGAAAGAATATAATATATCTCAATTGATAGTAGTCGATAATAATAAATTTTTAGGCTTTGTGCACTTGCATGATTTGCTTAGAGAAGGAATTTTATAATGATTGAAATTATTTTTATAAGTGAAATAGTATAAGATGATTTATCATCAACAGATAAACAATTAAATTAAATATGGCATTGAGTAATAAAAATCCAAATAAAGAAATGAATTTTCTTGGTCATCTAGAAGCATTAAGATGGCATCTTGTTCGATCAGCAATAGCTATATGTGTGCTTGCTGTGATTGCATTTTTAAACAAGGAATTAATTTTTGATGGAATAATATTGGCACCAAAGAATAAAGATTTCCCCACTTATCGTGTGTTGTGTTATTTGTCGAAAAAGTTTAACATTGATATGTGTTTTGATCAGATAAATTTTTCTGTTATCAATTTAGATATTTCTGGACAGTTTACTACGCACATGTGGATTGCATTTATGTCGGGATTTATTCTCGCCTTTCCCTATTTTATTTGGGAACTATGGCGATTCATTAAGCCGGCATTATCTGATCGTGAGTTAGGGATTTCAAGAGGAGTAGTTTTCTTTACTAGTCTGCTATTTATCTCAGGATTATTGTTCGGATATTATGTGATCACACCATTATCAATTAATTTTTTAGGAAATTATCAAGTAAGTGCGGAAGTACACAATACAATTAGCCTTGATTCGTATATCAATATTGTAACGGTGATGTCATTGTCAACTGGATTGGTATTTGAGTTACCAATGATCATTTATTTCTTAAGTAAAATTGGATTTATCACCCCACAATTTATGCGTACTTATCGCAAACATGCCATGGTGGTGAACCTTATTCTTGCAGCAGTTATTACTCCTTCACCAGATGTTACTAGTCAGATGTTAGTTGCCTTTCCACTTTTTGCGCTGTATGAAATTAGTATTTATGTATCCGCAATGGTGTATAAACAGAAGTTGAAAAAGGCTAATTTGTAATGTAAAAATAGGTAATCGTTAATTCTTTAAAACATTACTAAATATTCATTGTTAAAATTGATTTTAGAATAAAATAAATATATGTCACAAATAGAGGAGTTTAATGAGTATCGCACGAAGATGAATAAAAAGATTCTCGATGCTGGTAATTTGAATATTAAGAGGCTCTACGCATTAGATACAACTACGTATCAAGAAGGATCTTTAACTGTTAAAACGAAAGAAATGCTTGGATTAATTTCTTCGATGGTATTACGTTGTGATGATTGTATCCGTTATCATTTAGGTAAATGCAAAGAGGAAGGTGTGACTAGCGAAGAACTATTCGAAGTATTTGCTATTGCTAACCTTGTTGGTGGAACAATTGTTATTCCGCATACCCGACGTGCATTAGAGTATTGGGAAGAACTTATAAAGTAATTTTATCGTATATTTAATTAATCAAAGTCTAAGAATAATATGATGTTTTCGTGTCACTATTTTAAGCATATATCACTGTTGCTGTTTCTTTTATTTAGTGTTAGTATTTCCAATGCACAGGAAACGCGCATTACGGGTAAAGTTACTGATGTACTTACTAATGAGCCTATCCCTTTTGCGGGAGTTGTATTTAAAGGAACTACATCTGGAGTAAATACTGATATGGATGGTAAATTTGTTCTTATATCCACCTCTCCATCCGATAGTATTATTTGTACTACGATTGGTTATACCGCGGTAAAGATGCGTGTGAAGAAAGGTCAAACACAAGTTATCAATATTGTTTTAAAAGCTAGTAAATATGAATTGCAAGAAGTCGTAATTAATGCCGGTGAAAACCCAGCGAATATTATTGTTAGAAATATTATCAAACATAAAGATGATAATGATCCCAATAAATTGGAGACCTATCAGTACGAAGTATATAATAAATTGGAGTTTGATCTCACCAATATCACTGAGAAATTTAAGAACAGAAAACTGCTAAAGCCGTTCAAGTTTATTTGGGATGATATTGATAGTGTGGAAACAAATAGTAAACCTTTTCTTCCTTTTTTCATATCTGAATCCATGTCGGATGTGTATTATAAAAACAATCCTCAAAATAAAAAGGAGATTATTAAAGCAAGTAAAGTTTCTGGATTAGAGAATGCTTCTGTAACACAGTTTTTAGGTGATATGTATCAACGTGTAAATATCTATTCTAATTTCATTGAACTTTTTGGTAAGGGATTTATCAGTCCTATTTCTGATTTGGGATTGGTATATTATCATTATTATTTACTTGATTCAACATACCTCGGTAATCAATGGTGTTATAAGTTGAAATTCAAACCACGTCGTCCGCAAGAGCTTACTTTTGCTGGTGAATTTTGGGCTTCTGATACAACATGGGCTGTAAAAAAAATTAATATGCGCGTTGCCTACGATGCAAACATCAATTGGGTGGAGGACATGGCAATTGTACAAGAGTATGATCACGTTAATGATAAACATTGGATGTTAACAAAAGATCAATTCGTTGTTGATTTTGCAGCTCGTGAAGATGGATTAGGATTTATAGGCAGAAAAACTACTTCTTATCGAAAGTTTATGCTCAATGAACCCATCGATGATAAAGTTTTTAAGGGAGCTGAAAATATAGTTGTGAAAGAAGATGCCATGCAACAACCCGATACTTTTTGGCGAGAGAATCGACATGATAGTTTATCGGCTCGTGAAAGAGAAATTTATCATTTAGTAGATACTATCAAAAAAGTTCCTGCATTTAAAACCTATGTTGATATTATCACTTTGTTTTTTACTGGATATAA
This sequence comes from Bacteroidota bacterium, assembly GCA_043758125.1. Lineage (GTDB taxonomy): Bacteria > Bacteroidota > Bacteroidia > AKYH767-A > OLB10 > JANXSD01. The sequence continues at coordinate 3,669 of JAYVOC010000162.1, read as the reverse complement.
AGATATTGGTAAAATTGAATTAGGACCTTATTACACCCTTTACAGTTTTAATGAAATTGAAGGCAATCGTTTTCGCATTGGAGCAAGAACTAGTGATGACTTAAGCACAAAAATTTTAGCCGATGGTTATCTCGCATACGGAACAAAAGATCAACGATTTAAATATGGAGGAAATCTTAAATTTAAATTGAATGATAAACCCCGGCAATTTATTGGCCTATCCTATAAAAAAGATGTTCAACAATTAGGACAAAGCGATAATGCTTTTCAAGATGATAATATTCTTTCATCCTTGTTTAGAAGAAGTCCTGCAACGAAATTAAATAATATTGAAAATGAAAAAGCTTGGTATGAGATTGAATGGTTTCCAGGTCTATCAAATAAATTACTTTTCTCGCACAGCCATTATGTTCCCCTAGGAGAATTTAATTTTGATTACTTTCCTGATGGTGATGTAACACCTAAATCAACACTCACCACCTCCGAAATTTCTTTAGTTTCAAGATTTGCATACCGTGAAAAATTTGTGAGTGGAAAAATAGATCGTGTTAGTTTGGGAAGTGATTATCCAATCGTGCAATTAAATTTTACCCTTGGATTAAAAAATATTTTGGATAGTGATTTTGGCTATCAAAAGTTGACAGTTAAAATTGATGATCGCTTAAAGTTAAATCCATTTGGTTATACCTATTGGTTGGTGACGCTTGGAAAAACATGGGGAAGAGTTCCTTATCCGCTTCTTGAATTACATCCTGGTAACGAAACATATTTTTATGATTATGCTGCTTTCAACTTGATGAATTATTTTGAATTTGTGAGTGATTATTATGTGAGTGCTTATGCTACTCATCACTTCGATGGATTCTTTTTTGATAAAGTTCCATTATTTAGAAAATTGAAATGGCGCGAAGTAGTACAGGCAAAAGCTGTGTATGGTAGATTAGATGATAATAATTTAAAATTACTAAGCAATCAAGATGTCTTTTATTCCTTAAATAAAAAGCCTTACGTGGAAGTTGGAGCTGGTGTTGAAAATATCTTCAAAATATTTCGTATCGATTTCTTGTGGCGATTGGCTTACCTCGAACACAAAAACACTACTAACTTCGGAATACGAGGAAGCTTCCAACTTACGTTTTAATTATTCATTGATTGTATCCAATCCTTATCTTTGACAACCATGCAAATTCTTCGTTCTGATAATTTAGTTAAGCGTTATAAAAGTCGCACTGTTGTGGATAATGTTTCTATACGAGTGCAGCAAGGTGAAATTGTTGGATTGTTAGGTCCGAATGGAGCTGGTAAAACAACTACCTTTTACATGACTGTAGGGTTAGTAAAACCCAACGAAGGAAAAATATTTTTGGACGATAAAGAAATTACCAATGAGCCGATGTACAAACGTGCACAGATGGGAATCGGTTACCTTGCACAAGAAGCCTCTGTATTTCGTAAATTATCAGTGGAGGATAATATTAAAGCTGTTTTAGAGATGACGAAGTTGGATAAAAAAACGCAACGCGATAGACTTGAAACATTGATTGAAGAATTTAGTTTGGAACGCGTTCGTAAAAGTAATGGTGATGTGTTATCGGGTGGCGAGCGACGAAGAACAGAGATCGCAAGAGCATTAGCCGTTGATCCTAAATTTATTTTGTTGGATGAACCATTTGCAGGTGTTGATCCCATCGCAGTAGAAGATATTCAAGCGATCGTTTTTAAATTAAAAGAAAAAAATATTGGTATTCTTATTACCGATCATAACGTTCACGAAACATTAAAGATTACCGATCGTGCGTACTTACTTTTTGAAGGTAAAATTTTAAAAGAAGGCAGCGCACAAGATCTCGCCGATGATGAACAAGTTCGTAAAGTTTATTTAGGACAAAATTTTTCGTTGAGATAAACTAATCCCGTTAAACAACTGGACAAGTTATGCTAATTCCGTTAAACGACGGAACAAGTTATGCTAATTCCGTTAAACAACGGAACAAGTTGTCCTAGTGTGCTAGTGTGGAAATGAAAATAAATTAACAGTGCATGATAAAATTTTTAATCCTGCAAATCCCAGTAATCAATTTTAATCCTGTTCAATTTTTTAAATCCTGCTAATCCCAGTAATCAAATTAATCCTGTTCAATTTTTTAATCCTGTTAATCCCAGTAATCAATTTAAATCCTGTTCAATTTTTTTAATCCTGCTAATCCCAGTAATCAAATTAAATCCTGTTCAATTTTTTAAATCCTGTTCAATTTTTTAATCCTGCAAATCCCAGTAATCAATTTTAATCCTGTTCAATTTTTTTAATCCTGATAATCCTTTAATCGTGTTCATTTTTTAATCGTGTTCAAGAAATTTTAATCCTGTTAAAGAAATTTTACATATCACATTTCCGACAACATAAAGTCATACGTTTCCATAATTGGATTTGCTAATAATTGTTTGCAAGCTTGATCAACTTTTTGTTGAGCTTCTTCTTTACTTGCTGCGTCAACTTCGAGTGTGATATGTTTTCCGATTCTAATATTATCGATTTCAGAAAGGTTTAAGTTTTTCATGCTTGCAGAAACAGCTCTTCCTTGAGGATCTAACAAAGCTTTTTGCGGCATTACTGTGATGTGTGCGTTGAATTTCATGCGAGTTGTTTTTTATACGGAGGATAAATGAGTGACAAAATAATGTAATAGATAATGATGACAGGACTAGCAGCATATTTTAAAGTAAATCCTAAAATAACCGCACCTATTATTAGTAATATTTGCGCTTTGCTTTCTGACCACTTCAATGATTTTATCTTTAAGGAGATTAACGGAATTTCCGCCACTAACAAATAGGAGCAGATAGCTGCAATAATCATCAGCGAAAGCGGTTGAAAGAGAAAAGAAGCTATCCCAAATTCATCGTGTAAGGCGATAAAAGGAAATGCTAAAATCATTAGCGTATTTGCTGGTGTTGGAACTCCAATAAAATAACTTGCTTGTCGTGGATCGATATTGAAAAGTGCTAATCGTAGAGCGGAAAATAAGGTTACCGTAAACATTAAAATACTTCCAATTTTAAATAGCAAATCATCGTGTTGAGCTATTGGATAATGATCAATAAAAAGTTGATAAAGTATCATTCCAGGAACGAACCCAAAGGTGACCATATCTGCCAAAGAATCCAGTTGTTTTCCTAATTCGGAATTGGCATTCATCATTCTTGCGAGAAATCCATCTAAAAAATCAAGGACTAAAGCAGTGAGCACCAGTATCCCGCAAAGGTTAATATTCCCATTAAAAATGCTGATGACGGCCAAGCATCCACAGAGGAGATTTAGGAGCGTGATGAAATTCGGGAGGTGCCGCATGATGCAAAGGTAATCGTCTGCGTATTTGTAAATCGTGTAAAAAAATAAAATATTCACTAGCTTCTAAACAAAAGATTGATTGAATGTTAATTAACTTTGGGTAATTATAACCTTTAATCGTTTAATAAAGTATAAAAGCATAATCGTGATGTATACTTTTTACGTCTGTAAAACGTTTAGGTAAATCATCAAACCGAAATCATGTACAAAAAAAGCTTATTCCTTCTTCTGGCAGCCGTTGCCACACTGCCTTTCAGCATTTTTGCTCAGGCACCAAAATACAGCAATGATTTCCTTGCCATAGGGGTAGGGGCTAAAGC
>JAYVOC010000161.1:0-7323 GCA_043758125.1 Bacteroidota bacterium | reverse complement strand
TTATATTTTGACTTGTTGCTCCATTATTCCAATTGAAAGTATAAGCGCTTGTTCCACCTGTAACAATCAAATTAATTGCACCTGTATTGTTTCCATAACACAAAACATTTGTAATGACTTTCGTTGCAGAAAGTGCAGCCGTTGGTTGTGTTACCGTTGCTTGCGTTGTGATTGAACAATTATTCGCATCAGTAACTGTAACGGTGTACGTTCCTGCATTTACATTTGAAATATTTTGAGCACTTGTTCCATTACTCCAATTGTAATTGTATGGAGTTGTCCCACCATTAACAGTCAAGTTTACAGATCCAGTTGATGTTCCATAACAATTGGCATAAGATGATACAGCATTTCCACTTAATGCTGCAGCAGGTTGATTAATGATAATCGATGTTGTGGTTGAGCATAAATTTGCATCAGTAATAGTGACAGAATAAGTTCCTGCAACAATGTTGTTTAATGATGAAGACGTAGCTCCGTTATTCCATAAATATGAATATGGAGTTGTGCCGCCTGTTACAGTACTGCTTATATTTCCTGTAGAATTGCCAAAGCAAAGTACATCTGTTTTACTTGTGCTTATTGTCAATGCAGCTAATGGTTGCGCTATAATTGTTGTTGCTGTAGCAATACAATTATGACTATCAGTTACTGTTAAAGTATATGTTCCTGAAGTAATATTACTAAGTGATGAAGTTGTTGCTCCATTACTCCAAGTATATGTATAAGGACTTGTTCCTCCTGTTACATTTGAGGTAGCACTTCCTGTTGAATTGCCAAAACATTTTACATCTGTTTTTGATAAGCTCAATGCAAGAGCAGCTGTTGGCTGAGTAATTTGTGCAGACACAATTGACTTACATAAATTCGCATCAGTAATTGTTAAAGTATATGTTCCTGCAATAGTATTTATTAAACTTTGTGTTGATGCTCCATTGCTCCAAGCGTAAGTATAAGGTGTTGTTCCACCAGAAATAGTTGTACTAATTCCTCCACTGTTAGCACCAAAGCAAGCAGCTGCGGTAGCTGTAGCAGATGTACTAAGTGTAAATAAATTTGTAATCGTATAGTTTCCTGTTTTTGTGCAATTATTTGCATCCGTTACTGTAACTGTATATGATCCTTGGCATAAATTATTTAAATCCTGACTTGATTGCGCATTACTCCATAAATAGGTGTAAGGTGCAATGCCTCCACTAACGGTTAAATCAATAGAACCATTACAAATTCCTAAACAAGTAGCATTCACACTATTTGTTGATAAGGTCATGCCTGATGGTTGAGTGATATTTACAGTTTGTTGAGCTGTACAACCTCCACCATCAGTTACCGTTACAGTGTAAGTGCCTGCCGCAACATTTGAAATTGATGCTGTTGTTGAAGGTGGTGTTGTATTCCAATTGTAAGAATAATTTCCAGCATATACTGGAATGGCACTTGCTGTTCCCGTCGCCGAACTATTGCATGTTACGTTTGTACTTGATGCTGTGAAATAGGGACTCGGAACATAAATATTATAAGAATATGCTTGAATGCCATTATTAGGACAAGCGTTATCACGCACATTAATTGTGAAAGTCTTCGGACTTAAACCGATATCAGCAAAAGTTGGTGTCCAACAAAAAGTTAATGTAGGACGATTTCCAGAACTAATAGTATATGTTGCATTTGGAATTCCATTGTTTGTTGTAACACTTACTATTTGTGATGCATCAAGATCTGCTGTATTTATAGTAAAGCATACTTGTTGATTTGGACAAACAGTTATATTGAAATTGGAAGTTCCGTTTATTCCACTTGCTGTTGGTAAATTATTGCTACAAGCAGTTGTATAAATTTGCATATCACGAATTGTAGTTCCAATTAATTGTTTGTTTCGGTATTCTTTAACTAAAATCGCCATTACACCAATTTGAACTGCATTAGGTGTAAAGTTTAGATCACCAGTAATAGCATTCATTGTAAAAGGAGTACTTGAAGCGACTGGTGTTGTTACAGATGCAGGTGGAATAAAACTTACGTTTGCTGTATTGCTAATTTTTGGGGCAATTAATTGGTATGCTAATGAATCTCCATCTGGATCAATTACTCCATGATTATAATTGAAGTTTTGTCCCATGCATACAAAAGCAATAGGAATATTTGAAAACATAGGTGAACTGTTACATGGAGCTAAAATATTATTTAATGTCGCTTCAACATATAATACAGAAGAGGAAGCGCAAGGATTTGAAATTGTAGTTATCGCACAATTTCGACAACAAACACTATAACTAAAAACCCAATCAGCTCGAGCAGATGGTAATGTTATTGTGGCAGTATAAACAAATTTACGAATACCTGTAGTTGTTCCACTTCCACATGTTGAAGATGATCCAGTACATGGAACAGTGATTTCTTGTCCAGTGTTTGCAATTTTATTTGCAGTTGCGTTTTGATTCACATTTGCTGCATTGCTCTTGTAATTTACAGTAATAGTTGCTGGTTCAGCAACACCACCGCAATCACGATAGAAAGTTACTTCCACTTCATACTGTAATCCACCAAGACAACGGTATTTAATGTCAGAACCCGCAGCATGCGTTGCATAAACATGTTGTGTTCCGCTTAGAATAACTCCGAGCCCTAAAAGGATGGTCCAAAGAAAGCGCTTGAGAGGATGTTTAGTTAAATTTTTCATACTTCGAATCGTTGAGGTGCAATAGTTAGGTTGCAAGAATGGTTTTTTGATCCCTTATTTATGCGAAAATTCGTGCAAAACGTTTCGTTTTTCAGTCGATAAATAAATATTTCTTACAATTGAAACCTTAAAATTAATTGCTCGTAGAAATAAGGTTTTGAGTAAATTAGTATTACCTCAAAAAAACTATTTTTTCAAATAAAAAGGGCCTTAATTCGCTTCAATTTTTTTATGAGATGAAAGTGAATTGTAAGAAATGTTTCTATTTCTAATACTTTCCATAAAATGATAAAATGGAATCATTTATTTTGTACGTAAAGATGGAATAGATAGTTGTTTTTTTCTGAAAAATTCCATCAATGAAATAGTCATTAATAACAACAAAAAAGAATAAAAGGTATCGTCAATTGGAATAGTTGTTATTCTGATTCCTAAATTTTCCGAATCATTATACATCACAACAGGTAAGGAAGTAAGTAATCCATTAACAATAAAAAATGGAATCTGACTAACAATATATGCACGATAAAATTTAGCCATATAATTAACTTTCATCAAAATAATAATTGCAAGATAGATGCTTGCAAAAAAGGAAGTGTAGAATGTGTATGCTTTGTCAAGGTGAGTAAATGCAATTGATACAAAAAATAGTAGTAAAACTAAATTGATAATATTTATATAACTCTTTGAAATAGAGTTTGGAATTAAAAAGTTTAGCGATTCGTAAATAAACACACAGCAATAAGGAATGATGATAAAGAATAAAATCTCTTCTATAGGAAGTGAATAAATTTTTATTCCAGTAATATATTTCTCATTAAAACTCCAAACACCATTAATGGTAAAGTAATGATCCCAAAGAATGAAGAACAACGCTGTAATACTTATTGCTGGAAACAAATATTTCCATGTCCTAAAAAAGCTAATTCTTTTTTCGAATGAAAAGGATAATGGAAAAGCTAATGAACCTAAAAGTAACAGCCAGTAGGTATATTTTTCCATCAATTAAATTTTCTTAAAGTATATTTAGTCTGAATCGAAACCAACTAGCGCAAAGTAAAGCAAACTTTTGTTTGTTCGGAACGCGAATTCGCTCATTTCGAATTGAAGTTGCAGGAAGCTTCATTATTTTTTGCAATAATGCTTTGTAATAAATATAAGCCACGTAAACTCCAAACCGCGCATCACTAGGCAAGTTAATAATTCCTTTATATGCTTCTTTGTAATCTTCCAAAATCTCAGCTTCAATTTCTTTCTTCATGTTATCGTTGAAGAAGTTGAAATCTACGGAAGGAAAATATACTCTACCTCGTTCTTTGAAATCACTTTTCATATCTCGTAAAAAGTTCACTTTTTGGAACGCAGCACCAAGACGGCGAGCAGGTTCTTTTAGACGTTGATATTCGCTTTCATTTCCCTCAACAAAAACTTTTAGGCACATAAGTCCAACTACTTCCGCTGAACCAAAAATGTATTCATTATAACTGTGTAAATTGTAAGTGTTATTATACAGATCCATCTCCATACTATTCAAAAAAGCTTCGATCAATTCACGATCAATATTGTATTTATGTACCATCATTTGAAAAGAATGCAATATTGGATTGGTGCTAATCTTTTCATCTATTGCACGCCACGTGTCTTCGCGAAAACGAAAGAGTAAATCTTTTTTATTAAAATCATGAAAGCTATCAACGATTTCATCCGCTATTCTTACGAAACCGTAAATTGCATAAATAGGATTGTGAAAACGTTTATGCAGCGTACGAATTCCTAAGGTGAAAGAAGTACTGTAACACCACGTTACTGATTTGCTTAAATTAAGGCAGAGTTGATTAAATTTTTCCATCGTCTTTTAAGATTCGTTCTGTTGCAAGTTTTGAACTTATTACTACTATTGGCAATCCTGTTCCAGGAACTGTACTCGCTCCTACGTAATAAAGATTATCGATTTCCTCATCTTTATTAGAAGGACGAAATCCACCAATTTGATTTAATCCATGAGCTAATCCGAGTCCACTTCCTTTGTATAAATTAAATTTTTCCTCCCAATCACTTGGATTTAAAATCGTTCGCGAAAGTGTATTTGCTGAAATATCATATCCAATTCTTGAAGATAAGTCTTTTATAATTGTATCTGCCAAAGCTTCCGAATCTTGCCATTCTGCTTTAAAACGTAAGTCAGGAACAGGACAAAGTATGAACAGATTCTCAGCACCTTCAGGAGCGCAATTTGGATTTGATCGCGAACTTACATTAACATAATAATAGGGCTTTTTCGGACTTATTCCAGTAGAAAATATTTTGTCAGCATAATCTTTAAAATTTGTTCCTAAAAAATAATTGTGATGATGTAGCTTATCCATTTTCCCCTTCACTCCAAGATAAATGGTGAAAGGAGCTAATGTCCATTCCATTTTATCAAGTTTTACATCTGTATATTTTTCTCTCTTTAAAATTTTTCCACGAAACGAAGCCGCATCGGCATTACAAACAATATAGTCAGCAGTAAATTCACGACCATCGGTACTAATTGCTGAGGTAGCTTTTTTTGCATCCGTAACTAGCGACGCTATTTCTGTATTAAAATAAAAAGTAACGCCACGTTGATCCAAGATTTTTTTAATCTCCTCAACAATTTTATACATGCCACCTTCTACATTCCAATATCCATCATGCTTTAACTCGGTGTAATTCAAAAGGCTATAAACTGCAGGGGTTTGAAATGGAGTAGAGCCTAAAAAAAAGGATACTAGGGAAAAAATTACTTTAACTTCTTGCGAATCGAAATTCTTTTCGAGCTCCGACCACATGGAACGAAACATTTTCGGACTATGTTTTAATGGAACTCGTGTAAGTTGCATCAGGTAATCTAACTTTGAGTCGAAATTACGTCGAATCACGATATCTTCTGTATCATGGAAAAGTTTTCCTGCTGCCTCTAAATATTTCTCAGTTTTAGCAACCATGTTTGTCTCTACTTCTGAAAATTCTTTTGCTAATTTTTCTAAATCTTTATAGATCAAAAAAGGCTTTACTCGATTTTCAAAATAGACTGCATATAGAGGATTCAACTCTCTTATAACAAGTGGATTAGTTATCTTGCAATACTCAAACAACTCCTTGAACTCATAACTCATACTGAAAAACGACGGTCCTAGATCGAACGTAAAACCATCCTTAACAAGTTGGTTTAATCGACCTCCAGCTTGATGGAACTTCTCTACAATCGATACTTCATAACCTTTGGAAGTAAGTCTCAAAGCCGTTGCTAAACCTCCTAAGCCAGAACCAATTATCAGTACTTTTTTATTTTTCATTGCTAGAATGATAAGAACAGGTTGAAGTGCAAATTGTTTGTTATCCTATGAAATTATTTTAAGCGTGCTCATTTCGCACTTTTACTAAGAAGAATCCTTTATTTTTATTAAAGATATTTATTTAAGAACATCTAAAGAGATATTACCTACATTTAATAGGTTAGAAGCATTAAAAATCTGTAATTTCGCTCCTCCGTTTTAACAATGTATCTAAGACCTTGTTAAGCAACTAGAAAAAGCAACATGATATTACTTAGCGCACCTGTAGATTATCTTCCAATTGCCATGATGTTTGTGGTAGCAATTGGTTTCGTTCTTAGCACGATGGTAGCCACCCATTTGCTCGGCCCAAATCGTAAGTCAAAAGTAAAATTAGAAACTTTCGAATGTGGTATTGAGCCTCAAGGAAATTCACGAATGCCTTTCTCAATCAAATATTTTTTAATAGCAATTTTATTTGTGTTATTTGATGTGGAAGTAATCTTTATGTACCCATGGGCAGTGAATTTTAGGTCGATGGGAGTAACTGGTTTACTTGAGATGTTTCTCTTTATGGGGATTCTTGTTTTAGGATTAATTTATATCATCAGAAAGGGTGCTCTGAAGTGGGAGTAAGAAAATAAAATCGAAGAAAGATGTCGACTGAAGTAGTAAAATTAGATGGATACGAAGGGCCTGGTTTCATGGCAACTTCTTTAGATAAGGCAGTTGGGTTAGCACGAAAAAATTCGCTTTGGCCTTTACCTTTCGCAACAAGTTGCTGTGGAATAGAATTTATGGCAACTATGGCTTCAACGTATGACTTCGGACGATTTGGTTGTGAACGATTGAGCTTCTCACCTCGTCAAGCAGATTTACTGATGGTGATGGGAACGATAGCAAAAAAAATGGGTCCTGTATTACGACAAGTATACGAGCAAATGGCAGAACCAAAATGGGTGATTGCTGTAGGAGCATGCGCTTCAACAGGAGGAATCTTTGATACATATTCTGTATTGCAAGGTATCGACCGCATCATTCCCGTGGATGTGTATGTGCCAGGATGTCCACCGCGCCCGGAGCAAATTTTAGATGGTGTAATGAAAATTCAAGAGTTAGTACATAACGAATCATTACGCAGAAGAAATTCTGCTGAATACCGTGAGATGTTAGCTTCTTACGGAATGGAATAAAATAACATCAACGAATTTTTCTTTAACGCATAAATGGTATGTCTGAATTAAGTAATGAGTTTGTAAGTGATCAGTTGAAAGCGAAGTTTGGTGAAGCCATTCTAACTTTCGAAATGCTTTATGATTTTCTTACTGTAACAGTTAACAAGCA
>JAYVOC010000160.1:0-9684 GCA_043758125.1 Bacteroidota bacterium | reverse complement strand
ATGTCGAAATCTGTTTGAAATAGAAGAGCATTACTTTTTGCAAAGAAAGCAGGTATTTCTTCTTTTTGTTTAAATCCGTGAAACTTTACGATGGAGGAGAGTTCATTTTCCTGAACATATTTCTCTAAATCTGCTTTAGACGAACCTTCTCCAATAATATCAAGTTGAAAATTTGTTCTACTTTTTGAAACAATTTTTATCGTTTCGAGTAAAAGCATCACATTTTTTCTTGGCACTAAATAACCTAAATAAGTAAACGTAATTGGACTATCTATTTTTTTATTTTCATTTCTTAATCTCCATGTTTCTGTATGAAAAAAATCGGTATCAACTGTATTAATGGCTACTGCGATTTTGTTTTCTTTTGCACCATATTTTTGGAGATATTCTTTTGCTTTCGATCCATAAACAACAAAGGCACTTGCCAATGAACAAAGAAATTTTCGTTGAAGTGTACGTAAGATTGAAGCATTTCTATTTTCTTTTTCAATTGATCCAGACCATATAATATATTTTGTTCCAGTAAGAATTCGCCATAGAAATACCATCATTGTTGCAGACGAAAATCCTGATACGATTATTTTATTTGGTCTTTCATTACGCAATAATTTCCACAATCCTTTGTACAAAAAATAGGTTTTTTCAGAGTCTTTTGATGAGCTTATAGTTGCTCCATTAAGTATAACATGATCAAAGTTAAAGTCGTTTGACGATAATTTAAAATATCTCCTATTATAACCAGCAGAAGCAAACACAACTTTTAGTTTAAATCCTTCTTCTATCATTTGCTCTTTTAGAACATTGAATAATGGAACCCGATAAGGATTGGGAATATTAGTTATCAGCAGTATTTTTTTCATTTTATGCCGACATCCATTTCTTAAACCAAGCAATTAGGAAATAAATTGTCCAAAGATTATTTGTGTATTGAGTATTTCCATTTCTAATCTCTTCGATATTTTTTCGCAAACCAGATTCATTAAATATTCCTGTGTTACTACAAAATTCATGTAAATTACTTTCTACATATTTCAACATGATATCACCTGACCATTCACGTAATGGTACACAGAACCCCATTTTTTTTCTATATAATATTTCATGTGGAAGAATACGTTCTAGCGATTTCTTTAAAATATACTTTGGCTCACCATTCTCGATCTTAAATTTTGATGGAATCGAAAGTGCTAAGTTCACCATATTGAAATCTAAAAAGGGATTTCTAATTTCAATACCATGACTCATTCCAATGCGATCCATTCTGTATAAATACTTCCAAGGAATTTGTTGTTTGAAACCTAGATAACACATCCAATCTAAATCTCCTAGTTGTGGATTTGACTTTTGTAATTCGCTAAATTGAGATCTTACTTTTTTAATGATAGAGTAGGAATCTACATCTTTTAATTTCAATGACCATTCATCTGTTAAGAAACTACGCTTCGTATGTTCTTTGAAAGATTTTGCACCCCCCCAAAAAAATTCTTGATCATGAGCAGCTCTTTGAAGTATTTCAGCGTTAACAGATTCTTTTTTATCAGCACTTGCTAACGATGCAATACTGTTTTTTATTAATGATGGTAGTAATTGATACCGATGATACCAAGGATACAGTTGTTCATATTTCATCCAACCTCGATAACCTGCAAAGAGTTCATCCGCACCATCACCGGTTTGAACTACAATAGTTCCATTTTGTTTTGCTAATTGTGAGATAAAATAAATTGGAATGCATGTAGAGTCTGCCATAGGCTCATCAAAAATGTCTACTATTCTTGGAAGAAACTCTGCAATATCATTTGGACTTACTATTTTTTCAAAATGTTCTGTATTAAATTGCTTTGAAATTTGTTGTGCATAAATTCTTTCATCATAATGTGGTTGCCCTTCAAACCCTACAGAATATGTTTTAATTGTAGATGTACTTTTTGCTCGCATCAGTGCTACTACGGCACTTGAATCAACACCACCACTAAGGAATGCACCTACTGGAACATCAGATACCATTCTGTAATCTACTGCTTTTGTTAACTCATCAAATACTTTATCACATAATTGTTTTTCATTTAATTTTCGATAATCAGAATAATTTACATCCCAATATTTTCGATGTTCTTTAATTCCATTTTTATTTACAGTGAGTAAATATCCTGGCTCCAGTTTATTGATCCCTACAAACATTGTTTGCGGCGCACTCAGTTGATTGAAAGTTAGAAAATGATATAAGGCCTCGTCATCTAATTTAGCTTTTATCCACGGCAATGAAAGTAACGATTTCACTTCTGATGAAAAAGCAAATATACCATTGATTGTGCTGTAATAAAGTGGTTTTTTCCCAGCGCGATCTATTGCTAATTGTAATTCTTCTTTTTCCTTATTCCAAAATGAAAATGAAAACATACCATTTAAATCTTCTAATGTACTGTGACCTTTTTTTGCATATAAGTTTAACAAAACTTCTGTATCACTTTCCGATTTAAAATGATAATCCTTTATTTCTGATTTTAGAGATTTGTAATTATAAATTTCACCATTAAAAACGATTGCATTACCTAATCCATCGAGCATTGGTTGATGACCTGTTGATGAAAGATCGATGATACTTAACCGTTGATGTCCAAGAAAAATTCCTCGTTCTGCATCCGACCAAATCCCGGTATCATCTGGTCCGCGGTGACGAATGCAATAATTCATTTTACTGATGAGTTCATTTCCATCAGCAAGCATTCTTCCATTAAGAATAAATAAGCCGTTAATTCCGCACATTGAACACTTCGCTATAAATACTGTATAATTCAGACTCCATTTTTTCAATAGTAAATTTTCTGGCAAAAGTTTTTCTTAGTAGAATTTTATCTTCAGTATTATATAAATGAATTTCTTTTGTCATTTTTTCAAGTAATATTGCTAATTCACTTTCCGAATTAACAATCAATTCTGGTTCTATTTGATTTACCAATTCTGGAAGTCCGCCACCATCAGCAAATACTATCACTGGCTTTCCTTGTTGATATGCTTCAATGGCAACTAAACCAAAAGCTTCATTTTGCGATGGAAACACACAAATATCGGTAATTTCAAGTATAGATTGTGAGTCTTTTATTCCAGTAAAGACAGTATCTTTTGTAATATCTTTTTCTCTTGAAATATTTTCTAGTTCTTCCTTTAAAGGACCTTCGCCAACGATAATAAGTCTGGAGTTGTAGTGACCAAAAAGTGAATATGCATTTAGTAATCGATCTATTCTTTTCACAATTGCTAACCTTCCAATTGTTGTAATTAGGATTTCATCTTTTGTACGCTTAAAATCACTTATGCTAATTGATTTTTTTAGTTCGGCACAACCATTGTAAACAACTTTATTTTTTACTTTTTGTAATCCAAATCTTTTCAAAGAAGTGATTTTTGAAAACGCTGAATTGAAAGTGATGAAATTTACTTGCTTATTCAAAAAATTTTGTTGAAAATAGCGAATGATATAATCCTTTATGGTCATCTCTCTTCCAAATGCGAAGTTGCCATGTTCCGTATATATTATTTTCTTTTTACTTTTTACTGCGATGTTAGCTAATGTTGGATTGAATGAATGAAAGTGAAGTATGTCGTATTCTTCAAAAGTTTTTTTGCAATTTAACAACACTTCTTTACTTTTGTCATTACCTTTTATGAATCCAGGTTCATGAATTTTTATTCCAAGTGTTTTTAATTGAGGTAACAATTCTCCTTCTGATTTCGCTACAAGAACACCAATTGAAAGTTGATCATTTCTAAGTTGAGCATTGCATAAGTTAATAACTACACGGCCAATTCCGCCCATAGATGCTGACCATAAAATATGCAGTACTTTAATTCTTGACATTATTTTAATTTCTTAGAGATGCTTACATAGCCAATTGGACCATAGTTAAAACGATTGTATAATTGTTTAAATAGTGGTAACTGTTTTGTTGCTAAATAAATTATTTGCGGTAATATTACGGTTATGAATAATAATGGATTAAACCAATTATAAATTAGCTTTATATGAAGTGCTTTCGAAATGATATTCCAAAGTTTGAGTATTGGTTTTACCGATAAGGTTATGGCCACACCAAATGTATCTGAAACTGGAATTAATTCTTGAACTGCAAAACCACCTTTCGTCAACTGATATTTTAATCCGTGAATAGTAAATCTGTTATGATCATAGATACCATCTGCAATGGGAACGAGAAATGGAACTGTTAACACTAATATTCCGTTTGGTTTTAATAGTCGCATAACTTCCTTTATCAGATCATTGGGCTCGGCTATGTCTTGAAGTACTTCAGTACATAAAATCACATCTACACTTTCATCAGGCAAAGGAACATTGGTTGCGAAGCAATATATATCTATTTGTTTTTTAGGGAAAGGAGAATCCGCTAGATCAGCGCCTATCGAACGATCAAAATGTGAGGCGTAACATTCGTAATAAGGTCGCGCACCACAACCTAAGTCGAGTAAAACTTCTGCATGTCCGAATTTAGCGAAGAAATCGTTCATCAATTTCATTCTAATGCTATTTTCAATTACTGCACCAGGGTTTTTTAATTCCATACTATATTATTTTTGCAGTGATGCTTGAAGTTAATGTGCTAAAATTAGGTAAATAAATATCGTTATATGTTTTCATCTCATTCAAAAAAATGAATCGATCTATTAGTATTTGATCTTTACTAATATTTGTAAATGGTGCATGAAAATTGAAGCTATTCAATTTGTTTTGCATTTTAATAAATTTATTTCCTGAGAAAAGACGAATTATTGGTGGCAAAATAAATCCATTCCTTGTAAAGCTAATGCTGTTTGAATTTTCAATAATTATTTTTTTTGAGATTTTTACTGATTCAGCTGTTGGCAGATATATTATTTCCTTTGAAAAGATATCTTCTACAAATAACTGATAAACTTTATCAAATCTAAACACAAAATCTGCTAATGCTTTATCGCTTGGTGTTGCGTTAAACCAATTTTTTATCCAATAATTTAATTCATCTAGCAATTGGTTTAACGAGATGTGCGTAATATTTAAGAATCCCAAATCGTATTTAATACCTTTGATATGTTGTAAAAGCGATCGTAATTTAATTACGCCATATTCCAATTGTATTTTTATGTCAATATAATTCATTAAAATAAATTCAAGTGCAATTTGCTTTTTCAATATCGTTTCCTCTTCATTCGATCTTTTAACGCCATTTTCTGATATTGAATTTATTCCATTTATTAAATGATAATCACTCCAAATGCTATAATAATTATTTTTTTCAAAATGATCTTCACATAGTGCCATTATACCATGCGTAAATAAATATTTTAATTTCGATGGATAATTTTCAAAGCCATTTTGTTGGATTTTAATGTTATTTTTTACTACAACCAATAAATCTAAATCAGATATTCCTGGCGTTGTAATATTTCCAAACTGATAAATTGCCTTGACACCTTCAATTTTAATAAGATCGCTTGAGATAATATTAATTGCTTCATCATACGATGATCGCAATTTAAATTCCGGTCGATTGATAAATTTCAGTAACCGCATTATCTTAATAATCTGTTTAGAAAATGTTTGAATTTGTATTCAATACGTTTGCCATCAATTAATGTACAATTTCCAAATGAAGAAATTGTATGAATTCCGTCAGGATAACTTCCTTCAAATATATTCGGATTTAATTGTTTTAATTTAATTTCTAGAAACTCAGTCGTGGTTAGTTTAACGATTTCATTAATTATGATGCTACCCCCATAACTTTTGCTACTGTTTTGGGATGGTCTAATTAATTTTCCATTATAAAAAAATGGAGTTCCGGCAGGTCTTGCAGAGCTAATGTCTGTTTTTACTGGATTAAGCGAATGAGGAAACCAATTGTCTAGTGGATTATTGGCAAAATAAATATTTAATCTTAAATCGGCGCCTTTGTTGTTCGAATCAGT
This sequence comes from Bacteroidota bacterium, assembly GCA_043758125.1. Lineage (GTDB taxonomy): Bacteria > Bacteroidota > Bacteroidia > AKYH767-A > OLB10 > JANXSD01. Next base: position 3,723 of record JAYVOC010000160.1, on the reverse strand, counting down.
GCAAAAAAGCCACCATCTATCTTGATAAAATAGAATTGTTGGATCTACTGCTGCAATTTCATTGATGATTGTTTTACAAAATGTCAATTTTCTAGATGATTTATCAAGTTTATAAAGATCTAATTGGTTCGATTGACATTGTTCAGGTATGCAATACCACTCATCTTCAAATTGAAATAGAAAGGGATAACTTAAGTGATACGGTGTTTCTAAAATAATTTGGTCCGATTTGTCATGTATCGATGATTTTATTTTTATAATTCCTTTTTTCTTTTTAGAATCATAATATTCATATAAAATATATTCTTCATTCGCATCAAAAACACCGAAAGGATCGGCTTGAAAATTTTGCCCTTTACTATGTTCTAACCAATCAATTTCAACTTTAGAATTAGCATTGAACACAAATTCTGAAATTGGCATATTGATATTACCAACATTCCAGATTGTTGATCCAAATAAATTTTTATATCGATGAAATAATACATTCTTAATTTGTTTCAAGTATGTACTAACTAGAGGGATTGGGTTATCAATTTCAAGTGAAGCATCATCAAAATTTGATTTAATTAAATTTGTATCGTGTCGTTTTATAAAATCACTGATCAAATTTGGTACATCATTTAATACTAATTGAAACGTTTTGGCATAACTATGAAGGTGTGTTTTTAGACGATGTGAAATCATCAACTTTCCTTGGTGGTTATAAATTGATATTACAATATTTGATTCATTATAATATGTTTTCGACGCAATGAAATTGGAGAATTTATTTGTTAAGTTGGAGAAATATTGAATGTAGAATATGTTTGTATTGTTTTCACCAACCGATGAATTAAATTTATTGAAAGAAAATACAAAATCAACTTTAGCTCCTTCAGAAGTAGTAAGAAGTTGAGATTTTAATTTAATATTTTCAGGCTTTAACAATAATGGCGATTTGAAAAGAAAATTTGCAAATTTTTCTCTAATTGTTTTTCTTTCGTAAGGCAAGTTAATTTTTAAGACAGTTAATTGTATTTCCTCAAAATTTTGCAATACATCAATGCACCTATTTATATAGGCGGGAACTAGGTCCGACGAAACAAGTATGCCTATTTTAAGGTTTTTCACTAATTTTTTAAATCTATTTTATTTGTCATTTCATCCAATGTTTGAAGCAACATTTCTTTTCTTATTGGATTAAGCCATTCTTTATATCTCGCTGGCAACTTCGTTCTAAATTGATTCGATACTATCTTTAGTAATTTCAATTTATTAGCTAAACGTTCTTTTGATTCATCAACTTCACCTTGTTTCCAATTTGCTCTTAACTCAGACAAATCTACAAAGATTGAATAGTATTTCTTTTCTAAATTATTTTCTATCCATTCAAAACTATCTTTTTTAAATATGGGTTCATTATTCAAAGCTTGATAGTATAATGCAGGGATCAATAGTAACTCTGATATAAAATTTTTAAATGTATAAAAATTATTTTGTAATTCTCCAGAAGCAATTTTTTTTAAAATACTTATTTTTAAATTACTAAAACCAATTTTGTAGTTTTGATTTTCTGGGTTTACGTAAAAATTTATTGTACTATGTTCATGGAAAAGTGACTTCCCTTTTCGCATTAAAAGTAACGGAAAGGTGGAGTCGTAATAGTTTGACATTTCACTTTTTAAAATGATTTGCCAACCATGATGTTGTAATGCATCCATTTTCATCATCTCTAATTCTGTTCGAATAATAAGTTGCCGAAGTAATTTTAATTCTTTTACAGATTTAATTTTCGATTCATCAATAATTAAAATGCCATCAAAATCACTATAATTTACAATTTCATTTGTTGAAATGCTGCCATGAACTATTGTGGCATACAATGATTCTAAATGATATTCATTTAATATGATTTTAATGTTTTCTGCATGTGTATTTTTCCAAGTGAAGCTTTCTAATGAGACAGTTTGATTTGAATTTTGAGTATTCGAGGTTGTTTTTATTAAACTTAATGTTTTTATAGCTGCATAGTTATTAATAAAATTTGGCCATAAAATTGCCAATGCGCCACTTATACTACCACGATAGCCATGCTGTAAATAATATTTTAGTTTTTTGTTTTCCATTAAAACTTTTGAAGAAAATTTAATATCATTTCCCCTCTTTTTTTAAATGTTATTTCTGAAACTAAGAGTTTTGCGTTAGTTGCTTTTGCACTCATAAGCACTTTGTTTTCAAGAATAAAATTTATACTTTTCGACAACTCTACTTCGTTTTCTGGAACTGTAAAGCAACAATTATCGTCAGTAAGCAAATCCCTCGTTGCTGGATAATTAGGTGAAAGTATAATATTTCCACTCAACATATATTCACAAATTTTGTTAGGTAAATTATATTTAACATCATGCCCTTGCTTAGTATAGTAAGATATTAAGATGTCTGCTGAGTATTGATAATACTTTATTTTACTATAATCATTTATATATCCAGTAAAAATAACATTATTTATTTTTCTTTTATTACACCAATTTTGCCAATAACTAATCGCATCTGGTTTGCCACCTGTACATATTAATTTAATGTTGGGATTTAGGGCTACTGCTTTTAGAATAAATTCCAACTCTTCGTTATAGTCGATTGCAACTTTTCCTGTATAAACAAGTAAAGGCTCGTTGATTTTTTCTAACCCAATTAGTTTACGCGCGTCTTCTTTAGAGATTTTAAATTCTGATTGCGCTTTAGTAATTGGATTTAGTGTAACGTGTGTTCTTTCAAGGGGTTTTACACCTAATTTGCATAAATCATTAATAATGGTACTATTTGTTGCCAGTAAGAAGTCGCATTCCTTATATACTTTCAAAAAGGCTGATTTTTCTTTAAAGTCATGAGCCCAAAATATTAAAGTACTATTTTTAAATTTTGTTTCAAAAATTTTTCTTGTAGATAATAAAGCTTGTAATAAATATGCACTTCTTGAAATTATATAAATTCTTTTGTTTGAAGGTGTTTTTTTTATTAGCGAAAAAACTTTAATCGTTGTTAACAATGCTAATAGATATGAACTTAATTTTCCTGAAATATCTTTTTTAAAATTTGTTGCTAAATAATGAATTTGAATAGGTGATTCTAATCCATAAATTTCTTGCACGGAATCTTTACTAATATTATCTGATCTATATACAAATGGTGTTATTAAATGTACTTCACAGCCATTCTGAGAAAACCCCTCGCTGAAACGCACATCACTTACCTGGTTTGTGCGAGGTCGTAATATGTCGTAAGGTGATAGGTAAATAACGATTGGCTTACTTTCCATTTTATTTTTCAAATCCTTTTAAAGGCTTCGTAATAGATTCCATTTCTATTATCTAATACATCTACATCTATCATTGTTCCTTGATGATAACTACATTCTGTAATTTCCGAGAAACCAGCTTCTTTTAGAATTGAGGCAAGCTCTTTCGAATTATACATCCAATGATGATTAGAATAATAAGAGCTATAACCTACTATATTCCATGTAACATATTTTTGTACTGGAATTATATCTCCATTATCATAAGCTGCAATTGCCGTTTTAATTTTATCGACTTCTTGAACTAAAGATGGAACACAAATTCGTATACATCCATCTTTTTTCATTACCCGAAAACATTCTTGCAATAATGTTAAAGATTCTTTTCTAAATAAATGTTCAAAAAAATGCGATGAATAAACATTGGGAATTGTGTTGGAAGCGTA
>JAYVOC010000159.1:0-2171 GCA_043758125.1 Bacteroidota bacterium | reverse complement strand
CTGATGAATACCATGTCTTATCTAATACTTCAGGAACGCAACAACCATATTTTGTTGAGATGGAATCCGCTTTAGTTGTTGCCGTTTTATTTTCTGTCTGCTGATTGCATGAGCAGAAAATAATAGTTAACCAAAGTAAATAATGAAGATGTCGCATAAGGTTCGTTTTTATTTTTCTTGCACTAATGTATAGCTAATTAGAATTCCGAAATTTTGAGGATGCACGGTCGCCCCAGGGTTGCACATAACGGAAGGCAAATTCATGAACTGCACATCTAATCCTTACTATGAAACGATATGTTTGTTTGCATTTCATGAATTTGCCTGTTAGTCGTTGTTGTGCTGGGTTATAATTCGCTGCTTCTAAAAAATTTCGGTTTTAATAAAAAGCGATTGCGTTAATGTTTCAATTGACGCAGTCGCTTTTTATATCAGCTAGTGTCGATTTATTCGAGCCGGGTTCTAAATAGTTATCTTCTCTTTAAAATAGTATTTAGTTTATTTCATTCGGTAATAAATGTAAAATATTTTCTCGAACTTTGCTATCTGTTTTACTGCAATTCATTAAAATAAATTTCATTCATCCCTATAAAAGAGATAGCAGTATTTTTCAATGAAACGTTAATCGTTGCTCATGTGCAAATGAATCGGCAATGGATGAAAACTGAATTGTTGTTAGATGGCTGTGGGGTCGAAGTATAATCACGATTAACGTGGAGGTATTGAAGAAGTTGGGGAAATCGAAGCTAAAAAGTACAATCACTTACTGATGTTCAATTGAAAACGAAATGTTCATAAACTTCCGTCAGCCCCAATTTATTCAATACCATGTTATGTGTCGTCATTCTCTCTTTGCAGCAATTTATGCATTAAATTTGACATATACCCTTCAAATCCTTCCTTCTCTAATTTAAAATTTGATATTCCATATTTTAGTGGAATATTTAATTCTTCAAAAGTTATAATTTCTGGCCATCTAATTTGTTTAAAACAATCTTCCAAGGATTCCATTTCTGACTTTATGTCTATGCCAAGAATTCCGCCCAATTTTTCTACAAATATTTTTAAGAGGTAATATCCATAAAAAATGCAGAAATGATTATAGTATTTTTGATAATTATCAATTGAAATTTTCATTGATTTAATTTCCCTATTTTCCCTATTTTCAAATTCACCCCAAATCATTTGAAAGAGCGATTGAGGATTAAAATGAACAAGCCTTGATGTTGCAGCATACAAATATTTATAGATATTAGAAATTTTTCCAATTTCAGCAAGTTGAAAAACACTTGGTGGATTTTTTTTCCAGTCATATTTAGTTTTTAACTCCTCCATTATATTATTTGCTACAAAGTTTTTTGAAATCACAAATTCATGTAATATTGACTTTGTAACTATTGGTTGGCTTGGGCGAATTGTTGTGAAAAAATCTTCTTGTGAAGAAACTGATTTTTCTAAGTCCAATATTTGATACATAGCAATAAAGTTAAGTTTATCTTCATCCTGTAAAACATTGAAAATATAGTTGTGATAAATGATATCTTCACATATGCCTCTAAGCATCGGCATAAAAAACATCAAATTGTCTTTTGATTCTCTTTCACAAATCATAATATTGAAATGCAAGCATTTAATAAAAGATGCTCTTAACGCTTGAATTGGGATAGATAATTGTTTGTTAAATGAATATAGTGCTAGACACTTTTTTTCAACTTCAGAATATATTTCAAATAGTTGTTTCATAAAACTTAGGGTTTTCAAGATGATACATAACGGTTAGCATTGCCGCAGCATTATTTTTTACCGAAATATAAAAATAAAAAGAGTCGAAAAATAATGTTATGGCAATACGGTGTTATCGGATGCCCTTTAGTCTGAGCGAAATGTCAGATTATTCATTACACATTTCTTCAATTTCTTATATTGTTTTTTCCAAATAAAAGTGTGAAGAATTTGAAATCCTTCGCAGCGGGTTGATTATTTTAAACCAACTAGTACAAATTTTATATAATTACTTTTCCCCGTCATATTATTGAAATCAATAAAAGGTAGCAAGAAACAACCATTCAATGTAATGAAATTGTCCAATAAATAAATACTCTCTTTTTTGTTCGGAGTTGAATAACCGAATACATCATCAATTCCTTTCTCAGAAATTGAGAGGAATGTTA
>JAYVOC010000158.1:0-14942 GCA_043758125.1 Bacteroidota bacterium | reverse complement strand
GAAAAACTTTTTTCATGAAACCATTTTCCCATTAAGTTTCGTTGCCAGCTAAGGCGTCTTATGATGTTGCTGTTAGTTTTTTGTGGCGGGGGTTGGCATGGGTTTTTTGTCTTGAACAAGATTTTAAGGATTAACAGGATTTTTTTTGTCTTGAACAAGATTAAAGGGATTTACAGGATTGGCAGGATTTTTTTTGAATCTCTTTCAGATGAAATGATAGCATTAATCATAAAATCAAATCCTGTTAATCAATTTAATCTTATTAATCCTGTTCAAGAAAATTTGAATCTGCTTTCGGAAGAAAGACCTAATTAGCGGAACGATCAAATCCTGTTAATCAATTTAATCTTATTAATCCTGTTCAAGACAAAAAGAATTTTTCCACGTCAACAATTTATACAATGTGAGTGCGGTGGTGGTCAAGCGTAGGAGCGAACTATCAATTGATGTACCGATGAAGAAATTAGAAACTACTACCATTTGTATTTCACTTAATTGCCGTTGTAGTTAGCACTTTGATAAATTGATAGTTGGTTACGCTTGTGTCTTTTTCTTTGGTTCGTTTCTTTTTTACACAAAAAAGAAATGAACAAAAAAAGATTAAGAAAACGAATTCTTTGTTTTACTACCAATCTATTTAGATAGAAGTATCTAGTAGTATCTAATAGTATCAAAAAAAATCCTTATCGACCAGCTAAGGCGTCTTATGATGGTGCTGTTAGTTTTTGGTGGCGGGGTTTGGCATTGGTTTTTTGGGGTCGTGCCGAAATAATTCTCTATACATATATATGTATGTAAGAAAAATGGGATTTGTGTTCAACTTTATGCTTTCGGATTGGTAAAAAGAAGGTTTTTCGGTTTTGAATTGCTTTTGGGGTTCGTTTGGCTCATGGGCCGGGCGGACTTGGAAAGGGCAGTGCCTTCTCAATCTTATAAAGAAAATTGAAGAATGGAATTAATTTCGCTGGAAGGAGAAGTTGTTTTTAGCAAGGTGGTTGATGACCATTTCGATACCATCGTGAAGCTCGATCTTGTTTTTCCATCCTAGCTTATTAAGCTTTGTGACATCTAAAAGTTTACGTGGCGTGCCATCAGGCTTGGTGGTGTTAAAGGTCAATTCGCCTTGAAAGCCAATCTTATCTTTAACGAGATATGCCAAATCTTTAATGCTAATATCTACACCCGTACCCACATTGACATGCTGCTCTCCATCATAATTCATCATAAGAAAAAGTGAGGCCTCCGCCAAATCATCAACATGTAAAAATTCACGCATCGGAGAACCCGTTCCCCATATCTCAACAGAAGGGAAACCCCTCTCCTTAGAATCATGAAACTTACGAATCAAGGCTGGAAGAACGTGCGAATTTTGTAAATCGTAATTATCATTCGGGCCGTAAAGATTGGTAGGCATGGCAGAAATAAAGTTACACTGGTACTGCCTCATATATGACTCACACATTTTTAGTCCGGCAATCTTTGCCAAAGCATACGGTTCATTGGTGGCTTCTAAATAATCAGTGAGCAAAAATTCTTCTTTAATAGGCTGTGGACACATCTTAGGATAGATACATGATGATCCTAAAAACAAAAGTTTCGTAACCTTATTGACATGAGCGGCATGGATGACATTGCTCTGAATCATGATGTTTTCATAGATGAAATCAGCGCGGTAAATATTATTCGCAACGATCCCTCCTACCTTTGCGGCCGCCAAAAAAACATATTCGGGCTTTTCAGCTTCGAAGAATTTGTCGACGGAAGATTGGTTTCGGAGATCTAACTCCGATGATGATCGAAGGATAAGGTTGTTAAATCCTTCCGACTTTAGCTTTCTGGTGATTGCTGATCCAACCATTCCTCGGTGGCCGGCGATGAAAATTTTGCTTTCTTTTTTCATTTATGACTTGTTCGACACCTTCAGGGTCGAATGGGGTTTTTGGGATAACGGATCTATCAAAGTAAAGGCAATGCCACGGTGGCGCTTCACGAACCTCTCCGAACATTAATTAGCACACTAGCAAATTAAATTATTCGTGATAGTTGAGGACTTCGTGGCCGCCTTCGCGGAGGTAACGGTCTTTTTTGAAGAGGTTGAGATCGTAGGCTACCATTTCTTTAACGATAGCTGCAAGGTCATGCTTTGGTTTCCAACCCATATTTTTAAATGCTTTGGATGCATCTCCGATAAGAAGCTCTACCTCCGCCGGACGGTAATAACGCTTATCAATGTTTATGATTTCTTTTCCTATCGGTAACTGATATTCAGGATTTTGACAAGATTTGATTTTGCCAATCTCGTTTTCGTCTTTTCCCGTGAACTCTATTTCAATTCCTACTTCACCAAAAGACATAATAATGAAATCACGAACTGAGGTGGTGATGCCCGTCGCAAGAACATAATCTTCCGGCTTATCCTGTTGCAACATCAAGTACATCCCTTCAACATAATCTTTCGCATGACCCCAATCGCGTTTTGCATCAAGGTTACCAAGGAATAATTTATCCTGCAGTCCTAGTGCTATTCGAGATACTGCACGTGTTATTTTACGGGTAACAAAGGTCTCGCCACGTAGCGGTGATTCGTGGTTGAAGAGTATCCCATTTACCGCATACATATTATATGACTCACGGTAATTCACGAAGATCCAATAAGCATATAATTTGGCAACGGCATACGGTGATCGAGGGTAGAAAGGGGTGGTCTCCCGCTGAGGAATCTCTTGTACCAAACCATACAATTCAGAAGTTGAAGCCTGATAAATCCGACAACGATCAGTCATATTGAGCAAACGAACAGCTTCTACAATACGAAGTGCGCCAATACCATCCGCATTAGCGGTATACTCAGGAGCCGAGAAGCTTACATGCACATGTGACATGGCGCCAAGGTTATAGATCTCGTCGGGCTGTACTTCGCTGATAATACGGATGATATTAACAGAGTCAGTAAGATCACCATAATGCAGTTTGAAGTTCTTGCCCTTATCATGGGGATCACTATAAAGATGATCGACACGCTGGGTGTTAAAAAGGGAACTACGGCGTTTGATACCATGAACTTCATAACCTTTGGAGAGAAGTAGTTCGGCAAGATATGCACCGTCTTGTCCTGTGATGCCTGTGATGAGTGCTTTTTTCATAAAATTAGGAGCTTTATTTTCCCTCCGAAAAGAGGGGAATCTGATTGATGATTATGCTTTGTAATGTTCTTTTTTTATTGATGATGATGGTTTGTAAACGATGAATGTTTGTAGATGTTTCATAGAGGTAAAAATAGGATAAGGATAGTTGATGGTGAATGAGGTAGGATTTTGTTTTCAACAAAGAAAAATATTCGCGCAGAGACGCAAAGGCGCAAAGAGGCAAAGAAATAATATTCGCGCAGAGACGCAGAGGCGCAAAGGAAAGATTTCTCGCAGAGGCGCAGAGGCGCAAAGAAAAATATTCGCGCAGAGGCGCAAAGAAGCAAAGAAATATTCGTGCAGAGAGGCTAGAATAGTTTTTTAGTTATTTTTGCGATCAAATAATCTCATGCTGAGGGCATTGGACAATTTTTGCATTATGATGCCGTTGAGGTCGAACTATTTTGGGAGATTTGCGTACTATTAGTTGCATCAATTTACAAAAAGATGGGAAGTATTAGGATTGCAAAATTGTAATGAACATAAGAATTAGCAAATAAATATTTTAAGCAAATTATCTCTTTCCGAATGGAAAAAAAATTGATTGGCGGCAACAACCTTATCGACCAAAAGGACTTAAAAAAAGCTTTTACAACGATTGGGAAAAACTGGATGTGGTTCACTTTGTTCCTAACAGTTTGTATTGGATTATCGACACTTTATCTTTATAAAGCGACGAATTATTATGGTGCAGCGACGCAGATTCTTGTGAAGCCACCGAAGGATCCCTTTAAGGATGCGTTGAGTGAATCATTGACAAATAACAATCCTAAAAAGGAAGATGTTGCGAATGAAATGATGATTCTTAAATCGACAAAGTTGGTGGAGGAGACTGTTTCAAAATTAAATTTTGATATTTCTTATTATATAGAAGGCAAACTAAAAACTGGTGAGGTATATCGTAATACTCCCTTTTCTGTAGAAGGAAAAGTTTCGGATGTAACGTTGTATGATGCTCCATTTGTTTTACATATTATTAATAAAGATCGTTTTAAAGTTGAGATACATACTGACAAATATAATTTTGTTCGTGAAGCTCGCTTTGGTGATCCTGTTGTATCAGATAGATTTTCGTTCATTGTAAATAGCGATTCAGCGGTAATAAAAGAGAACCTAAAAATTAATGAGATCAGCTATGTTTTTAAATTTAAAGATCACGCAGAATTGGTTAAGACGTATCAAGAAGCATTGATCGTTGATAAAGATTTGAATGCATCAGTAATGCAATTATCGATTGAAGATGAAGTGCCTGAAAAAGCAATTGATTTTTTAAATACGTTGACGAATATTTATATTGAAAATAGTATTTCAGTAAATAAAAAAGTGAATGAGAACACTCTTGAATTTATTGAAGGACAGTTACGAGAAGTAGAAGGTCAGTTGAATTCGGTGGAAGGAAATCTTGAACAATTTCAGCGTGAGAAAACAACCTTGAATTTAGGTCAGGAGCAGAGTGTATTATTTCAGCGTGTTGTAGATTTTGATTCGGAAAAAGCACGATTAAATATTCAGTTGAAGTCGATTGATTTGATGTATGAATATCTTACCGGAAGTGGTTCCGACATGTCGCTTTCCCCTACCCTACTTGTTGAACAAAATGATCCTGCGCTATCTACCTCTTTCAATGAATTATTTGCATTGCAACAGAAGAGAAGTAACTTGATGTTTAGTAATACGGCAAATAGTCCGTTGGTGAAAGAAGTAGATTCGCAGATATCGATACTTAAACAAAATATTTTAGGAATCATTTTAAATGTTCGAAAATCTTTAGTGAGTAAAATCAATAGTTTGAGCAGTCAGGTTGGAGAATATCAAAGTACGATTCGTGAGATGCCAACTACACAAAGAGGATTGGTTAACATCAATAGGAATGTAGAAATTTATTCAAAGATTTATGAATTTTTATTGCAGACGAGAGCACAAACAATTATTTCGAAAGCGGCGATTGTTGCTGATAGGGTTGTGTTAGAACCTGCTTATTCTACTGGATTAATTCGACCGATAAAAATAAAAATTATTTTAGCAGGAATTGGAATTGCATTAGCATTATCGTTTTTAGTAATCTTTTTGAAAGGTGTATTTTATAATTATATCCAAACGAAAGATGACTTGAAAGAAATTACAACATTACCTATTAGTGGAATTGTTGGAAAAAGTAAAGATGCATTAAATGAATATTTAATTGTAGATAAATACCCTCAATCACAAACGGCAGAAGCATTTCGTGTGATACGAACCAACCTATCTTATTTCGCTCCGAAAGTTACTAGTAAAGTAATTTTGGTTACATCGTCGGTAGCGAATGAAGGGAAGACATTTTGTGCAGTAAACATTGCGACCATTTTTGCGAAAGCAAAAAAGAAAGTAGTATTACTCGATTTAGATTTACATAAGCCAAAGCAGGCTAATGCATTTAATTTACAGAATGATATTGGTATCACATCTTATATTGTTGGTCAGGCGAAATTAAGTCAGATTGTTAAAGACACGAGCATTGCAAATTTGCAAGTGATTCTTACGGGGCCTAGAACACCGAATGCATCGGAGTTAATATTAGATCCGATGATGGAAACATTGATCAATGAATTAAAACAGCATTACGATTATATAATCATTGATACACCACCAGTGGGATTATTATCGGATGCATTAGAATTTATGAAATTTGCTGATCTCTCTTTATATGTTTTGAAGGCGGGATATTCGAAGAAAGACTTTGTAGAGATTGCACATCAGATTGTAGATAAGAATCATGTAAAGAATTTATCTTTCATTTTAAATAGTGTGAACAGTAAAAATATTCCTGCCGGATATGGTGGTGGATATTATGCTTAATGAATAATGAGAATGTCGTCGGAACATATACATGAAGAGTATGAGGGAACAGGAGGAAGTACGCTTCGTAAAGCAATATCAAGTTTAAATGGGCAACTGAATTCAGGTCATCGCCGGAAAATGCTTGCGTTGATGATTATGATTTTCATTTCTGCTATACTTGATGTATTTGGATTAGCTGCTATTTTACCACTGATACAAATTGCAACGAATTCAGGTCCGAATAATCATCGAAATAAATATTTGCAGGATGTATTTGATTTTTTTCATTTTCAGAATGACAAATCATTTTTATTATTTCTGATATTATCAGTATTTGTTTTCTTTGTTATAAAAACTGTATTTGGTTTTTTTGTAAACTATTTACAGACGCGATTTTCGGGTGTTATTGCGAATCATATTACTCGTAGGCAGTTTAATAAATATTTCAATTTAGATTTCCATTCGTTCACTACATTAAAAAGTAGTTCGATAACTCAACATATATTTAACACACCTTTGTCGTATACGAATTGGGTAGTTTTACCTCTCATCATGCTTGCATCAGAACTATTAATTGTTCTTTTGATTGTTGGTGGTATTGCAGCTTACGACATTAAATTATTTATGTTTATTGCAGTGATTGTTGGTCCGTGTACGTGGTTAATTTATTATGTTTTAAAAAATCGTTCATCACGAGTTGGTGCGGAGATGAATAAAATTTATCCTTTATCATTAGGAACATTAACACAAACCATTGGTGGATATATTGATATTAAATTAGCTGATAAGGAGATTCATTATCGCGATAAATTTTTGAAGTTTCAGCGTCGCTATCAGAACTTAGAGATGACTTCTTATTTATACAATTTAGTTCCGATGCGTGCGAATGAGTTGGTCGCATTATCGGGGGTAGTATTAATTTTTGTGTATGCTATTTTCTTAACAGATAATAGTTCGCAAGCGATTGTGATGGTGAGTTTATTTGCTGCTGCTGCATATCGTTTGATGCCTTCGTTAAATCGTATTGTTAGCTCGATGGTTTATTTACGTCGCAATATGAGTTCGATGGCTATCTTAGAAATGTATAGTGACTTGGTGTATGATCGTAAGGATGAAGGTCCGGGCGAGCCTGTAACTTTTAAAAATACGATTGCATTAAAAAATTTATGTTTTCATTTTCCTGAGAAGCAACATAATGTTTTACAAGATATCAATATTGAAATCCGCAAAGGAGAAAAGATTGGTATCATTGGATCATCAGGTTCAGGAAAAACAACATTGATGAATGTGCTTTTGCGTTTTTATGAGGAACAAAAAGGAAATATTTTAATTGATGGATTACCGTTACGAGTTGAACAACGTCGTGAGTGGAGAAGTATGATTGGATATGTGAAGCAAGATATTTATTTGATGGATGCAACGATACAAGAGAACATCACTTTTGGAGATGAAATTATTGATAAAGATCGATTAAATCTTGCTGTTAGTCAGGCTTCATTAGGATCATTAATTGCATCGCTACCTGATGGATTAAATACTACGATTGGAGAAAGAGGATCACGATTATCGGGAGGCCAACGTCAGCGGATAAGTATTGCAAGATCACTGTATCGCAATGCAGAAATATTAATTTTTGACGAGGCTACATCTGCATTAGACAATCAAACAGAGCAAGAAGTGAGTGAGTCGATTGATTCCTTATCGGATGTACATAAAACAATTTTCATCATTGCACATCGTATTACAACGCTAAGAAATTGTGATCGAATTTATGAGTTGAAAGATGGAAAAGTGGATGGCATTTATTCCTATTCTGAATTAGTGGAGAAGGTTGTTTAATAATTTTTTTAATGTGTTATCGCGGTCATTAATGTGAATGATGTTGTTGTTGATTGTAACTATAAATTAGAACAAAATTATTTGATGCTGCGTACAAAGAAATCGGTGTTTTAAATCTAATACCAATACTTGTTATAAGATTATCATTTTCACATATAAAAATATTTAAAGATGAACAATCGCATTTTGATTGTAGTTGGGACGAGACCAAATTTTATTAAGATAACTCGATTTAAAAAAGTGAATGAAGCGATGGGAAATCCATTTGAGATTCGCATTGTGCATACTGGTCAGCATTATGATGATAAGATGGCTGCTGTATTTTTTGAGCAATTTGAATTAGAGCCAGACTTCTTTTTAAATATCCCGCAAGGAACACCAAGCAACCAGATGGCGGAGATTATGCTTCGTTTAGAAAAGGTAATTTTAGATTTCAAGCCCAATTTGGTGATGGCTGTTGGTGATGTGAATTCCACATTTGCAGCGGCATTTACAGCGCATAAATCAGGGGTTAAAGTTGCTCATATTGAAAGTGGATTACGCAGTTTAGATAGAGGAATGCCGGAGGAGATTAATCGGCTGTTGACTGATGAGATTAGTGATTATTTTTTCATTACTGAACAGGATGGAATGGATAATCTACTTAAAGAGGGTAAGAAAAAAGAGCAGATGTATTTTGTAGGCAACACGATGATCGATACGTTGGTTGGTTTTGATGCAAAAATAAACGAGAGCAAGGTTTTAGATCACTATAATTTGGCCTCACAGGGTTACGTTTTAATGACCATGCATCGTCCTGCGACCGTTGATCACGAAGAAGGGTTAAGCAAACTTATCGACATAATAGATTACATAACAATAAATTACGACTTAGTATTTCCGATACATCCACGAACATTAGGGAAACTTACACACTTCGGATTGATGGATCGCGTGAAGGCGAATAAGCGATTGATACTTACTGATCCACTAGATTATTTTGCTTTTCAGAAGCTTACTGCCGACTGTAGATTTGTGATTACCGATAGTGGTGGGATTCAAGAAGAAACTACCTTTCGACGTGTTCCTTGTTTGACGTTACGTCCTAATACTGAGCGACCATCAACTGTTTCTATAGGGACGAATGAGTTGGTGCCCTTTGATATTGAGAAAGTTCAGTTGAAGATTGATGAAATTATAGCAGGGAACTATAAAAAAGGTACGGTTCCTCCTCTGTGGGATGGGCATGCTACAGAGAGAATATTAGAGACCTGTACAAAACTTTTGTTACAGAAAGTTAAGGTTGGGTAATTACTATTCTTTCGAGGTAATTCGTTGAAATGATCGACATCATTGATATTACTTGAGTACCAGAAGTGAGTAAAATTGAAAGTTACAGCGTTCTGTGGCATATATTTTAAAGTTAGAGGAATATAGGAAGTCAATTGAGGCATAAATAGTAGTAAGTATTTTAAATCTGGATCTACGATAGTGATAACATATTAGACCTCATTGTTCGTTAAAAAAATATTTAGCAATAAAAAAGATAGTTCAATTCAATAATTTAGCGGAATCAATCGCGGAAAAGAAATCTGGAAATGATAATTTTCATTCTACAGAAACATAACAAAGGTTATTACGTAAATCAACATCCAATAACAGCTAGTCCAACTAGTACAAGCGAACGATTACCTTTGTGTTGTTAGCACCATTTATGAAAAAGCAGTTACTCATCACTTTTGATTATGAACTTTTTCTCGGCCCTAAAAGCGGGCAGGCGAATGCGTGTTTATTAGAGCCAACAAATTCGTTATTAAATATCCTTCGTCCTCATGGTGTGAAGGCTATATTTTTTGTTGACACAACATATTTATATACGCTAGAAAAATATTCGAAGCAATATGAAAATTGCAAAAGAGATTTACAATTAGTGAGTGATCAGATACTAAATATTATTCGAGAAGGTCATTATGTTTTTCCACATTTACATCCACATTGGTTAGATGCGCAATACCTTCCTGACGAGCATGAATTTGTATTAAAAGATGTTAAGAGATATCGTTTTCATAATATTGATCAGCAGGATCGCGATTTATTATTTCGTGAGTCGTTGAGAATATTATCAAGCATTATTCATCCTGTTTTTCCTGAGTATAAAATCAATGGATACCGTGCTGGGGGTTGGTCGATACAACCTTTTGAAGATATTAAACCATACTTCATAGCGAATGGAATTGAATATGATTTCAGTGTGATGCGTGGTGCATATCAGTTTTCGAATGCTCAATATTTTGATTTTTCTGATGCGCCTAATAAGCCAGTGTATGCATTTGGCGATGACATCACTAAAGAGGATACGAAAGGGGAGTTCATTCAAATTAGCAGTTCTGTGATTAAGTTAAAGCCTTATGTAAAGATGGCAGACAGAATTGTTAGGAAGGTGTTATTCAAATTTGTGAAAGATCATACTTACGGGAAGGGAGTTGGACAACAATCAAAAATGTTAAAAGATCTTAGTCCGCGATCATTGAAAGGACATCCTTCGAAAGATAGAAGTCATGAGCCAGTATCGGTTGAATTATTAAGTGTTGTAAAATTGCAGAGTTATTTAAATTTTTTCCGTGAGCAGCACTATATGCATTTTGTATCGCATCCTAAAATGTTGAGTAATCATAATCTTGCAACGCTAGATCAATTTCTTGATATGGTATTTCATGATTATTCTATCGAAACGGACTTCGTAAAAATTGTTCATTTATATAAAAAGGATTTATCCTGATATCAGTTTAACAACTGAAAAAAAGGAATCTCTTTCATGATAAACATCTCTGTAATAATACCTAGTTATAACGTAGAAGCCTACATAGAAGACGGCTTGCGTTCGGTATTAGAACAAACTCAAGCACCGTTAGAAATTATTTGTGTTGATGATTGCTCTACCGATAATACGGTAACTATTATTCAAAAAATTCAGGCTGAATTTCCGAATCGCATTCATTTAATTATTAACGAAAAAAATATGGGAGCTACCTATACTCGTAACCGAGGATTGGCAGTTTCAAAGGGTGAATACATTCAATTTTTAGATGCAGACGATTTATTACTACATAACAAATTAGAATATCAGTCACAAAAAATTAAAGAAGGGAATATAAATCCTGACATTTTTGTTGGTAGTTGTAAAAAGATTTTGTTAGATAAATCAGTACGGTATTTAATTTTTGAGGAGAGAGATCCATGGTGTGCATTGATTGATTCGAAGCTTGGCGTAACGTCAGCTAATTTATTTAAGCGCGAAAAATTAATGGAAATTAAGGGATGGGCGGAAGGATTGCAGAGTAGTCAGGAATATGAATTGATGTTTCGTTTGTTACAAAACAATGCGCGTATACAATTTGATCAAACAATTTTAAATATAAATCGTGAGCGTGCATTTGGCTCTATCACCAAAACAAATCCTGATGAAATGTGGAAACGTTATATTGGATTAAGGATAAAGATTTATCAATATCTTCTCGACAAGAGTTCATTAACACAAGAGCGAAAGCAAACATCTGTTAATATTATTTTTGATGCGATTCGTTTTCTTTATGGGTACGATCCAAACACGGCCTTTGAACTTCATCAGAAATATATAGCAAGAATTGGGAAGCCTAGCGTTACCTTATCTACATCAAGACGGTATCTATTATTATACAAAATATTTGGATTTAAATGTGCTCAAATTATTGCGCGTTTATCTAAAAGTGAATTACTTTCTAATTAATTTTTGTTTGATTTTAAAGAACACTTTATGAAAAAAATGATTTACCTCACCTACGCAGAACCTCCTTCTGGAGTCTTTTCTAGTCAGGTGATTGATGTCATTCAATATATAAATAAAGAATTAAAAAGTGATATTCAACTAGTATCATTTATATCAATGCATGATTTTAAAAAACATAAATTATTAATACGTCAACAATTTCCCACTGCACTCATTTTACCTATGTTACCTAAGGCGACGTATTGGAGATTTAATGTAATTTTATTGTGGTTCGTGTGTTTGTTTATTCGTCCGAGTGTTATACTTGCACGGAATGTTATTGCTGCGAATATGGCTTTAAAAGTTCGAGGCAAGAGTAGTGTTGAGCGAGTATGTTTTGATGGCAGAGGTGCTATTGCTGCAGAGTGGAAAGAATACGATGTGAACGTTGTTAAAAGTTGGATTGCAGAAATTGATTTATTAGAAAAGAGAGCTGTGATTGATAGTGATTTTCGTATTGCTGTTTCTGAAAAACTTGTTGAATATTGGAAGGAAGTATATGCATATAGTGAACAAGCACATGTGGTTATTCCATGTACGTTAAATAGTAATTTTAAAGAGAAACCCATAACGTTAGTAGATATTGAATTGAGCAGAGCAAAATTTGGATTCAATGTGGATGACATTGTGCTTGCTTATTCGGGATCAACAGCAGGATGGCAATCTTTTTCGATCTTATATCCATACCTTTCTCATTATTTAAATTTAGGTAGGCAATACAAAGTGATTTTCCTAGCTCCAGAAGAGGAGAACATTACGAAATTGGAACAAGAATTTCCAGGTCAAGTAATTCGTAAATGGGTAGCTCATTCGGAAGTGCCGAGTGTTTTAATGGCATGTGATATTGGTATTTTAATACGAGAACAAAGTATTACTAACAAAGTAGCATCACCAACAAAATTTGCTGAGTATCTTTCGGCTGGTTTACCAGTAATCATCACTGAGAACTTAGGAGATTATTCGTCCTTTGTAGCTAAACATAATTGCGGATATGTTGTAACAGGAAATGAGTTTCCACTACTTTCAACAAGCAACATTGCGCAACGAACGAGGATGGTTTCACTTGTACAAGACTATTGTACCAAAGGAGCCTATTTGAATCAATATCGAAAACTAGTAGATAAATTATCAAGTTAACAATTGAAAAAAACTTTTATGAAAACGTTAGTAACGGGGGGAGCTGGATTTATTGGATGTGCGGTAATTGATAAACTGCAACGAGAAGGTCATGAGATTTTTGTGATTGACAATTTATCATTTGGCAAACGAAAGTTTATTACTGTTAGTGATGATCATTTTTTTCTTGCCGATATTTTAGATCGCAAAGAGATGGATCGTATCTTCAAATTAATTCAACCTGAAATTGTGATTCATTTAGCTGCGGTACATTTTATTCCGTATTGCAACGAGCATCCTTATGAGTCGAGTAATATTAATATTAATGGAACGATAAACATTTTAGAGAACTGTCGTAATTATAATGTTAAGAAAGTTTTCTTTGCATCAACAGCAGCTGTATATCCAATTTATGACGATGCAGTAAGTGAAAAGCATGAAGTTGCTCCGTTAGATATTTATGGTTTGAGTAAATTAACGGGAGAGCATTTGTGTAACGAGTTTCATTTGATGACGGGAACACCGATGATCATTTGCCGATTCTTTAATGCTTTTGGTCCGAATGAAACCAACCCTCATTTGATTCCTGAAATACAACAACAAGTTAATGATGGATTACGTACAATCAAGCTTGGTAATTTAACGCCGAAGCGTGATTTCATTCATACTTCTGACATGGCAAATGCTGTTCATGTATTGCTTAATAAAATAGACAGTGGAACCGACACTTTTAATTTAGGTCGTGGTATTGAATATTCTGTTACCGATATTGTGGAATCATTTTCACGTGAGATTGGAGAAGAAATTATTATTGAAGTAGAGCCTTCACGTGTTCGCAAGGTTGAACGCATGCACCTACTTGCTGATGTGAGCAAATTAAAATCATTAGGATGGTTACCACTCATTGGAATTGATGAAGGGATACGCACTTTAGTAAATAAAAAATAAATTGAAACGTCAACATCTTGTTTTCTGTACAGATGGTATTTATCCTCATGCAATTGGTGGGATGCAACGCCATTCAGCTTTATTGCTTGAAGAATTGGCGCGCATCAATACGCTTGACATTACTGTAATTCATCCTCATAAAGAAAAAGTATTTGACAATAGTTTAGGGATAAAAGAGATCTCGTTAAACTATACGTCGGGGAAAAATTATTTAAAGAGTTGTTACGATTATTCGAAATTAGTTTATCATGAAATTAAGAAATTAAATCCTGATGTAATTTATTCACAAGGATTTTCGGTGTGGTATGGCATTCGCAAAATTGGGTCGAAGGTTATTGTGAATCCGCATGGATTAGAGCCCTTTCAAACACTTGAATTTATTGATACTTTAAAAACTGCACCGATGCGCTTTCTAGAGCGTTATCAATTTAAGTATTCAGCAAAAGTAATTTCGTTGGGAGGAAAATTAACAGAAATTCTTAGTGCAAATGTTCCATCACCGAGGCGTAAAATAGTTGTAATACCTAATGCTGTAAATTTAATTGATCAGCAAAAAAGAAATTTTAAAAAAGACAAGTTACAGTTATTATTTGTTGGGAGATTTGCTTTTAATAAAGGAATTAATATTCTCATGCAAGCCATCAGCGATTTAAATACGGAAGGATATAAGGACCTATTGCATTTCAATATTGTTGGGAAAGGACCATTGTATGAAGATTATATTCAGAAATACAATTACGATAATGTAACATTTGTTGGCTTTGCTGATGATGCAACATTGGCACAACAATATAGAGACAATGATTTATTTGTTTTTCCAACATTGTTTGAAGGTATGCCAACGGTTGTTTTAGAAGCCATGGTTACAGGAATGCCGATTGTTGTTACCGATACTGGCGCTACTCGTGAATTAGTTGACAGTAGTAATGGTTACGTAGTAGAGGTAAATAATGTACGTGCGGTTAAGTGGGCTATTCAATCCTTCTATCAATTAACGAGTGATCAAAGGATGCAATTATCAGATGCATCATATACTAAAGTAAAGAATCAGTTTACATGGAAACATGTTGCGCAAAAACATCTTGAATTATTTGAATCATACCAAACTGCGTAATGAAAAAATTCTTTCAAGAAAACGGACAATTTATTATTCTATTACTCATTTGGGTGATTAGTGGAATGTATTTTCTGGAAGCTGTTTATGTTTTGATCCCAGCAGGAATTGCTTTACTAAAATACAAAGAGCGATATTC
>JAYVOC010000157.1:0-3307 GCA_043758125.1 Bacteroidota bacterium | reverse complement strand
AAATTTACATTTTTTGTAAATCTTTTTCAGATGAAAATTTATGATTAGCGTTATTGCATAACTGTAAAATCAGAATATTGTATTCTATTATTGCTTTTGACAGAAATGAAATAGATACCGTTTGGAAAATTTGAAATATTCACGACAGTCTTGATTTGAAATTCTGATTGAAAAATTAATTTGCCCGAAAGGTCCATAATCTTCAATTCTTGTTGTTGCAAATTGCCATACTCCAATTCCACGTTTAAATTTATTGATGCAGGATTAGGATAAATTTTTAAATTTCTATCTAATAATTCTGTACTAGCAACTGTTGTAGGCAAGCTATCGCATAATGAATTATGTAAGGCTCCTAATCGATAATTCGGAAAAGTGGGAACGGTATTTCCATAATTAATTATTTTCTGTTGATGTTGAACAAAATTGCAGTTCGTATCGGCTAAATTAGGCTCATTGATGACATGCAAATGTGCGCATGAATTTCCTGTGCTTAAATAAATTTTTCCATCTGGCCCAAGACAATGCTGATTGAAATAAGAAGGAAAAGGATCAGGAAAAAGATCGGTAGTGGCAATTAATTTTTCGCTTGAAGGAACATCACTGGATGTAACATCATATTGATATAAGTTTAGCAGATTCGATGCATACAGAAAATGATTGTCAGGAGAAAACGAGCAACCAGAATAATTGTAACCATTTATATTTATTGTTTTTCTTATTATAGTATCGTATGTAAATATTCCATCACATCTATCAAAGGAATACAGCGCCAAAAAATTACTGTCCTTATCGGCAAAAGCAAATTTTGTTCCGTCTGGAGAAAATGTACTTTGCCCATTTAAACCTGTATTTGTTACAGGACCTGTTTGACTTTGAATGCTGGATTGAATACCAAAAGGAGTAACAAGATTACTAAAAAATTTATTTGTTAAATATTCGTGAACTACGACCCACCAATCACGACCGTTTGCATGTTTGACAGCTTGTAATGAGGAAAAAGATAAAACATTGCTAAGTATAGGATTGTTTTTAAGAATCATTTGACCCGACCCGGTATTCAAACTCATGTCCACTATGCTATAAGATAAGACCCCTGGATGAATTTGATTCCCCGGATAAATATTTATTCCCGTATGAAAAATATAATAAATCCCATTTTGACTTGGAGCTGGAATAATAATAGCAATTTGTGGAATTCGATATGAGTAGATATTATATGCTGTGTTGAATTGGTCTGAGTTGAAAAGATCACTTCCGGGAATAATTTGCTGATAGCGGTTTACCAACGAAATCCCATTTGTGTACATCATCATTATTCCGCTACTGTCACAAATACTTGCATTCCCTTCGAATACATCTATTGGAGAAAAATATGCACCCGTATCAGGACTTCCATAGGTAAAATCAAGAGTTGGAATAGGGCCATTGACTCCATAGCGATAACCTAATACCATTACATTGTCATTTTGCTGAGCAAATGTTTTTGAAAATGACAAGGTCAAAAATAGGAGAAGGATATTTATTTTCATTGTTTGATAATTCGAAAAGTTGAAGTTGATGTTTCAGATTGACATTTAAGAAAATAAATTCCTGCTTCAAGAAATGAAAGATCTACGGAATTTTGCTCGGGTTTTCGTTGATAAATTATTTTACCAGAGACATCACTTATTATTAAATGTTCTATCGGTTTTTCAGAATTAAAATATATAGATTCTGTAAATGGATTTGGGTAAGTGGAGATTGCGTTTTGATTTATTTCCAATGTAGTTGCAATGCATGGTAATACTGTAATTGTTCCGTTCAAGTAAATTGTATCCGCACCAAATAAATTTGCGACAACAAGATATGTTGTAAAAGTTCCAGGCGCGATATATTGGATGATAGGATTTGGATAATTTAATGTATCCGGAGATCCTCCGGTAAAATGCCAAGAGTAAGTGGCAAAAGGATCTGTTGAATTTACCTGATAATAAATATTCTCTCTTTCACAAATAGTATCTGTATTAGCAGTCATTGATATTACAGGTAAACTCGGAGAGAAACTTGCAAGACAATTTAGTTCTACTATATTATTTCCAACCAAGAAGTAAGGAAAAAATCCTCCGAAATAATCGGTTGCTCCGTCTTCAAGAATTGCAAAAGGTTGAATAGTTGACAAGGGTCCATTGAGAGTAGAAGTTGAACTATCGAATTTAAAGAAACCGTTGTTGTAAATACTCATATAAAGCTCGTTCCGATATTCAAGAAGCAATCCATCATCCCAAGATTGTCCACCACTACCGATATGGTTAAATTGACTTCCATCCCATTTGTACAACTGGACTCCATCAAAATTATAATAAGAAAAAAATAGTTGATTGTTATGTACTAGCATTGATGAGCAACCGTTGGTGTAATTAAGATCAAATGCTTGCCATTGATCATTAATATCAAGGTATGCAAAAGTTGAATTATCGAATGATTGAAAAGAGTAACTGTAATCGCAGGCAGTAATGAGTTGATTGTTGAATACGATCATTTTTATTGTACTTTCAGAAAGCGAATTGTCGCCAACAGGAGACCATGTTGTACCATTGTATTTTGCAATATAATTTGCAGAAACTCCGTCGACAGATGTAAAATTGCCACAAGCATAAAGTTCATTATTGAATATTATAGCATCAAAAACAGGTCCTGAAAATCCTGACCCAATAGCTTCCCATGTAGTTCCATTCCATTTTGCTGCCCTACCTACCCAAGTAGAACCGGCTCGACCGAAATGGCCGAAAGCATATAACTCATTGTTGTAAAAAATTAATTTAACCACTCGGCTACTCAGGCCTGTTGACATTGCGTGCCAAGAGGTTCCGTCCCATCGTGCAACATTGGGAGAGTAAGTAATTCCTGCAAACAGAAAACTGCCTGCGGCATAAATATCTCCAGTGATACTATCTTTTACTAGAGAGTAAATACTCGAATTTATCCAAGCATCAAAATAATTTTCACCTGAGACTTTACCAGGATTCGTCCATTGTGAACCATCATAATGAAAATACGAAATTGCTAAAGTGTCTTCAATATGATCTAACAGTCCCGTTACATCAATTTCATCATTTAATGTAAGAATATTTTGAATGTTGAATTGTGCTCGGTCGCGTCTCATCTTAAGCATATTTTCTTTGCTAAGATTGGAATTCAATTTAGATAGAATAAGATATTCGCTTGAAGACTGAAGTAGTGCATTTGAGTCAACAACAAAGCAAAGCGAATCATGATAAGAAAACAATTGTTCAATAGAAACATCAAGTGTTGAATCAATATAATATGG
>JAYVOC010000156.1:0-2389 GCA_043758125.1 Bacteroidota bacterium | reverse complement strand
AGGCTGCTTTTGCCATATTTCACCAGTTTTTCTCTTGGGCGATCTTCTTTTGCCCATTCTTTTATGTTGAGATGTTCCATTAATTTAAAAATAGTTTAACTGCTAAAAAAAATGCAGAGAATAGTGAGGGCTAAGTAAATAAAAAACGCCTTTCCGGCAAAGGAAAGGCGTTCATTAAATGCTTGTAATTGCCTAATTAAAGGCTATTAACATGGCGTTGAATGCTTGACTTTAAGTTAGCAGCTTTGTTTTTATGAATCACATTGGTTTTAGCAAGGCGATCTAACATCGTTGTAACTTTAGGGAGCAATTCAGTTGCCTGAGTTTTATCCTTTGTAGAACGTAATTCTTTTAAAAGATTACGTGTTGTTTTAGCCTGATAACGGTTACGTTCACGCTTTGAATCGTTTGAGCGGATACGTTTTTCGGCTGATTTGTGATTTGCCATTTTCTTTCCTTTTAATGTGATACCGAAGTATCTTAAATCTTTTGTAGCCCGTACGGGAATCGAACCCGTGTTTCCTCCGTGAAAGGGAGATGTCCTAGACCCCTAGACGAACGGGCCATTTATATCCTTGGTAAGGGAGGGCAAAAGTAGTATTTTTTTTCCAATTGCCAAGCCTTCCTCAAAATATTATCTTGAATATCAAATTTCTCTATTTATATCAAATTGTTCGAGGTAATCTGCAATTCTTTTAAGAAAAGTGCCACCTAAAGAGCCATCTACAACTCTATGATCATAACTTAATGAGAGAAACATCATGTGACGAATTGCAATTGCATCACCTTGTGGCGTTTCAATAACTGCAGGTTTTTTACGGATAGCTCCCGTAGCTAGAATTGCTACTTGAGGTTGATTAATAATAGGAGTACCCATTACATTTCCAAATGTCCCTACGTTGGTAATAGTAAACGTACCACCTTGTATTTCATCTGGTTGTAACTTATTTGCTTTTGCTCGTTTCGCAAAATCATTTACTGTTTTTGTTAAACCAACCATGTTCAATCGATCAGCATTCTTAATTACGGGTACGATTAGGTTTCCAGAAGGTAATGCAGCCGCCATTCCTATGTTGATGTTCTTCTTGATAATGATTTTTGTACCATCAACACTTATATTTATCATTGGAAAATCTTTAATAGCTTTAACAACAGCTTCAATGAAAACAGGTGTATAGGTTATCTTTTCTCCTTCTCTTTTCTCAAATACTTGTTTGATTTTTTCTCTCCACATTACTAAATTCGTTACATCTGCTTCTACAAATGACGTAACATGTGGAGATGTATGTTTACTCATTACCATGTGATCGGCAATAAGTTTACGCATACGATCCATTTCTACAATTTCAAAGTCACCCGAAATAGAAGATGTGGGAATATTTGAAGAATTAGCATTTTGGGTCGAAGTTGCTTTTGGCGTATTAACCCCAGATGTCTCTACAAGAGGCGCGGCGTTTATTTTGTAATTTTTTCCAGATTCTATAAAAGAAAGGATATCTTTTTTGGTTACACGTCCTTCAGCTCCTGTTCCTGGTATGCTATCTAAAATATTTTGTGAAACTCCTTCTGCAGCTGCAATTGTTCTAACCAAAGGAGAATAAAATCTTCCTTCGGTTGATACAACAGTATTGTTAATTTGTTGTTGTTTTTGAGAAGATACTGGCGTAGCTAAAACCGGATTAATCACGGGAGTAATAATTTCCGAACTATTAGATGCGGATAGTGACGAGTTTGCATCAGCGGCAGAACCAATAATTGCAATCGCTGTTCCTACTTGAACTACATCGCCTTCGTTAAATAGTCGCTTAATAAGTACACCTGCAGCAGTAGAAGGCACTTCAGAATCTACTTTGTCGGTAGCAATTTCAAGTACAGATTCATCTGCATCGATATTCTCACCTTCATTCTTTAACCAACGGATAATCGTTGCTTCATGTACACTTTCACCCATTTTGGGCATCTTCAATTCAACTTGCGCCATAGCTTTATCAGATCAATAATAATTGAATAATTCTGGGTTGCGAAGTTAGAAAAAATGCCTTTGTGATAGAATAAAAGGTTGATCAAGCTTTTAAATAAAATTAAAATTCTTTCTAATTAAAATAGGAATCTAAGCTAATCGTTAATAACCTTGCATGAGATCTGCAATAACCACCGCCCCAATTCCTATGACGCAACAGGATGAAACTATCCTCAACGCTGTTTCCGCTTATAGAAAAAAACTATATGATTTCATTCGAGTCCGAGTCCGAGAAACCGCCGATGCCGAAGATATTTTACAAGATGTTTTTTATGAACTAACAGCAAGCTATAGAGTTTTGCAACCTATTGAACAAATGGCTGCTTGGCTATTTAGAGTAGCTAGAAATAAAATTACTGATCGTTACCG
>JAYVOC010000155.1:0-2792 GCA_043758125.1 Bacteroidota bacterium | reverse complement strand
GTTCCAGCTTACGCAAGAAGGACCAATCTTAGTTGGACAAGGACAAACTATCGACGTAATTCCTCAGCAATCTACTTGTTACATCGTGACATGTTGTATCACTCCTACGTGTTGTTATACCGATACTGTTTGTGTGACGGTACATGCTGCACCTCATCCAGTTTGGCAAATTGGTTTCTTGAGTATTTGTCAGAATTCTGCTCCATTCTATCTCGATGTATCGAATATCTTTAATGTGAATACTACACCATGGACTCCAATTCTTTCTGGAGGTGGATCAGGATATTTTGCAGGTAACGATGTAGTAGGAAATTATTTCCATCCAACAACATTAGGAATACATACCATCTACTATTACTATACTGATAGCAACGGATGTCAGGGTGTAGCTACTAATACATTAAATGTTATTTCTTGTGGATGCGGACCATGTTTTAATCCTGGGCCAGAGTTAGTTCAAGGTGGTGGATTTGAAGGAACAAGTGTAAGTTTCATTTCACAACTTGTTTCGTCCTGTATTTGTAATCCTGGTACGTATTGTATCAGCACAAATGCAATTAACAAATGTGCTTCGAATCTTAGCATTACATCTACAAGTTTGCCAACAGGAAATAATTTTATGATTGTTGATGGGCATGCTGTTGCACCAAAAACGATTTGGCAGCAAAATATTACCATACTCAATACGCAAAATTATGTGTTCAGCTTCTGGGTTCACCCCGCTGTTTCAACAGTTGGAAATACGCAGCGACCAAATTTAGATGTTACAGTAAATGCAAATGTGATCTTATCACTTCAAGGTGTTTCATTAACGAATGGTTGGACAAAATATCAAGCTGTAATATCTGGTATTACAGGATCATCGTTAAAAATAAATCAAACAAACTTTGGTGCTACAGGAAATGATTATGGTATTGATGATATCTCATTGAAGCAATGTATTCGATCAATCAACATAACATTTAATCCTACTACTAATGTTTCATGCGCTGGCTTTAATGATGGTTCAGTAACTGCAGTTGTAAGTGGTGGTACAACACCTTATGTTTATCAATGGAGCACTGGATCCACATCTACAACAATTGATCATTTAGTAAAAGGATCGTATACTGTAACTGTGATAGATCAAAACGGATGTAATCACTTCAATACAGCAATCATTACAGAGCCACCTCCAATAGTAATTGGCACTGTAACGGGAACTAAAATAACAGGTTGCTTAACATCAGTTTCTAGTTCAAGTCCGTATTCAATTACAGCTGTTGCAAATGCATCGTATCATTGGACTGCACCATCAGGAATGACTATCACTGCGGGACAATCTACAAATGCAATTACAGGTTCGTGGACTGGAACAGCAATAAATGCAAATGGAATTTCAGGACAATTATGTGTTGAAGTAAATACTGGTTGCGGAATACAAACATCATGTGCCGCAATTGATCTGAACGTTGTTGCTCCTGTAACTCCGGGATCAGTTTCCGGTCCTGATAAAGCTTGTCCAGGTGACATCGGCATTTATTCCGTTGCAGGAGTAAATCGTGCAACATATTATGTATGGACTTTACCTCCGGGTGTAACGCCTATTGGTGCAAGTAATTCGAATATCATAACTGTATTATATCCTGCAGGATTTGTATCGGGCATTATAACAGTAGCATCTAAAAATGCTTGTGGAACTAGTAGCACGAGATCAAGATTTGTATCTACAAATATTCTTCCAGCACCAACTGGAATTAGCGGACAAGTATTCACAGGTTTATGTGGCGTTACTGGAGCAAGCTATTCAATTACAAATCCTATTACAGGAGCGAATAGCTATTCATGGACAGTACCATCTGGAGCAACCATAACATCAAACACTGGTTCTGGAATTACTGTAAATTTCGCTACTAACTTTAGTGGTGGTTTAATCACAGTAGTTGCTATAAATAATTGCGGACCGGGAACAACAAGAAGTGCTTCAGTAATTGGAGCTCCTGGTTTCCCAACAATAATCTCAGGACCGTTATCTGTTTGTAGTGGAACGAATGCAGTGTATTCAATTCCTACTATCTCTGGTACATCAACATATACATGGACATGGACGCGAGGATTCAGCTATTTTAGTGGACAGGGTACAAAAACTCTTACACTTAAGGCAGCGACAGTACCTGCAGCAAATCAAACAATAACTGTTAAGGCTTCCAATGCTTGCGGAATTTCAAATGCGCGTGTGCTTGATTTAATTCAAATTGTTTCATGTCCTCGAATTGGTTCAAGCGAATACGAAACGAATCTTAACGTTTATCCGAATCCAGCAAATGAAATACTAAACATAACTTTCAACAGTGAAAAAGATCAAGATTGCGAGTTGAAAATGCTCGATGCAACAGAACGTGTTGTTATCAAAAATTCACTTAAATCTAAATTTGGTTCTAACCATTATGAATTAAATGTTAGAGATCTCAGCGCTGGAATTTATCTGCTACAAATTCAAGTTGGAGAAGTTCAAAAACAATTGAAAGTAATTATTGAATAAGGATTTAAGAAAAGTATAACCATTTTTCAGAGGCTGTCTCACAATGTGAGGCAGCCTCTTTTAATTAAGATTATTTGGAATACTAACATCTTCCCTTCGTAAAGCTCAACTCAAAGAAACAGTTTCTCAATCCGTATTAGTTTATCCAAATCCAGCAAAAGATATTTTAACCTTAAACAATTTACCAAAACAAGTAAGTGCTATTTTAATTTATGATTTACAAGGCAAAGTTGTATATCAAGAAAATAACATTTCTGTATTTCAAAGTACG
>JAYVOC010000154.1:0-24088 GCA_043758125.1 Bacteroidota bacterium | reverse complement strand
ACCATCTAAAAACAAATGCTCCTTGTTATTGATGATGCCTTTTATAAGTGTTGTTTTTCCTACTTGCCTCGAACCAATAATTATTATCGCTTTTCCTTTGCCTAGTTTGGCGAGAATCTTAGGCTCAATTATACGTGAAATCATGATTTTGGTGATTGTATTCACCGAATATACGTGTTTTTGGTGAATATGTTCACCAAAATAGGTATTTTGATGATTTTTAAACTCATGATTCCACTGCCTCATTTAGCAACCCGAAATGGCGCTAAACTCATTGATGACTGGGTGTAATTTCGTTTAAAACAGAATCTCAGTAATCAAAAAAGATTATTATTATTGAAATTGCATTTTACGCACTTCGATACTTTTTAAAAAACCAAACCTTTAATAAATCAGCAGTAATGATATATACAGCCACTATTAATAACATAGCACCAAGATTTAAAATTGGGAAAGGTGCTAATCCGATATCATGAGCGAATGGAACATAAGGTAGCGTAAGGGTAACTATCAAGCCTAAAAAACTTAAGATGAATAGATATTTTCCCGGTCTGCTTTTAAAGAAATTGTTATGCGTCCGAATGATGAATAAAATAAACAACTCCGTTAATATGGATTCAACAAACCAACCCGTTTGAAATGCGGATTCTTTAACTTTAAAAACATAAAGAAGCGTTAAGAATATTTCCTATTACAAAATTCATTAATACATACATCTTTATTAATCCAAAATATTTAAACATGATTATTTATCGCCGTTCCATTCTGCATAAAACTGTTCCAAATATTCTTCCATAAAAAGGTGGCGTTGTGCTGCTAACTTTTTTCCTGTAGTAGTATTCATTTTATCTTTCAGTAAAAGTAATTTTTCATAAAAATGATTGAGTGTTGGTGCTGAACTATTTTTATACGCTTCCTTCGAGAGTTGTAAATTGGGTTTAATTTCGGGATTATAAATTTCTCTATTTTTAAATCCACCATAATTAAATGTTCGCGCAATTCCAATCGCACCTAAAGCATCTAAACGATCAGCATCTTGTACAACATCTAATTCTAACGATTGAAAGTCGCTAATTGTATTTCCTCCCTTGAATGAAATATTGCGAATGATTTTTTCAACATGATCAATAATTATTGCATCGACATTTTGGTGTATTAAAAACTCACGCGCCTTGGCAGGACCAACTTCTTCATCACCATTATGAAATTTAGAATCTGCGATATCGTGTAAAAGTGCAGCAAGTTCAACGATAAAAATATTAACCATTTCCTTTTCCGAAATCTTCTTTGCATTATACCAAACTCGTTGAATATGCCACCAATCATGGCCACCTTCTGCATTGTGTAATTCTCGCTTTACAAATTCAATAGTTTTAAGAATTATTCCTTGCTCATCCATGATGTACCGCTTTTAACGCCTTCCAAAAAAATAAAGAGGCGGTTCTTCTGTGTGTGACCAGAACCGCCTCTGTGAAAAAGAGAATTTCATTTCCTCTTAATTCCGCGACTAATTTAATACATCAATCGTTTACTTTGACAAATCGGAGAAAAGTCCTTGTATTATTTGCGCCATCAACTTCTAAAAGATAAACTCCGGGCTGAATTGCCTCTATTGGAATCCTTGTTTCATTTTCCTTACGGATGTCTTTTGATAAAATCAATCTGCCAGAAATGTCCATTATTCTTACGTACTCAAGCAATGTTCGAGGGGCATAAAGTTTTAAATAATCTCTTACTGGATTTGGATAAAAGACTAACCCTTCAATTCCTTCTTTCTCCTGAACACCTTGAATCATATTTATCGTAAAGTAAACACTGGTGTGAAGTGTGTCAACTGCTACGAAGGCTGTTGTAACCGGCCAAACTACTACCACATTATTTCCAACACGATAAAACGATGAATCGAAAGTATAACTAGTACTTCCCGCCGGTCCGCCTGTAAACGAAACGGTATCGCCAGGAACTAATATTACTACATTGTTATTCGAATAGAGGTACTGAAAACTGTTAGAATCTACACTCAACCCAATATTTATCACACCTTGAAACGGCGCATTTCCCGTATTGGTAACTATGATAGTTGGCTGAACCGTTAATCCAGCATATGCAGTATCAGGATAATTGATTAATGTTTGGATGGTAAGATGTGCCGCTGACTGAGCTTTTATCTCTCCTTGAGAAAGAAATAAAATAGTCGACAGAAAGATGAACTTAAGGAAGCATTTCATAGGGGCTGTATTGTTTCGGAACCCAAATTTAATAATACACTTAAACTTTTGGAAATGGATTTTTTATTATTCTTACGCTTCCAAAGTTAATATTTGTTCCTACTATTGAGGTAACTTTAAAAAGCAAATATTATGGATCATCTTCAGCTTTTAATTAAAGGCCTTAATAAAGAACAAATTCGTTTTTATAAGCTCTTTGCTGGCAGAACTCAGCACGCTAATGATCGAAAGGATATTACCTTATTTGATGCCTTGAGAAAACAAAAGGGAGAAGTGGGAGATTCCGTTTTGCAAAAAAAACTTTATCCTGGTACAGAAAAGAATGCTTGGTATCGATTACGGAATCGTTTACTTAGCGATTTAAATAAAGCACTTACCGTTTTACATTATGAAGATGATGAATTTATTCAAACATGTAATATGCTTGGATTGTACCGATATTTTTCAAGCAGAAATCAATTACAAGAAGCAAAATATTATTTGCGGCGCGCAGAAAGAGCAGCACATAGTATGGAGAACTTCGAGTTGCTGGATATTATTTATGGTGAATATATTCGCTTATCGCATGAATCATTAAATATAGATCCCGAATCCTATATTGAAAAGCGGCGACAAAATCGTAAGCAACAAGAAGAACTAAGAGCAATTGATGATTTACTTGCAGTGGTTACTTACAGATTAAAAACAACGCAAAATTTTTCGACAGATAAAAATCCATTGTTAGATCTTCTTAAAAAAAGTACGGATGATTTTATTAAAGATCGTGACCTAAAAAATTCTCCTTTTCTACGTTTTAGAATTTATCAATCTGTTATTCAGGTACTGCTACAAAAGCACGAATATCGCTCTATGGAGCAATATCTTTTACGAACATTTAAAGAGTTTGAACGTGATAATTTATTCAACAGAAATAACCATGATACGAAGTTGCAAATGCTTACGTATATTGTTAATACTTTATTTAAAAATAAAAAACTAAAACAAAGTTTACAATGGGCGGAGAGATTAAAAATTGCAATGGAAGAACATCATCAAATGTTACAAGATAAATATATGTTTTTCTATTACAACGCACTTGTTATAAATTATTCGATTATAGATCCATTAAAAGCAATTGAAATTTTAGAAGATCTAAAAGATAATCTTAAAATTAAATCGAATTCCTTTTATCATTTGTTTGTATACCTCAATCTTGCAGTACTCCGTTTTGATGTGAAAGAATTTAAAGAGTCGATTAAAAATTTCACGCGCCTTTATTTACTTGATGGATACAAAACTGCTGATCGTTCCTTACGTTTCAAAATTTCTATTTGTGAATTAATCACGCGTTTCGAATTGCAACAATACGATGTGCTCGATTATAAAATGGCACAAGTAAAAAAAGATTACAAAGACCTACTTGCAGATGAACGACATTATACAGAACGAGAATTATTAGCAATCATGAAAGCTCTTCCCGAAAATTTACCCTTACGTAAACATCCAGAAATGCGAAAAAGAGTGACCAACTTTATTGATTGGATGAGTAAGAATAATGATGCGGATTCAATAATTATCAATTACCAAAATTGGCTCTCAGAAAAGCTGAAATAGATGTTGATATCGTCATATACTTTGATGTGTTATTCTTAAAATTAATTTAATCCCCTTTCTTCTTATCGTTTAGCTTACTTGAAAGATAAGTGGTCGAAAGACAAATCTGAACACGTACTTTTTTTTAATAACAGGTTTCATCATACCGTAACAAGAACCTACATTTGCTTCGTTGACATCAACTAAAAGCCAAAACATGAAAACAAAATTATTTACACTTATTATGATACTGTTCGGTTTAATGAATAGTATAGACCTCAAAGCTCAATGCCAAGCCAGCTTTACTGTTTCCCCCGACTCAATTAATGTGGGAAATTTCTTCTTTCAAAATACCTCTAGCGCAAATTATAATTATGCCTATTGGTCGTTTGGTGATGGTGCTTCCTCTTATCAAACTAATCCTTATCATAATTACAATGCAACTGGTAATTTTATTATTTGTTTAACTATTGGCGACAGTACTTCTGGTTGCCAATCGACAACTTGTGATACCTTAGTAGTAGGTACTGCCTTTCCAACTTGTAATGCGAATTTTTCTTCTATTGTCAGTGGATTGAGTGCTACATTTAGTAATTCATCAACAAGTTCATCAGGCATTATTACCAATTATTATTGGGCATTTGGTGATGGTAGCACATCAACTGGTGCGAGTCCCAATCATACTTATTCAACAGCAGGTAATTACTCTGTTTGTTTAACTATGATTGATTCTTCTTCAGGTTGTAGCGATCAAACTTGTAAAACTGTTACTGTTGTATCAACACAAAATTGCAATGCTGCATTCTATGTTAATGATTCAGGAAGTGTAGTTATTTTAAGCCCAATTTATTGCACACCAAATACAGCAACCTTTCTTTGGAATTTTGGTGATGGAACTACATCAACATCTTATCAACCACATCATATTTATCCACAACCTGGAACTTATATTGCGTGTTTAACAATTACGACTTTTTTAAATTCTTGTACTAATACTTATTGTGATACTGTTAATTATCAGCCAAATATTTCTGCCTGCCAAACGCAATTTACGTATTTGTGTATGATTAATAATCAAGTTAATTTCTCTTTAACAAATCCTAATTCAGCTATTATTTCTTATGCATGGAATTTTGGCGACAGCACTAATGTGAATACTACTTCAAGTCCTACACATACCTATGCAAGCGCAGGAAGTTACACTGTTTGTTTAACCATTCAAACTAATTTAGGATGTACTTATACCACTTGTCAATTAGTTGCAGTTGGAAATGTTGCATTATGTAATGCTACTTTTACCCCTTATGATTCTGCTGGTTTTGTATACTTCTTGCCAACAATAATTAATAACAATCTATATTATTATTGGACTTTTGGTGATGGATCATCTTCAACACAAAGTTTACCTATTCACCAATATATTGGCAATGGTCCTTGGACAGCTTGCTTAACAATTATTGATTCGTTACAAATGTGTTCTGATCAATACTGCGCTGTAATTACAAACCCAGTTTCAGGCCCATGTGCAGCATCTTTTATTTACACTACAAATCCCGGAACTACGCTTGCTGCTTTTACCAATACTTCAACAGGAAATTACACCAATTACAGTTGGTCATTTGGTGATGGCACTTCTTCAACAAGTGCAAACCCTTCTCATACTTATTCTACACAAGGAACATTCCTTGCATGTTTAACTGTTTACAATAATAATACAGGTTGTCAATCTTCTTTTTGTGATTCAGTAGTTATTGGTAACGGACAAGCAAATCAATGTGTACCTGTTTTCTATTCCTATCCTGATTCATCATTCATTGGTAATGGAATAGTATATTTTGGGATTATTAATTCTTGCCCAGGAAGTACGTATACTTGGTCTGTAAATGGAACTCAGTTTGGTACAGGAACAAACCCGTTAATTCAATTTCCAGATAGTGGTTGGTATTACATCTGCGTAACGGGAGTTACACCAAATGGAACTTATGTAACCTGTGATAGTGTTTATTCTTATCGCATGGCAGGACCAACAGGAATCAACGAAAATGGAAATCAAATTCCAATAAATGTTTCGCCTAATCCATCAAATGGTCCTTTAACAATTAGCTTCCAATTAGCAAAATCAGAAACTGTAACAATTCAATTAATCACAATAGACGGTCGTGAATTGTTATCTCAACAAGAAAAATTAAATTCTGGAGTTCATCATCAAATTATTTCAACAGAAAATATTGATGCTGGTCTTTATCTAATTCGTTTACAAGCTGGTGGAAAACAATCTATTTCACGTATTGCCGTTCAACATTAAACTTTTCTTCCCATTTAAAAACCCTGAAGCTTTAACACTTCAGGGTTTTTTTTTGCTTATTCGTGTCATTCAAGACCTCTGTACCGATATCTTTTTTTACTTTGCTCTTTAATCGATATGGCAAAACTCTCAGTAGTAATTATTACTCTAAACGAAGAAAAAAATATTCGTCGTTGTTTAGAGAGTGTGCGCGCTATTGCAGATGAAATTGTAATTGTAGATTCATGTTCAACAGATAAAACACAAGAAATCGTTTCAACGTTTAATGTTACATTTATCACTCAACCATTTTTAGGATATATTGAGCAGAAAAACTTTGCTTTAAGTAAAACGTCAAATGATTTTGTTCTTTCATTAGATGCTGATGAAGCACTCGATGAAAAATTGCAGTTGATGATAAAGCAAGAGATGCTTCAACCGAAAGCAGATGCTTATGAGATGTCACGAATGACACATTACTGCGGTAAATGGATTCGTCATGGTGCATGGTATCCAGATCGCAAAATAAGAATGTTTAATAAATCGAAAGCGAAGTGGGGAGGAATAAATCCGCATGATAAAATTGAATTATCCATAAATGCAAAACAGCATTCTTTAGAAGGAGATATTTTACATTATACATATTATTCATTAACGGAACATATTCAACAAGCTGATAACTTCACACGAATATTATCCGAAGATTTATTTAAGAGAGGAAAACGAACGAACATTATTCGCATCATTACCAAACCAAAATTTCGTTTTATCCGCGACTATATTTTTAAAGGTGGATTCCGTGATGGCTATTATGGATTTGTAATCGCAATCATTTCTGCCTACGCTGTTTTCTTAAAAGAAATTCGTTTAAAAGAATATTGGGATAATAATGGCTGAACACTTTTTAATAAGCCGTACTGATGCAATTGGTGATGTGATATTATCATTGCCAATAGCATTTGCTTTAAAAGAAAAATATCCAAATGCTAAAATCACTTGGATTGGTAAAAAATATACCGAAGAAATTATAAAGGCAGCTTCTATCGTTGATGCATTTTTTAATTATGATGATTGGTTAAATCAGAACAACACAACACGAATAGAGCAACTAAAGAAATTAAATGCTACCGCGATAATTCATGTTTTCACTCGCAAAGAATTAGCAATGGCTGCAAAAAAAGTAGGAATAAAAATTCGTATTGGAACATCACATCGCATATTTCATTGGCTAACGTGCAACAAATTAGTTAACCTTGGAAGAAAAAATAGTGTATTGCATGAATCACAATTAAACCTGCGTTTACTTGAGCCTTTAGGAATTAAAAATAAATCACTTGAACAATTAATTCAACAAGGTGTTTATCTTAAAGCGCAAGTTTCACTTCCATCAACTATTATTAAACTAATTCAAACAAATAAAATAAAAATAATTCTTCATCCTCGCAGCCAAGGTTCTGCACGTGAATGGGGTTTAAATAATTATTCGGAATTAATAAAATTGTTACCTTCAGATACCTTTCAAATTTTTATAACAGGTACCGCAAAAGAAGGTGAGGCAATTCAAGATTTTTTAACAACTCATCAAAATCAAATAACAAATCTTACAGGCAAATTAACGCTTGCAGAACTTATTACATTTATCGATCATTGTGATGGATTAATTGCTGCGAGTACGGGTCCTTTACATATTGCTGCTGCATTAGGAAAACATGCTTTAGGAATTTTTCCACCAATCCGACCTATGCATCCTGGAAGATGGGCACCATTAGGACCACATGCTTCTTACCTTTGTGCTGATGACGCATGTGAAAAATGTAGAAAGTTACCAAGCGGATGTTCATGCATGGGCTTAGTAACTCCTAACATGGTTGCAACACAAATTAAATCATGGGGATAAAATCTTTACATGTAGACGGTATTTTGCAAGTCATGCCCGAGAGCCCTGGTGTGTACCAATATTTCGCTGCCGATGGATCATTACTTTATATTGGAAAGGCAAAGAGTTTACGCAAACGTGTAAGCAGTTATTTTAGCAAGGCACATGACAATGCTCGAACAACAATTATGGTTCGGCAAATTGCAGACATAAAATACATTGTTGTTGAAACAGAATACGATGCTTTGTTACTGGAGAACAACCTCATTAAAAAACATCAACCCAAATACAATGTACTTTTAAAAGATGATAAAACATATCCTTGGATAGTAATAAAAAACGAGCCATATCCTCGCATTTTTTCTACACGTCGACATATTAAAGATGGATCGTTTTATTTTGGTCCGTATGCTTCTGTTTCAATGATGCATACTTTATTAGATTTAATTCGTCAACTTTTTAAACTACGTTCTTGTAGTTTAAATTTAACAGAAGAAAATATTAGCAAGCGAAAGTTTAGAGTTTGTTTAGAATATCATATTGGAAATTGTAAAGGTCCTTGTGAAGGACATCAACAACAAGATGATTATAATCAATCTATCATCAGTATCAAGGAAATTCTGAAGGGAAATATTAATTCTGTCATCACTCATTTGGAAACGCAGATGAAAGAGTTGGCAGTAAAATTTGAATTTGAAGAGGCGCAAGTTTATAAAGATAAGATTGAAGTTCTTGAACGATACAAAGGAAAAAGTATCATCGTAAATCCTAATATCCATAATGTTGATGTATATGGTTTTATAGAGGAAGGTAATTCTGCTTATGTTAATTTTATGAAAGTAATGAGTGGTGCAATCATACAATCGCACACTCTAGAATTAAAGAAAAAATTAGATGAGTCACCTGCTGAATTATTAGGCTTAGCCATAGCAGAATTCCGTGAACGTTATCACAGTGACTCACGTGAATTTTTAGTTTCTGTTGAGCCTGATATTGAAATTCCTTGGGTAACTTTTTCAGTTCCAAAAATTGGAGATAAAAAGCACCTACTTGATTTATCTGAAAAGAATGCTCGTTTTTTTATGAAAGCAAAATTAGAGCAAGCGGATAAATTAAATCCTGAACATCGTATCGATCGGTTGATGGATGTGATGCAAAAAGATTTACGATTACCAGCAAGACCATACCATATCGAATGTTTTGATAACTCCAATTTTCAAGGTGATTATGCAGTAGCTGCCATGAGTGTTTTTAAAAATGGACGAGCATCAAAAAGTGATTACCGTCATTTTAATATTAAAACAGTTGTTGGTCCTGATGATTTCGCATCGATGGAAGAAGTGATCTATCGACGTTATCATAGAATGATTGAAGAAGGATTAACATTGCCACAGCTAATTGTAATAGATGGTGGCAAAGGACAATTATCTGCTGCATTAACGAGTTTAGAAAAATTAAATTTACGAGGTAAAATAAGTATCATTGGTATCGCAAAAAAACTAGAAGAAATTTATTTTCCTGGTGACTCGATCCCTTTATACCTCGATAAAAAAGGAGAGACTTTAAAAATTATTCAACAGCTACGAGATGAAGTCCATCGATTTGGAATTACTCATCATCGAAATAAACGAAGTAAAGGTGTTATCAAAACAGAGTTGTCAGAAATTAAAGGTATTGGCGAAGCAACAGGTGATAGTTTATTGCGACACTTTCGTTCTGTGAAACGAATTCGTGAAGCAAAGTTAGATGAGATTTCTGCGGTTGTGGGTGTTGCCAAAGCAAAAATTGTATTTGATTACTTTCAAAATCAAGCATCAGCTTCAGAATAGTTTTTACTTCTTACTTTTGTAAAATGGAATACTTAGCAGGACCTTTAACAGTTGACGCTTTTATTAAGGCAGTATCAAACAATAAACCAGTACTAGTCGATTTTTATGCTACATGGTGTGAGCCTTGCAAATTCCTTGATGAAATTTTAATTGAATTAGAACAAAGACTTAACAACAAAGCAAGCATTGTTAAACTTGATATCGATGATCATCCTGAATTAAAAAAACATTATAGCATGATGAGTGTACCCACTTTAATGATCTTTAAAGAGGGTGAACTTCAATGGAGAATGCCAGGGTTTATGCTTATAGGAGAAATGGAAAAAAAAGTATTGGAGTTTGTTTAGGTGTCTTGAACGCTACTTTTCTTGAACACGATTTAGAGGATTAAATTGATTTGCAGGATTTTTTTTCTTGAACAGGATTAAAAAGATTAAAATGATTTGCAGGATTTTTCTTGAACAGGATTTATAGAATTAAAAACGATTTGCAGGATTTTTTTTCTTGAACAGGATTTAAAGGATTAAAAATGATTTGCAGGATTTTTTTCTTGAACAGGATTTAAGGGATTAAAAATTGATTTGCAGGATTTAAATTTGAACATGATTCAAAGGATTAAAAATTGATTTGCAGGATTTTTTTCTTGAACAGGATTAAAAAGATTAAAATGATTTGCAGGGTTTTTCTTGAACAGGATTTAAGGGATTAATCTTGAACACGATTTATAGAATTAAAAACGATTTGCAGGATTAAAATGATTTGCAGAATTTTTCTTGAACACGATTTGGAGGATTAATCTTGAACACGATTTATAGAATTAAAAACGATTTGCAGGATTAAAATGATTTGCAGAATTTTTTTTCTTGAACAGGATTAAAAAGATTAAAATGATTTGCAGGATTTTTCTTGAACACGATTTGCAGGATTTAAATTTTAAAGAAAAAATTATTTATTTTTAGCGTTTAAGTAAGGAGAAGCAAGGTTTTTATTATACAATCTTTTATACTCTAAACTAAGTCCGCCAAAATTGAGTAATAATCCATCTGCAATATTGTAGGTCTCCAGATAATTTATTGCTTGTGTTTTATGTACCTCCTCGATTTTTACTACCGCTTTAAGTTCTACCATAACGCATTCCTCAATAAAAAAATCTACTCTTCTTGTACCAATTAGCACTTCCTTGTAATAAATTGACATTTCTTTTTCACGTTCGAAATGCAAATCATTAATAGCGAATTCAACTTCTAATGCTCGCTGATAAATTACTTCTTGAAAACCATTACCAATTATTTTGTGCACCTCCATTGCACAACCGATTATCCTACGCGTAATTTCATTAATTTCCATAATAATTGTATTTAAAAACTGTTTATCAAAAAATATATTTATTTTCTTAACTATTACTAAATCCTATCAATCCTGTTAATCCTAAAAATCCTTTTAATCCTGTTCAAAACAACAATATCCTAATCCTAATAATGACAACAATAACCTAATCCTGTTAATCCTAAAAATCCTTTTAATCCTGTTCAAAACAACAATATCCTAATCCTGTCAATCCTAAAAATCCCTTTAATCCTGTTCAAAACAGCAAGATCCTAATCCTGTTCAAAACAACAATATCCTAATCCTGTTCAAGATTATTCACCTTGGCCACAAGCAATTTTCTCAACTCTCCTCAAATGTCGACCACCTTCAAATGGAGTAGCTAAAAATATTGTAACCATTTTTTGTGCTAATTCATTACTAACAAAACGAGCGGGAATCCCAATTATATTTGCATCATTATGTGCTTTTGCTAAATGAGCAACTTCTTCTGTCCAGCATAATGCAGCACGAATTCCTTGATGTTTATTTGCTGTGATACAAACGCCATTTGCACTTCCACATAATAAAATTCCAAGTGTGTCTTTTGCATTTTCTACAGCTGTTGCAACGGCATGTGCATAATCGGGATAGTCGGTACTTTCTAAACTGTATGTTCCTTTATCTAAAATTGAATGCCCAGATTTTTCAAGAAAACTTTTTAGCATTTCTTTCATTTCAAATCCTGCGTGGTCAGAGCCGATGATTATTTTCATACTTCAAAAATAGGAAATATAAATTCAAGAGCGATCTCTTCCTAAGGTATTTCGCGAGGTGCGCTGTCGGGCTTTGCATAAGCATATCGCACCAATCGTTTAGTTTCATAATATCCATCAACACCTAATGAAGTAATGCTTCCTGCTCGTTCTAATGAGAGAAAACCATCCTCTTCTAAAATAGAATCATCAATCCATGCTTCTTTTAAAGCACCTATCACTAAAAAAGTATTGTTATGTTTTATCGGAACAACTTCCACTAATTGCAATGCGTATTTCACTAAGCTCTCTTTCACGTAAGGTACTGGAATTTCCGCATGCCATTCAGGCGTTAATCCAACAGCTGCGAATTCGCTTTCACCTTCATTATACTTTGCACTTGTTTGATGAGCATGTTCTATAATTTCTTGATGAATATGATTAATCGTAAACCAACCAATGCTTTCAATATTAGCTAACGTATGAGGAGCTGCTTCTCGCGGACGATTAATGAATCCTATCAATGCCGGATCAGCGCCCAAATGAACAATATTGCTAAATACAGATAAATTCGTGTCGCCTTCTTTATTAATCGTTCCTATCAAACTAACCGATTTAAATCCACTCAAACAATTCACGAAATTGCCCCGATAAAATCTAGACCACGATTGAATGATATTTAATGGTAAATGTAACATACCTCTTAAATTTAAATTTTATTGTTGGTATAAAAGTAACAATAAATAAAGAAATTTGTTAGCACATATTCAAATTTAAACTTTTCGACTAAGAATAAAATACTATTTCTCACTTAATGGTTTCCAAGAATCATTCGTCGTATCTGAATCCAAAAATATCTCTTCTACTAAATTCAATGATTTTATTTTATTTTTTGCAATAAATTGAATGCTTGTTTTCTTTGAATTCAATTTCCAAATAGCTGGCGACTTATGAATAATCTCATTCGTTCCATCTGCATAATTTACTTTTAAATCAATGGGCACACTAAATCCACCAACATTATTGAGTGTAATATAATATTTCTTATCCGTTGCTTTTACAGAACTAATTCCAACATCAATATAATTATTTGAGTAAAACCAATTATTCCAAAACCAATCTAAATTCTGTCCTGTTGCTGTATTAACACAATTAAAAAAATCATTCGGCAAAGGATGTTTGCCATTCCACATTTTCAT
Source organism: Bacteroidota bacterium (assembly GCA_043758125.1). Lineage (GTDB taxonomy): Bacteria > Bacteroidota > Bacteroidia > AKYH767-A > OLB10 > JANXSD01. The sequence goes on along the minus strand of JAYVOC010000154.1, from coordinate 11,040 downwards.
ATAATATTGCAATCCTTTTTTAAACATTTCATCGCCCAACAACTCCTTCAATGCTAAATATGCTAATGCAGGTTTACTATAGGAATTATAACTGTAAGATCTACCGGTAAGCATGTACGATGGACTTGTAATTGGCATCGCCACTTCTGGGGATTTATTTTTTGTATAACCTTTTAATCTAAAATTTGTGAAGATATCTATTGCAGTATCTCGAGGCATTTCTGCAAGTTGCATTTGAAGTTCGTAAAATGTTGCCCATCCTTCATCCATAAATGCCGCCCGTGTTTCATTCGTTCCCATATAAAATGGAAAGTAAGTATGTATCACTTCGTGATTTGTTGTCCATTGCATTTCACGATAGGTATCATAAGATGCATCGTTCACCATCATTGGATATTCTTCATCAGCGTATCCTTGCATAACTGTCATCTTTGGATATGGATATGGAACTCCCGGCGATTGATTTGATAAATAATCAAGAGTATATCTTGTAACATTTGCTACGTGATGAAAATCCCATGCAGTATCATTATACGCAGCTTGTACATAAACACGCGGACGTAACGAGTCAACTAAAATACTTGTTCCATCCCATACATAATGATCACTAATTCCAAATGCAACATCTGGAATATAATCTGCTTTCCATGTCCAAATATTTCGCGCATTTTTTTTCGTGATATTTCCTTCTCGGAGATCTTGTTTGGTGATGATATGAATTACACTGTCTGTTTTTGTTGATTCATCTAAACGATCAATGTATTTTTTCTCTAATAACTGATTTGCATTTTGTAACATTCCTGTCGACCAAACAATATATTTTTCCGGAACAGAAACATTTAACGTATAATCAGAAAAATCATTATAGAATTCTTGTCGTCCTGTAAACGGAATACGATTCCATCCTGCAAAATCATCATATACTGCAATATGTGGATAGAAATACGCACAGAAATACGTTGAAGAATCTATCATACCTTCTCTATCACCATTTGTGGAAATTTCATACGTCCAATCAAAATTAAAATTGATAGATGCATGTGGCATTAGTGGCTTATCCAATAAAATTTCTTTAACAGTAATATTAAATTGTGGATCGATCCATTTTTTTTGTATTCCATTTATTGAAAATGATTTAATGGTAATCCCAGAGGTATAATAACTAGAATCATTTCCATCATCCTTTGGCGCACTTGCAATGTGTTGGTTTTGAAATAATCTCACTACAATACTTTTTAATGTATCAGGACTATTGTTTGTATACACAATTTGCTCATCGCCTTTAATGATTCTTGATGGAGGTGTAGTTTCAATATTGATGATGTAACTTGCATTATTCTGCCAATAATTTTTTCCAGGAGAACCATTTAGTGAACGTGTTTCATGTTGAAAAGCATCCTTTACATCACGTGGTATGTAAATGGTTTGAGCACTAACAGAATGAAATAATATTACACTCAAAACGACCAATACAATTCTCATACTTTTTTTGTGTAAATAAAAATTAACGAATAGAATTTAAAGCATTGTATGCATTTACAATTCCTGCAGTTTTACAAAGTTTTTTCCACGATATTTTTACTTTATCATTTCCTGGTTGTGGAACAGTTTCGGTTGGTTTATAAACTGTTTTAAGAATAATCTTTTTTACTTTTCGAGCACTTAAATCTGGATGATAAGAACGTATCATTGCAGCAACACCTGCAACAACGGGACATGCCATACTCGTTCCATTTTTCTTCCCATATTTTCCATCAAGTATTGTTGAATTAATAGCAACGCCAGGTGCAAAAACATCCACTTTTTTCCTTCCATAATTTGAGAATGGACCAGGATTTCCACTAGCGGCAACTGCTCCTACAACTATCCAGTTTGATTTAGCACTACCTTTTCCATTTGCATAATCTGGATTTGGGTATCGTCTCCCAATACTATCAAGATTTAAGCTCTCATTACCTGAAGCGTGAATGAATAATACATCCTTACTTACTGCAAAACGAACAGCATTATCTACAGCATTTTTATCATACGGAAATGATTTTCCAAAACTCATGTTAATAATACTCGCTCCATTTTCGGCAGCATAACGAATTGCGTTTGCAATGTCTTTATCACGTTCGTCACCATCAGGAACAACCCTTAACACCATAATTGAAACACTATCTGCAACACCATCTACACCTAGATTATTATTTCGTACCGCACCAATAATTCCCGCAACATGAGTACCGTGACTCGCCTCTGGGCCCTCTACTTCATTGTTGCCATAATTACGTTCTGAACTATCATCATAATGATCGCCAACAATTTTTCGTGAATCATAATCCAAGTTATAATTATAATTCAATTGATTGTTATAAATTTTACATCGAGAGTCAATATTTTTTTTAACATCTTCAAAAGATAATCCTTTATCTATTGATTTAAAAAGTGATAATTTAAATTGTTGTAATAAACTATCGCCATCAGGAAAATTATTTACATCATCAGTGGTGATTTTTCTTTCTTTATTTTGATCCTGCATTTTTTCCATCCAAGATTGTATCTCTTGTTGATCCTTTAATTTTTTTTCTATCTCAGCATATTTTTTAAGATATTCTTTCTTCGCCAATACATACCATTTATAATGTTCGGGATTTTGTTTTATGGCTTCGGTATTATTTTCAAACACTGATTTATATTTTTTATAAATTCTAGTGATCTCTAAATTATCGTGTTCAACATCTTCTGTTTTACCACCAATAAAATCCCAACCATGAATGTCATCCACGTATCCATTATTATCATCATCAATACCATTATTAGGAATCTCTTTTATATTAGTCCAAATATGTTCTATTAAATCTGGATGGTCCACTTCTACGCCTCCATCAATAACAGCAACAATTACTTTTCTTGATGGCTTTCCTTTCAAAATTGTTTCGTACGCTTTGTTGCTACTTACGCCCATCACTTTATCGGTGTTCAGGTCTAGGTTATACCAATTATCGGGTAGCTTTTGTGCGTTTAACGATATGACACATCCAATGAAGAAAAGAAATATCAATTTGGTTTTTAACGCTCGCATTTGTTTAGTTTTATCTAAACAATAATAAATAATTTTTCTTCTTAATGCATCAGCAATTCGACATACTGGCAGATATTGTCTATAAACGCCTTTTATTGATTGTTTATCTCGCACTTTTAGGCTTCATGATTGGTTGTAACTATACACTTAGTTTTCCGTAAAACGAATCACATTTAATTTTATGAAACGTTTATTTGAACGATTATCAAGGATTTCTCTTTACCGTCAGATACCTGAAGATGAAGTAGTGTCCATGCAACAGTTTGTCCTTTTTAGAATTTTCTCCTACACAGGAATACTGGTTTGCTTGGGAGTGTTTTTCAAAATGGTACTAACAATAAAAAACGTTGGACTAACACCTTCATTCATTTTGATATTGGCGTCGGTGATGCTAATTAATTTTTTCTCCGTTAATAAAGTAGAAAATTTGAGGAGATCATACATCATAATGCTTCTCTCGGCGTTCCTCTTATTGCATTTACTATCGTATAGCTGTGGCGGAATTAGAACAGGTGGAACTTTGTATTTCTCCACGATAATTCTTTACGCCTTTATGCTATTGGGGAAAAAAGGTGGTCTTTGGTTTAGTGCTGCTACTATAATTCATGTTATCTATTTGTTCTTGATAAGTAAATATACCAATTGGACTTCGTTTAGTTTATTTAAAGAGAATATTGAGTTGATAAATGAGGATTTTTTGATCAACGCAATTTTAACAACATTCTTAATTGCATCGCAAGGCAATTATTTACAAAGTAGAAAAAATGTCGTTATCGAAAGATTGGAAAAATCAAAAAAATTATTAGAAAAAAATTATATTTTAGTTGAAGAAAAAAATAATTTATTAAATGATTATGCAAATTCGTTAGAAAAAAAGAATGCAGAATTAGAAAAGTTTGCCTCAATTGCTTCTCATGATTTAAAGGCTCCGTTACGAGCAATAGGTAATCTTACCGGAATTATTGAAGACGAAGCAGGACACTTATTTGATGAAGAAGTAAGTACTAATTTTAACACTATAAAAAATAGAGTGGAAAGAATGGAACTCTTACTTAACGCATTACTTGAGTATTCTAAAGTTGAACGCAGCAAAGAAAATTTTCAATTCGTAAATATTTTCAACTTATTGAATACTATTTTACCTCGCTACGCAAACAATATTTCTATTAAACTTGAATTCGATAAAAGTTTACCAAAGGTTGTTGCTGCTCCTAAAAAACTTCAAATTGTTTTTGAAAATTTGATAGAGAATGCAATTCGATTTAATGATAAAGAAGCAATAAACATTAAAATAACTTCAGAAGAAACGGATGACTATTGGCTCTTCTCTGTAAAAGATAATGGTCCTGGTATTGAGAAACGTTATCACGAAAAAGTATTTATAATTTTTCAAACGTTAAATCGTCGTGATGATGTGGAATCTATTGGTGTGGGATTGTCGATTGCTAAAAAAATTGTAGAGGACTTTGGTGGACGTATATGGGTAGAATCGGAAATTAATAATGGCGCAGATTTTCGCTTCACTTTAAATAAGCATACTATTAAGCGTAAATTAGCATTGCCGCTCATTAGCAAAACTATTAAGCCGCAAGTTTCTGAGAAAGAAAATTTTTATAGTAATGTTATTTAAAAAGGTTTTTTAAGATTTAGATGTCGTTTGTATTGTTGAATGTCGACCTAAAACTGATAACGATTTTAACGCCAACAGTAAGCTCAATAAGCAGAAAATTGCTCCCATCAAAAACGGTGCTCCAGGGAAATAAAATGGTGCTTTTGATCCTGTGAAATAAGCAAATAAATTCGTCATTAAGGGAGGACCAATAATCGATGTTATACTTATTAAACTTGTTAATCCTCCTTGCAATTCTCCTTGTTCATTTGCAGGTACTTGATTAGATATAATACTCTGCAATGATGGTCCTGCGATTCCTCCCAAGCAATAAGGAATTAAGAATGCAAACATCATCCATCCTTGTGATGCAAAAGCAAATAGTAATAAGCCTATAACATACAATACCATCCCAAAATAAACCGATCGCTTCGGACCTATCTTAGGATTGATCACACGAATTAAAACACCTTGAACAATTCCGACTAATAATCCCACTGCACCTAAAGAGTAACCAACCATTCTTTCATCCCATTTGAATTTTAACATGGTGTAATAAGTCCATGTGCTTTGCACCGAATGAGCCGCAAGATATACGCAAACAAATGAGCCCATCAATCCTGCTACCAATGGATATTTATTTAATTGCATCAACGATCCAATAGGACTAGCTCGCTTCCATTCGAATTTTCTTCTGTTCTCTGGCTTTAATGATTCAGGTAAAATAAAATATCCGTAAAGCCAATTTAACAATGCTAAAACTGCTGCTGCATAAAATGGTATTCGTGCGCCATACTGTCCTAATAATCCTCCTATCACGGGTCCAATAATAAATCCAACACCAAATGCTGCACCTACCAATCCAAAATTTTGTGCGCGCTTTTCTGGCGTACTAACATCTGCAATATAAGCTTGCGCAGTTGTAAAACTTGCTCCAGTGATTCCCGCTATTATTCTTCCAACAAATAACCAACCGATGGTAGGCGCTACTGCAAGAAATAAATAATCGATTCCGAATCCTAAAAGTGATGCTAACAAGACTGGTCTTCTTCCATATCGATCACTTAAATTTCCAAGTATCGGTGCGAATAAAAATTGTGTAATAGAATATGCAAACATCATCCATCCACCATATCGTGATGCATCACTTAATGAACCTCCAATAAGTTCGCTGATTAGCTTCGGCATTACTGGAATGATAATACCAAATCCAGTTACATCAATGAGTAGTGTAATAAAAATAAAACCTAATGCGGCATCTCGTTTCTTTCCCATTCTAAATTAATTGCAAATACAATATTAATTTAAAATTTCGAAGGTTTCAATTATTAGTACTGATGGCAATAAAATAACAACCGGTATTCAAATTAAAAAGAACTAGATTGTTATTAACCTAAATATTTTAACGACATCAAATTAGTTTAAAAAATTCGATTAGTAGCAAAGGAACGTCAAGCTTTATTTAAACTCGAAATTACAATTAGCGTCAAGAAATTTTATTTCACCAAACCATTGTAGAAAAAAGTTTGTGAATGTTAACATAAAAAAGGCAGTCATTTTATGACTGCCTTTAAAACTAAACTATGTGAAGAAATAATCTTACTTTTTAATATCAATAGGGATAAGAAGTTTAAAACTGATGTTTCGTCCCATATTATAAACGCCTACTCGTCCTGTTGCATTATTGGTGTCGGCATATTTTAAACGACTCATACTACTTTGATAAGCAACATCGGCAAGGTTTGATGCATTTACATAAATTGAAAATAGTGTTTTATCATGAATGCAAATATCTCCACCTATACCAACATTTAATAAAGAATATGAAGGTGTAACAGTTTCGTTCCCGTATTTATAATAAATTTTATCCTGCTGAAAATAATAATCTAAACCTACTTTTACATATCCATTTTTTATTGTCTTGCCTTTAGTGCAAACAAATTTTAATTCTGTTCTATATTTAGCAGGTGGAGTATAGGGTAAATATTTGGTAGAATCGGGTTGATTTTTTTGAATAGCATTTACCAATGACAAACTATTATCAAATTGCAACCATTTGATGGAGTGAGGATGAATATTTAAAACAAATTCACCTCCAGAAAGTAGTGCGTTTCCTTGTACATATTTGAAAGCGGGTCCTTCTGCTAATGCAAGTGCTGGATCGTCTCTAAGGGAATCTCCGCCAAATACACTTACTAGTTTTTCTGCAAAAATATAATTGTCAATATTATTTATGAAACCTGTTAGTTCTGCTAAAACATCTTTAGAGTTTATACCAATTGTTGCATCAAGTTGTAAACTGTTTTCTGCTTTGAGACTATGATCCCCGATTTCGTAAAAGGGAGTGCCGTCGTGAATACCATTTGCTCCACTTTCAGCTGCCGTTGGTGCTCGGTAGCCTCTTGCTATATTTATTTTTCCGTAAACACGTTCATTGAAATCATAAGTGGCACCTATGCTGCCCGATAGTCCTGAAAAGTTGGAAGTATATGGAGTAAAAGCTGCTAATGCTCCTACTTGATTGCCAGGCAACCTAGCTCCCGTAGAATCTACCAATAATTCCTTTCCTTTTAACATTCTGGAATCATTACGTAAGCCACCGCTAATTGAAAACTTATTAAACATTTTTTTAGCGAAAACAAACAACCCAATATCAAAAATATTGTATTCGGGAATTACAAAGGCGGTTCCTTTATTGATAGAACTTTGTTGCATTCCATTTACACCAAATGACCTTTCTAAATGATTTTTTTCGGGGAAGATAAATCGTGCATCATAATTAATTGTATTGAGGTGAAAAAAATTATTGTAAACATCTCCTTGCGTTAAATCATTTGCTTCCTGACGAAGGTTTTGTTGAAATCCTAAAAGCAAATTTAACCGCCCATTACTTATTGCAAAACTATTATCTAACACAGCTTTGTAATGACGAATGTGTTGATGAATAACTGGGAAATTATTATACTTTTTAAAACTCTTTTCAGGTGCGATACCTAAGCTATCATCGGGTCCATCAATAAGAAAATGTTGTAAGAACATTCCCGTTGCACTATCACGGATGCCTTCTATAATTCCTAATTTCATATCAAAAGAAGAAAGTGTTAAGTGTGAAAAGCCCCACTTTTGATTGATGCCAATTAACGCTTTGAAATTACTTTCAGAATACGCTGAATTGCAAACGTAGCCATCATATTTATTTTTGTAATCATGCGCCATTTTATTGCTGTATCGAACATCCCAAATAAATCCCTTTTGATTTCCTGCGAGATTAAAAGATTCTGCAATCAATCCGTTATTGGTTTGGTAGTTTGCTAAAATATTTCCTTTAATTTTTCCCTCAGGTAATGATGGTGCATCTAACATATTTATTACACCTGCCATTGCATCCGAACCATAACTTAAACTTGCTGGTCCTTTTAATATTTCAACTTTGTTTACGGAGTATTCGTCAATCTCTTCACCAAATTCATCAAACCATTGTTGCCCTTCTTGACGCACACCATCATTCATTGTGATAACACGATTGTATCCTAATCCACGAATGATAGGTTTTGAAATACTTGCACCAACTGTAATTTGTGACACGCCTGGAGAAATAGAAATTGCATCAATAATATTTGTTGCGCTATTTTGGAGTAAATCACTATATGTAACTACACTCACAGGAATAGGATTGCTCTGTAACTCGGTGGCAGAAGAAACGCCTGTTACAATTACTTCTTTTAATTCGGATGTAGATTGCTCTAAAGTAAAATCTGAAGTGGCTGTTTCTTTAAGTGTTATTTCTTTTGTTTGAGAAGTATAACCAATAAGACTTGCTACTGCTAGGTATGTTCCATTAGGAATATTTTTTATAGTATAATTTCCTTCTGCATTTGTATTGGCTCCCAATTTTAAATCAGGAATATAAACAAAGGCATTATTTATTGATACGTGAGTTACATTATCGGTAATTTTTCCACTCAAAGAATTTTGAGCGAAAATGGATTGAGAAAATACTATCAACACTACTAGTAACTTAATTTTTATAAGTTTCATTTTTTTATTTTTATACAGTAATATAGGAATTAGGAACGCACACCAATTAATGGTGCAACATCAGCAACGTTTAAAAAATGGATTGTGTTAAACTAACTCTGGTGGGGGAGATAAAATATCGCTTGTGAATGAAACGATATTTACACTATAAGGTAGAAAAATATTTTGTTGTTCTTGAAAGTAAAATTGTTTCTCAACGGTTGGAAAAATATAAGTAAGCGTTAAAAATTTTGAGATTTGATTTGGTAATTGATTGTTTTGTTGCCTAGAATTATGCGTGACCACTTTAATTTTTTCCAAGATACCTTCCTCTTTAATGTCGTTGACTACAAGAAGATGAACGGTATTGCCTGTAACAACTGCTGATGTATAATCATACATTTTTTCATTCAAAGAAAGTTCGTTTGAATTAATTTTGCATTTTTGAAATTCGGAAAGTGTAAGGGTTAATTTTTGAAATTTTATCTCTTTACTTTTTATTTCCTGCAACATTTCAATCTGCACACAGCTTTGTTGTATTTTGTAAATCAATAGCAATCCACCTGACTGCATCAGAATGATTAAAAGAAATGCAATGCAACCAAATTTTTTCAAGCGGTTAGATCTAATTTATGTCGCAAAAGTAATGTTTTTTCGCTATAATTTTATTTGTGTTGGTAGGTCTCTTCTATATTTTAAAGGCTTGGATTCTTGTTCTTTGTAGTTAATCTATTTCGTGTACGGATTTTAGTCATTATACAAATACTTACTAAAAATTAATAAATGAAACTTTCATTTGTGATAAATAATAATTAAATGTCTTTTGTAAACTGAAATATCTACGATCAACTAACCTTCTCTGCCATGTAGTTAATGATAAAAGATGAAAACATTGTTTGCTTTGTAGATGTGTTTATTCCGTTCTCTTTTAACTTATTTTTTTGCAGAATAAATCAAAAACCGAAACAGCATTATTACACGACCCATAACAACACTACCCTTTTTTTTAATCCTTACTTCAATAAAACACCTATGATGTAATAGCGTTTAATGAATCCATATTTAATGCTAGAAAATTAAATTGATTTTTAAAGCGAGATTGTGAAATGGTCACTGGTGTTATATCAACGGGGACCACCAACAAAATGGAAAGATATTGGAAAACTTTTTTTACAAAAGATAAAATTGAATTAATTTTTATTGCACAATGCGGTATGGCCGTGCATTGCTTAAATCAAAAAATAGGTGAGAAAAAAATAGAATTTGTTTTGAAATTTATCAAACAATTTAAAAAATAAAATAAATTTTGCATTCTTAAAGTGCAATTCTTCTAAAAAAAACAAATGCATCTCTAATAAACAAGACGCAATCCCCATAATCTTATTTCTCCTCACACACTAGTGGTTCCGTGCAACATGGCCTTCATTGTGCGTCCTCCGGACGCAACGAAGCCTTAGCTGTTATGCGCATACTCTACTGCTCGTTCAAGGCACGACTGTTTGAAGTTCGCACGAATGGTTGATAGAAGTTTCGTCATTAGTTTTTGTAAAGTTGTTTCAGAATATTATTTGTTTCGTCCGTGGCAATACTAACTGTCTTACCTGCAATTTGAATTCGCCAATCTTTGATTTTGTCAGTAAGCAAAAGAATGTCATTGTAATCTTCTTTACTGAAAAATGAAAGAGCAAAAGAAGAAGTGTCACTATATTTTTTGCTAAGTATGTCAATGCTAAAACCAAGTTGTTTAGGAAAGTCAGAAAATATTTTTTCTTTAATCAACTTAATAACTTGCTCTGTCGGCATTGAACACTTCAATGTTTTTAAACAAATGCTGTCATTATCTGAATCATCGTCAAACCATCCTTCAATTGATTCGCTTAAAGGAATTAATCTATCAGGATTGTAAAATTTCAATTCGCTACCGAAACGAAGATGAGAATGATAACCAGTGAAATTATAATCATACATCATTAACTCTCCAGCCACATCAAAGAATGTTGAGCTGATAAGATTATAGAGATACTCAATTGCATTGTCTTCTTTGTTCAAGCCCTTTACATTGTAATAATTGCAGAGTGAACTTTGAAGTTGTTTAAGGTCATAGCAATATTGCCAAGGGTTGTTTGGATTTACTTTACTAATCTGATTCATTAAAGTCAGCTTGTAGGATTCATAATCTTGCAACATCCAATAGTAAGTAGAAAGTAAACCTGAATATTGTTCAATCTTTTTTGAGTTGATTAAGTCAGTGTATTGACCCCTTATAAATCGTACATATTGTGACAAAGTTCGGTTATTTGATTGATATTTTCTAATTTCGTTGCGCCCCCTAAAACGACTTCCATGA
>JAYVOC010000153.1:0-4318 GCA_043758125.1 Bacteroidota bacterium | reverse complement strand
TGCACGTCTGCCATTAAGTTTGCACCAAAGTTCATTAGATGATTTGCGCTCTGTTTGAGGTCGCACGAGCGGTCGCAGTTAAAATGTTTATAGAAGGGCGGGGGAATTTTTGTTTTTATCTACGTCACTCACGGCAGGCGGGTGGGAGAATGGCAAGCTTATTTGCAGCCAAATACTATCATTCCTTAATCTAAAGCTGCAAATGTGCTTGCCAGTGTGCGTTTGTAAGTCTACGGCTTGTATTACTATACAGCTGTTAATAATTATTTTTTATGGAGTATTTGTTTTTGTCGATTCTGTCCGTAAATTTGTCCGTGTCCGTAAAAATGTCCGTAATATGATAAATGTAAAATTCTACCTTGATAAAGCTGATAAAAGCAAGAACTTTCCTATTCATCTTGTCCTTCGACAAAAGGATGTGCAGGTAAAGGTCGCAACTGGCGAAAAAATAAAGAAGAAGGATTGGGACAATAAAAACCAATTAGTCAAGGATACAGAATATCGCTATAAGTCGATAAACAAATTTTTGCTTTTTTTAAAACAAGAAGTTGAAAAGCATTTTGAAACTGCACCTCATTCTCAATTTACCGATAAAAAAATAAAGGACAAAATATTGTCTCTTGTTAATAGCCGTAAAGTAAATACGGATGTTAAAATGGTCTGTGAGGATGAATCTAAATATGGAGAAAAAGAAAATATAACTTTTGTAGATTTATTTGCAGGAGCAGGAGGTTTTAGTGAAGGATTTTTGCAAGCGGAAAGCGGAAAATATTTTTATGATTTCCTTTTAGGTAGTGATATTAATGAGAACTGCGAATTAACGCACCTTGCGCGTTATAATTATCAACTTGGTCTTGATGCTGAATTTCTAAAACAAGATATTACTGAGCCTGATTTTTTAGATAATCTTTTAAAAAGATTAAAAGGGAAAGATGTTGATGTTGTTTGTGGCGGACCGCCTTGTCAAAGCTTTAGCCTCGCAGGTAAACGTAAAAAATTTGATAAAAAGGATGATTTATTCGCCCACTATCTGAAAGTAATTAGGTCTTTAAGACCAAAATATTTTGTGATGGAAAATGTGAAAGGTATATTAACTAAAGAAGAAGGCAGAATTCGTGAAATGATTTTGCAAGAAATAAAATCTATTGTCGATTTAAAAGAATTTCACCAGTTAATTTATTTTTTGGTAAAACTTAGAAAAGCAGAAAAAGAAAAACTATTTACGTTGGATTGCTACAATTTGCGAATGCAATTTGAATCAGCAAATGAAAAGGAATTGGAGAAATTACGCGAAAGTTATATCCAGATTATTGAAAACAAATTTAGATTACTGACTCCTAAAATTGCTGATTACAAAACAAGTAAAACGGATGTTAATATTAGTACAATTCGTCACGGGTTCAACTTACTAAAGCGAAGCAAAGAATTGGCTTATGTTAGAAAGAAAGTAATTTTGGAAAAGGCTCATAGTGATTTGGACAATGATTTTTTTGCTGAAAAATTCGATTCTTTTTTGACTTCTATAGAATCGGATTCAATTATTGAGCAGATCCATCAGGCATTTAATAATTTGAAGCCTGCAAAAGCATTTCAAAATGAAATAGCTGAAATAATTTCGGCTTTAGAAATTTATAATAATTCGTTTGAGGAATGTATTCAAGGTCTTCTGCCGTTTGTTAAAGCGTTAAAGGGAGAAAAGAAATTTGAAGAAATTTTGTCACACATTAGATTGTACAACATTGACCAGCCTTTTGTTGCATTAGCTTCAAATTATGGCGTTCCTCAAAATCGTGAAAGAGTTTTATTTATTGGCTGTCGTAAAGACCAAAAATTAATTAAGGACGTTCCGCCAACTGTTACGCACATGGAAAAGGTAACCGTTTTTGAAGCGCTTTATGATTTAGATTTTGTTGGAAATGATGATGAAAAATATGGATACGAAAAAATTGATTTGAAAGCAAAGTATAACGGTACGTCAGAAAAAATGAAGTCGCTTATAAAGAAAAGAGAAATTGATGGAAAGCCTGATGATAAAAAAGGTTTGACATATGCTGAATGGTCAAAGAAAGGTAGATTAAATGGAAGGTTTGTTAATGCAAAGAATCCGTTTTATGTTAAAAACATCGAGGAGCTTGAAAACACTTTAACCCATATTGTGGCTCCATTGCATAATCACAAAACAAGTAAACAAAATTACGATGTTGTAAAAAGACTTAGTGTTATTTTAAGTACAGGTGATTATGATTTGGCAAAAAAAGAACTTAAGAAGATTGGATTAGATTCGAAAAAAAGAAACTACAATGTTTTAAAACCAGATTCGCAAAGTCCCACAGTAATGACAATTCCTGACGATTATATTCACTTTTCTAGCCCTCGTGCTTTAACTGTGCGGGAGATGGCTCGTTTGCAGTCGTTCGATGATTCTTTTGTTTTTCAAGGGAAACGTTCTACAGGAGGCAATAAAAGAAAATTTGAAGTACCACAATTTACTTTGGTTGGAAATGCTGTCCCACCACTTATGGCTCGTGCTGTTGCGTTAGAAATTTTAAAGAATATAAAATAGCAATGAGGCAACTTAAAAAGAATGAACTGGAAAAAATAAAACTGCTAACTGAAAATTCTGTTGAGCTTACTTTAATTGAACCAACAAAAACTGGTTTAGAAAAATCCATTATGGATGCAACTGGTTCGGTGCGTACTTATTTAAAATCCAAGTCTATTCATAATTTCGAAACGCAGAAACAAGCGCCGGATAAGAAAGTTTTAGTTAATTCATATCTTGTTGAAGGAGCAAAAATAATTCCTTCGGTAGCTTCTTTATATCGGCCAGTAACAAAGAAAGGCGATCCTCGAATTTGGTTTAAAGGATTAGGAAATTACTCTAAACCCAATGACATTTTAGGAATCACTGAATTTGATGGGGAGTTATATGTGTTAAATATTACGAGGCTGAATATTGAAGCTTTGCTGAATCAGAAAATTCTGAATCCGGTACAAGAATTAGTAAAAGCAATTAGAAAAGAGTCTAACGAAGTTGCAAATGAATTATTAAAACTGCTTAGTAAAATTGCGAGCAAGGGTCCAGTCCCTGCAATGCTTAAAGCTGATACCGCAATAGGCCGAACTCTCGAAACTCTTTTAGGAATTGATATAAACTCATCAAAAAAACCTGATTATAAGGGGATAGAATTAAAGTCCTATCGTGATAAAAGAGGAAACAGGAAAAATTTATTTGCTCAAGTTCCCGATTGGAAAGCGAGTAAATTCAAAAGTTCTGCTGAAATATTAAATGCTTTTGGTTACAGTCGTGGAGATGATTTTAAATTGTATTGTACAGTTTCAACTCTCGTAAGAAATTCGCAAGGCTTGAAACTAAAAATGAATACTGAGATAAACCAATTAATTGAAAATTCAGAGAAGTCTGCGATTGGGGACTTTGTTGTTTGGGGATTGGAAACGTTACATAACCGTCTACTCGAAAAGCACAATGAAACTTTCTGGATTGCTGCAGATTCACTTTCCATTGGAGGAAAAGAACATTTTCAATTTAAGAAAGTTGAACATACAAAGAAACCAATCGTCTCTCAATTTGATATTTTATTAGAACAAGGAATTATTACGCTTGACCATTTGATAAAAAGGAAGTCGACTGGAAGCGTTGTCGAAAAAGGCCCCATTTTTAAGATAAAACCTAATGCTTTAGATTTATTATTTCCGCCAAGTCAGTCTTATTCCCTTTTGTCAAAATAACAACACTGCTGTCGTGCGCATGGAGATTGCAGCTCTTTTACAAGCCTTTGGCTGTGCGGTTGGTTTTTGTGCGGGCTTGGAAATGTGCTGCAATGTGGGATAGCCAAAACGGCTTTGCCGAAAAATGTGCGGTGGAGTAAAATTTAAACTCTTGAGCGGTCGGAGTGTGGTCGCCCGAGTTTCGGAAAGTCTGCCGATTTATTTAAAACAAAAAAATATTTTTGGTTAACGATAATTTGTCTTAGGATGATGTCAGCCCGCCTTACTTATAACGTTTGTGTTTGCGCAGTGGTGGGCTTTCGAAGCCGCGTCCTGTCCCCGAAACCAAACGTTGAACGAAGATAACGCTTTGAACTAACACGTCACCCCACCATTGCGCAAACATTTTGTTGTGTATAGTACCCGCCATTGGGAACACTGAGCACGGATGCAAAGGCTTTGGCTCGTGCGTGTCGGCCTGCGCGGCCTTTGCATTGGTGCGATTTAGGTAGGATTAATTTTTTGAGTCGTCAAACCTCCTTTTGGTATGATAATCACTGATGAAAGGTCAATGGGTGTAATATAAATT
>JAYVOC010000152.1:0-3376 GCA_043758125.1 Bacteroidota bacterium | reverse complement strand
TTGTTTCAAAAACAATTCCTAAATTATTATTTGAAGTTGCTAATCCTTTCAAATCATTAACCTCAGTGCACAATTGCATTGCCTTAAGTAGATATTTTTCCGCTGTATTATTGTCCCCATGTTGCCGCATCATATTCCCCATCTCGTTGTAAACATCGGCTTGCCCCGATTTGTTTTTTAATTTTTCATAGAGATTGAGAGAAGTGATATATGCCTTTGATGCTAATTCATATTCCCCTTTAATATAATAGACTTGACCAAGAATTTTGCTCGCAACGGCTTGCCCTTTCTTGTAACCAATAGCTTTCGACCAAATAATACTGGAATCAAGAATATTTTTAGTATGTTCGAAATCTTTAAAATAAAGTATTTGAGCATAATTATTTAACAAATTAATCTTTTGAGTATCTACAACATCTCGTATTTGTTTTTGCAAGCTATCAGGCAATTGAAAAGCTGGATTTCCTACTAAAACGCTGCAAAATAATACCTGAAAACAAATAACAATTCTATAGAATTTACGAAACATAACGCTTTTAGATGTTTGGAGGGCAATCAGAACGAAACGAAGATACAAATGCTATTGCAGATAAACTGAATGCTATTATCTTTAGCACGTAAAATAATTCTATGCCGCAATTTAAAGGAAATATTAAAAGCAAATTACCACAAGTTGGTACTACCATATTTGCAATTATGTCGGGCCTAGCAAATGAAGTAGGTGCAATTAATTTAAGTCAGGGATTTCCTGGTTTTGATGTTGCACCCGAACTTATTAGCTTAGTAAATAAATACATGAAAAAGGGATTGAATCAGTATGCTCCAATGCCTGGTGTCCCCATATTACGTGAACGCCTTGCTGAGAAGATGGAAAAAATGTATTCCATTCGCTATAATCCAGAAACAGAAATAACAATAACTGCAGGTGGAACTCAAGCATTATATGCTGCAATTGCCGCCTTTATTACTGAAGGTGATGAAGTAATAATTTTCGAACCATGTTACGATAGTTATATTCCTGCAATTGAATTGGCGGGAGGAATTCCAGTACATGTACAGCTACAACCACCATTGTATAGTATTGATTGGAATGAAGTAAAAAAATTAATTAATCATCGAACAAAGATGATCATGATTAATACTCCGCAAAATCCTACTGGTACAATTTTAAGTGCGAGCGACTTACTTCATTTAGAAAAACTCACTAATTCATCTGATATAATTGTTTTAAGTGATGAGGTTTACGAACACATTATTTTTGATGGATATGAACATCAAAGTGTAGCAATGTATCCTAAACTCGCCGAACGAAGTTTAATTGTTTATTCGTTTGGCAAAACCTTTCATGCTACAGGATGGAAAAGTGGGTATTGTATTGGCCCAGAAAATTTAATGAAAGAATTTAGAAAGGTACATCAGTTTATGGTTTTTTCAGTCAATACTCCTCTACAACATGCATTAGCTGAATATCTTCTTGATGAAAATAATTATAACGGATTAAGTAAATTTTATCAAGAGAAAAGAAATTATTTTCAGAGTCTTTTAAAAGATTCAGCCTTTGAAATATTGCCTTGTTATGGCTCCTATTTTCAGCTCTTAGATTATTCCGCAATTACGAAAGCTAAAGATACTGAGTTTGCAATAAGTCTTACAAAAGAACATGCAGTTGCTTCCATTCCAATTTCTGTTTTTTATAACAAACCAATTGATAATAAACTTTTACGATTCTGCTTTGCAAAAGAAAATGATCAGCTGGAAAAAGCCGCAGAATATTTATGCAAGATTAAACCTCACAACGAAAAATAAGTATGGCAAAAGATTTACGAGTTACCCTTTTACAAACATCGATTGTTTGGGAAGATTCAATTAAAAATATCAAGCACATCAATAAACAATTAAGTACCCTTGTACGAAATAGTACCGATGTAATTGTTTTGCCTGAAATGTTTAATACAGGCTTCACAATGAATGCAGAAAAATTAGCAGAAGAAGAAGGTGGATTAACGATGCAATGGATGAGCAAGGTATCTTCTTCTTTAAATGCTGTTGTGTGTGGCAGTATAATTATTAAAGAGAAAAATAATTTCTACAATCGCTTTATTTGGATGAATCCAGATGGCAGTTTTCAAAAATATGATAAGCGTCACTTATTTCGAATGGGTGGAGAAGATAAAATATTTACTGCTGGAAAAGAAAATGTAGTGATCGAATGTAAGGGATGGATGATTTGTCCGCAGGTTTGTTATGATTTAAGATTCCCTGTTTGGAGTAGAAATAGAATTGAACAAGATGGAAAAAATATTAGTTTTAACTATGACATTTTATTATATGTTGCTAGTTGGCCTAATGTAAGAAAATTCGCGTGGCAACAATTACTTATTGCGAGAGCAATTGAAAATCAATCATACGTTGTTGGAGTGAATAGAATTGGGAAAGCGCTCAACGTTTTACATAATGGTGACTCCGTAATATTAGATCCTCTCGGGCAGAAAATTAGCAAAACCACAACAAAATCATCCATGGAAACTATAACATTATCAATGGGAAATTTGATTAATTTCAGAAAACAATTTCCAGTATTTTATGATGCTGATTCTTTTAAAATAGTATAAATTCAAATTATTTATTTCAAACCGTATTGTGAAATCATCCAAACCAATGCGGTCATACTTGCAGCACCTAATTCTAATTCGCGATGATTTACTTTATCAAAAGTGTCAGTAGCTGCATGGTGATAATCGAAATAACGTTGTGGATCTGGTTTAAATCCCATTAATAAAACACCTTGATCAGCAAGCGGATTTATATCGGCACCACCATAGCCAACTTCCCATTCGTGTAAACCATAAGGGACAAATAATTCTTTCCACTGCATTACCTTTTTCACTTGAAGCGAATCTCCTTTGAAATCAAATCCTCGAGGAGTAAATCCACCTTCATCACTTTCAAGTGCTGCGATAGGATGCTCGTGATTTAACTTTGATTGCTCTGCATATTTCTTACCACCCTTTAAACCATTTTCTTCATTCATAAATGCAACACAACGAATCGTACGTTTTGGTTGTAGATGTAATGCTTTGATTAAATTTAAAACTTCCATTGATTGAACAACGCCCGTTCCGTCATCAGTTGCGCCTTGTGCGAGATCCCATGAATCGAGATGACCACCAACAATAATTATTTCATCAGGAAATTCTGTTCCTTTAATTTCTCCAATAACATTATAAGATGGAACATCTTCGAGAGTAGTACAAGATTGACGCAAATAAAAATTTAATTTAGAATCATTTTTAAGCGCCTCACTCAATTTATTCGCGCCGAAAGTACTTATCGCACAAGTAGGTATTTTAGGAAGAGAATCTACATATCCCATTGC
>JAYVOC010000151.1:0-2744 GCA_043758125.1 Bacteroidota bacterium | reverse complement strand
CGTTTAGAGTTTTTATCTTTGATCGTATTATAGTCAAAATGAATGACCGTAATATAAGCATTAATGCTATGATATAAACAAATCTATTTCGTTAAAAGCCACTGAACATACTGATAATCATCTTTAAAAAATCTTTTCTAAGACTCATTTTTTCTGTTGATAACTTCCGCCCAATAAAAATTGTCTCTTCTTTATCGCCTCAAAATATTAAAAAAGCCTCTTTAAAAATCTTAAACTATGTCTTTCAATAGCAACATTAAACTTCTTAGGCAACGACGCAAACTCACGCAGGATATGATCGCTGGAGAACTGGGAATTAGTCGCTCTACCTATAACAGTTATGAGAATGGGAGTGTGGTAAATCCTACGCTCGAGGCATTGCTTTCCTTCTCCAAATATTTTCGTTTAACGATTGATACACTTGTAAAGATGGAGCTCACACAGCTATCAGAATTTCAGTTGTCGGAGTTGGAGAGAGGTCATGATGTTTTTGTTACCGGAGCACGTTTACGCGTACTTGCAACAACAGTTGATAGCAACAATAAAGAGAATATTGAAGTAGTTCCAATTAAAGCGAAAGCAGGTTATAAAAATGGTTTTGCCGATCCGGATTTTATTAAGCAACTTCCAACATTTCAATTGCCGATTTTATTTAATGAACGTAAGTACCGAATGTTCCAAATTACTGGCGACTCCATGCTTCCCATTCCCGATAAAAGTTGGGTGATTGGTGAGTACGTCGAAAATTTTTATGATATTAAAGATGGTAATGCATATATCTTTTTAACACAGGATGAAGGAATTGTTTTTAAACTTGCATACAATCAGATTAAGAAGAAGAAAAATGTTTTACTGAAATCATTAAATCCTTCTTTTGAATCGTACGAAGTTGCAGTAAACGAAGTGCGTGAAGTTTGGAAATTTTGCAACTACATCAGCAGCGAAATTCCAGAACAATATTGGCAAAAAGATCAAATATTAAAACGTATCGAACGCGTAGAGTCGGAGATGAAAGAAATTAAAGGAGCGTTGTAGAAGTGAAGTGCATTTATACTCTTTTTATATTTACAAATATTTTTTCAAATAAATTTTAAGAACAATTTTTTTATGAAAATTCATCCAGGCATGCCTGGCTATATGTCAGCGGATCATATAAGTTATGGAAGTTTAAAAGCACATAAATTAGCGTTAATAGAAAATGAAACTAAAGCGGAAAAGCTACTATGGTCATTTTTAAGATGTAAGTTAACTGGCTTTAAAATAAGACGTCAACATATTATTGATACTTATATTGTAGATTTCGTTTGCTTAAGTAAAAAATTAATTATCGAAGTAGATGGAGGAATTCATAATCAAAATATAGAATATGATATAGATAGATCCTTAAGAATTAAGGATCTTGGTTTTGACGTAATTCGATTTAAAAATGAAGAAGTTCTTTTAGAAGTGGAGCGTGTTGTAGCAAAAATTAAAATATGTCTTTTGGAAAAAATAATTTGATAACTGTCACATATTTTAAAATTAGATTGTTGAGATAAGCTATACATCATTCCAAAACTGTTCTCTGCCTCCCTCGATCCCTCCAAAGGAGGGAAGTGTAAACGTTTATTAGAATTATCTAACTAAATTGAAATTTTTTTCAGGATGAGACACTTTTTATTGAAGCAAAAACAAATTCCCCTCCTGTGGAGGGGTTAGGGGAGGCTTTTATTGGTAATATTTTCTGCAATAAAAACCATCGATATAGCAAAAAACATTATTAAGAATTCAAGAAAATATTCTTTCCGTTTTTTGAATTGTGATGTACTTCTATATTTTTATTTATTGTTTCTCCTCAGTTTTAAGTTGACTTGTTATATAAGCATGATTAATATTATCGTAGTTATAAACAATTTTTATTTGTAAGAATTAGCATTCCTATCTAACCCTTTATCGCCTCAAACCGAAATCCTTTTTCACTGTAATGTGCTAGCACTTTAGGTAATGCATACAACATGTTTTCACTTGCTTTTTTACTATCGTGAAAAACAATGATAGATCCTTCTTTTGCATTCGTGATAACGTTTTCAAAAACTTTTTCTTTAGCAACTTTTACATCAAAATCGCAGGTGATTACATCCCACATGATGATAGTATATTTTCTTTTCAATGAAAAAAAACTTCCTGCTTTTAATTTACCATAAGGAGGACGAAATAATGTTGATGAAATATATTTAGAAGCTTCTTCAACATCTTTCAAATACATTCCCGATCGAACCTTCCAACTATTGTAATGACGATAGGTATGATTTCCTATTGCATGTCCTTGTGAAGTAATTAAAGAAAAAATTGTAGGATTTTTTTTTACATTTTCTCCGATACAAAAAAAAGTTGCTTTCGCATTGTATTGCTCTAATAGTTTAAGAACTTTTGGTGTTACCTCAGGAATAGGACCATCATCAAATGTTAAATACAAAATTTTTTCTTTCGTTGGGATGTTCCATAAAGCTCCAGGATAAAGAAAACGAAAGGCCATGGGTGGTCGTACCATTGTACAAAGTTAATCTACTAATCATATTAAAGAAAAAAAGGCTGATTCTATTTTTTAGAATCAGCCTTTCGTGCTAAATTATTTTCTGTTAACGGAATCCACCGCCGTATTTTTCTTTTCCTGTTTTACGCACTTTTTCAAGAAGGAGGTCTAAAGTATTGATAAACAATATGCGTTTTTGGAAAATGGGTGTCCCATGCTTAATTTAGAGCAT
>JAYVOC010000150.1:0-28512 GCA_043758125.1 Bacteroidota bacterium | reverse complement strand
ACATCTAGAGTTGGATCACCGAAAACATGCCATGTGCTGGTCATCTCTGCTCCTTGATTTCCATATTGATCATTCATGTGAAAACAACCATTAAACGATAATCCAGCAAACGATCTTTTAAAATTACTTGTGTCTTGATGTGTTAAAATATCCACCATTTCATCCTGTGCATCCATTGGTGGATTCCATGTTTGATTGATGGATGCCATAAATGTTGCAGCAGCACCAGCATTTAATCCATTATTTTTTGAACGCAAAAAAGTTTCAGCTAAACAAGGGCCTGTAGTTTGAGCGAAATCACCATTTACACATGCAACCGACCAAATAATTGGTAAATTAGGTTGAGTAGTTAAGCTCGAAATATTAGTGGAAGAGAAGCCAGTTGTTCCAAAACTTGTACTACTCCCATGACCTGTATAAGTAATCACTCCAGCCCCTGAATTAATTGAATTTACTAAATCTTGGCTTGTAGGATCTCCAGGTGCATCATTAGTTCCGAGATGAGTGCTATCATAAAGTTCTGTTAATTGGGTGTAATTAAAACTTAAAAAATCAGTTCCCATATTATGCGCATGTTCCCAATCCATTTCACCATCATCACCAGGTCCTTGATTACTACCAATTACAACAGCATTTGAATACCCAATTTGAGAGGTATCTGCAAACATTTCATAATTCAAAGTACGATCAACTTGTGTGGTAACATCTTGTGGAAATTCAGCAGAAAACCTTCCTATAAAAACTTCTGAATATGCATCATTTCCAGAGATAAAACCATAAACAGGATCCGACACTCCACCAGCAGAATATAAACTCGGAACTTGAGTAATATCACCAACTAAAAGTACGTACGTAAGATTATGAGTAAGGTAATAATTTGCGATAAAATTTTGCACGCCAAGAGCACTACTTCCACCAGCATTATTGATATCTACTAAAGTTGTATGAATTCCTTTTTTTATTTTCCAGTCGACCAACGGTTGCATCAAATTCATCCATTGTGAATAACAAATAATTAATAAATCGCCTTGCTCCCCAAGTGGAACATACTGTACCGAATTATGATTTAAAAATTGACGGTTATAAATTGCAGCATACTCTGGATCTATTTTCAGTAACGGTTTAAGACGAGTAAATTCATTGATTCCGTTAAGGTCATTTACATGAGATATTTTAACTTTAATTTGCGAAAATACACGTAATGTTTTTGTAACGGGATTATATTGAAAAGGGTTAAAAAAAATGGGCACGGCACGATAATCACGAAGAATATACGGTTGATTTAAATTAGCAATGGATTTAGGCCAAAAATTATTTATTGCATACAAATCGCCTTTTACTAAAGCTATTTCAGATGGATTTAGATTTCTTGTAAGGTTTCCTTTTGATGGCGCGATAGCTATGTTTTCAAAATCACGAAATTCTGAAGATATTACTTCCACTTTCATTGATCCTTGATCAGGAATAATCACTGAGCATGCTACCTTAGATAAATCAGGAGAACCTTTTTCTAAAAAAGAATTTGTTCCCGGAGTAGAAATCACAAATTCATTTTCATTACCAGAGGCTTTTGTCATGAAATAACCTCCTAAATTAAATTCAATTTCAGATGTTTCAATATCTGATTTGATTAAATGTATTGATACTGGAGTAGCTTTTTCTTTGCCCATAGAAATCCAATCTTGAGAGAAGAGCGAGTTAGTAAGAAAAGTAACAAACAGAAAAGTAACTAACGAAATCCGACTTTTTGCTCTCATAAAAATGATTATTGATTTATGTAGCTAAAGTAAAGTTAATTGCGGGAACTTTTATGAATTTATTAGTTTTAACGAACAATCTTGTTCACAGAAATCATTGAAGTGTATAATTTCGATTCTTGAGATCAGATTAATCAACTTTTTCATCTGCAATAGGCTGTGGAAATTTAGGGCGATAATGCATACCATTTACTTTGGCTTCAAACCACTGTTCAAATAAAATCAATTCATGACTTCTTGGAATCCATCGGTAATCGGGATCATTGGAGGATAACAAGATAAAGTCCTTTTGACGATCTTCCCACACTTCCTGAAAATCAAATCCAGAGCGTGACAGATGGTTTAACAGTCGAAAAATGACTACGTCACGCTTGCGCACAGATTTCATCTTCGTAGTTCGCTCTATATGCTTACGTAAACTTTCAATCCGCTGATCCGCTAAATCAACTTTTTCTGTTTCCAATGTCAAAAATATTTGTAACATCCTGATGCCAATATTCCATCCCTCTTTGTCATTTTCAATCTCCCTAGTTTCCTGCAATAACTTAAATGATTTTTTATAATCCCCCGCAAGAAATTTAACAATTGCATGCAAATAAAAACTTCTACTACTAAATTCAGGCTGCATAGATAATCCAGTTTCAATAATTTCATTTAATAGAGAATCAGCTTCATCATATTTCAACAAATAAATAAATGAAAAAACCTCTGCTTCTTTGTAATAATTTTGAAATTCTAATTTCTGATTTTGATAATACGTTCTAGCACTTACCATACTATTCAAAGAATCCTCAAATCTATATAAATGATTTTGCGTATAAGCTAAATTGGTATAACAAACAGTAATTCGGTTTCTAGTAAATAAACATTTTGTATTTAATACAAGTTCAGTCATTTCATTTAGTGTTTCAACTGCACTTAAATAATTATGAATGTAATGCTCATATTGTGCTTTTAATAAAAAGTAATTATAAAGG
The DNA here is from genome assembly GCA_043758125.1 of Bacteroidota bacterium. Taxonomy (GTDB): domain Bacteria; phylum Bacteroidota; class Bacteroidia; order AKYH767-A; family OLB10; genus JANXSD01. The sequence goes on along the minus strand of JAYVOC010000150.1, from coordinate 25,778 downwards.
ATTATTTTAATTTTAAATTGATCATATATCAATTTCGCAGTATCAACTGAATTTTTTATTTCAATAATAAATGATTTTTGATCCAATGATTTATGTTGAACGTCTTGAATGAAAAAAGCTACTAAACATCTTACCTTAAACACTGCCTTAGAACAATCAATCGCATACTCAATCTCTTCAATTCTATTTTTCGTTTTTTGGTAACCAATAACATAATCAACATCTTCAAAATATAATTTTAAAAATATTACTAACTCATCAAATAGCTCAAATTCTTTACATTGATTAATTGCTTGATTAAGTAATCGTTTTTTCTCATTTATACTTACTCCTCTTAATAATACGGCGTATATTACCGCAGTATTTTTTTTAGCTTGTAAAGTAGCAGAAACTACATCTATATAATAACTTGCATTTAAGATATTTGTGTCTAAAATCATAGATTCGTACAACTTATCTCTGAACCTATCTAACAATTTTCTAAATGATTCATTTGCCCTTTCATTAACATTACCATATAATTTTGAAATAAAAAATTCTTCATCCTTAGTTCCACCATATTTAAGTAGTAAATCATAAAGTTTAATTGACAAGCTGTGAACAGCTTCATCATTCTCAAACAAACGAATAAACCTTTTGAAGACTTTTCTTTCTTTTGGAAGTAATGCCTCTAAAATTCTAAATACTATCTGTAAGTTTTTCATAAATTCCTTGCAATTCTAATAAATATTTATAATTTTGTGTTCACACAATCTTCCAAAATATGTTAGAAATAATTCTACGTCTATTACTAGCTCTTGGGCTATATTCAGGTTCAAAGAATGACAAACCTGTAATCGTAATTGATTCTAATACTGGAGCAACTTATGCCATTGGAGTTACAAACGGTACTGGGGGCTGTGTTACTAATAACCTACCACCTGACACGTATTATTTGGTTAAAGATTCAAATGGCACTTATAGGTTAGTTCGTAAATAACAATATATGGTTATTAATTTAAAAACATGTTCTTAATGGACATGTTTTTTTTTGCCGACTTGATTTGAGAATTTCAAATTATAATTTACTGCTAAATTAATCAAATAAAGTTCCTAAAATTAAAATTTTAAATTTACACAAAGTATTAAAAATCAACATTATAATTATTATTTGTATTGCTTTATTAGAAAAAGCCTTGATTTTCAATTTCCATTTTACTAATCATTTGTCCCTTGATATCTAAAATGCATGATATACTATTGTACTCAGAAAGGGTTTTGTTGTTCATGCATTAGCTAGTACATGTTATTAGTTAATCGAAACAGGCTCCACAGTAATGTGGAGCCTTGTTATTTTTAATCAGTCGAATGGGTTAATCAACATTTTAAGGTTTGTCATATTTTAAGGCTATTAATCTTTGCTTTTTGATTTTTAATATCCTATTAATTAGCTTTTCAGTATTTTCAAAAAACTGATTAACAATTATTTAAATAGTATTTAGTCAAATAAGCCATCAATAGTGATTGAATCTTATGTCCAAATTCGAATATTTTGTCCGTTGATTTCTGCATTGAAGTATCTATTTTTGTTTCAGAGAAAATTCCATTAGAATTTATAATTGTTTTGGCTTTTCTGTGTGTCTTCCTGGTCCCGCCCCGAGCGGGACTTGGTCGTTATACCAAAACCTAATTCTTTTGGTAAGAATAGATCGAGTTTATTATCAAGAAAAAGGAGATACCTGATCTTATTTCTAACAAATTATAGCCCTTTTCTTTATTTAAAAGTCCATTAAATTAAAAATTCGGTTTTTATATAAAGCTAAAAATCAATTATTTAGTCTAATATTTTTAATATAAACAACCATATTGCCTCTGATTCTTGTGTCCATTTTTCCCTACTTTGTCCCTTGATTTGATAGTTCATACTTCTACATTTGCTTCTGTAAAGGGTAAAAGTTGTTCGAGAGTAAAAATGTTTTGGTTTTTCTGTGTGTCTGCCAAGTCCCGCCGCAAGCGGGACTTGGTCGTTAATACCACTTCTTACTATAAGCTAGTTCAAAAAAGCGACGTAATTTTTTTCAAGACCATTATAAAAAATCGTTGCATCGCCCTTGACTATGGAACTATTTTTTAAAGAAGTATTGGTGAAAAAGTGCAAGTTTGCAAAACTACTATTTTAAGTATTGTATATTGAGTTTTCCTAATTTTACCTCTTGAAAAATTCTAAAATAAACGATCTCAAAACTTTTCTCGACCAAAAAGTAAATGCATTCAACAATCCAGCATTTTTAGAACACGACCCTATCTCGATCCCACACTTATTTACCCTTAAAGAAGATCGAGAAATAAGTGCTTTCTTAACAGCAATAATTTCATGGGGACAACGACCAACTATATTGAAAAATGCACGATGGCTCATGGAAAAAATGGATGATTCACCCTACTCTTTTATCATCAATCATCAAAAAAAAGATCTTAAACAATTCGAGCCTTTTGTTCATCGAACTTTTAATAATATTGATTGCATTTATTTTATCAAAGCATTGCAAAACATCTATAAAAATCATGGTGGTCTCGAACAATCAATAAGTACGCTTTTTAAAGAAAACTATTCAATGGAAAAAGCTATTGGCCAATGGCGAAAGGTATTCTTCTCATTACCTCATGAAGCAAGAACACTAAAACATATTAGCAATCCTGAAAAAAATTCGGCAGCAAAAAGAATCAATATGTTTCTTCGATGGATGGTAAGAAAAGATAATGCAGGTGTCGACTTTGGAATATGGAATTCCATTCCACCATCTGCTCTATATGCGCCGCTCGATTTACATTCTGGAAGAGTTGCCCGAAGTTTAGGTTTGTTAACACGAAAGCAAGATGATTGGAAAGCTGTAAATGAGCTAACACTGAACCTTAGAAAACTAGATCCTATAGATCCAATAAAATATGATTTTGCACTTTATGGATTAGGGATCTATGAAAAGTTTAAGTAACGATTTATCTGTTAGAAAAGATCTATTGTTTAATTTAATTCCAATTGCTTTCAGATTGCAATTCTTAATTTTATTTCCCGTAAGTCTCATTGATCTCTTCATCAGAAGGAAAAACAATTTCCTTATCACCAGCCTTCCGAACCCATGTCATGAATCTACCTTTGCCTTTACATGCGTATGCCGTAATGGTATCTTTTGGAAGCATCTGAAGTCTTGAGAATGTTTTCCAACGATTATCCATTTCTTGCGCCGCACACTTAACATCAATTTTATCTTCACATTCATTCCTGAAATAAACGCGGTAACTTTTTGAGTAGTCCAAACACTGCGAACATGGTTGATTCCATTCACTTTTATACTTCACTAAACAGTGACTCATATCTTCTTCACTCTTACCCGAATTTGTTAAGCATAGTACGAGTGCAAATACACTACATAAAATTAATAACAATGAAATATTAGTTTTCATTTACAGTGATTATTTTTTAAAATAATTTTAGCTTCATCATTACCTAGTTGCTTTGATTTATACCAATCTGCACAAGCACCTTCTAAATCGCCTAAAGACTTTTTTGAGAAGCCTCTATTATTGTAAGCTTCTGCATCATTTCCATCAATTTCAATTGCTTTATTTAAATCTAATATTGCTGATTGGTATTCTCCTGTACGATTTTTAGCACCTCCTCTAGAAATATATGCCCATTTATGAATCGGATCTTTTTCTATCACATGCGTATAATCCGAAAGCTCTCCCTCAAAGTCACCTACATTACTACGCACAAATCCCCTTTTAATCCAAGCATCAAAGTTTGAACTATCAGCAACAATTGCTTTTGAAAATAAATCAATTGCTTCTTTATAACGAACATTCATAAAACTTTGCATCCCTTTATTAAAGAATGTAGCTGATAATTTTTTGTCTTGCGCTTGTAATTGCGAAGAGATTATCAATAACGAAAATAGAAATGTTTTATTCAAGTGTGATTTCATCTTTATACCCTACTTCAGATTCTAACTTAATTAAATGTTCTAATGCCTTTTGAATTATTTTATAATTTTCCTTACCACCAACACTAATACTTATTCTTTCACAAGGTCGTTTTATTTTTTGGACAATTAATGTACGCGTAACGCACCCTGGGGCATCTTTCAAACAAGGTACGCAAAGCAAGTCGGATTCTTCTTCATAAAAACTTTTTAAGTCAAGTTCGGAGAATGTTACCTTATCCTCGCGAATTAGATTGCCTTTATCATCTTTAATACTGACCACTAAATTATTCATTCGAATATCTAGTACAGTTTTTCCACCTAGTTTTTTATTGAGAAATGTTAAGGTTTCATTTTTTCCGGGCGACTGGCTGTAAGATTTTTGAATTATTGCTAACAAAAAAATTAGTACCAATAGTAGTTTACACCCATAGTTAAAAAGAATTGTATTTGATTGATATGTTCTCATAAGTTAAATCAGATGCACTCTTATACCTTAAATGTTAATTGGAGGTTGCTAATAAATCAGCAAATTAATTATGAATACACTTTACAAGAGATTATTAACTGGAGGATTACTCGTTTTTTCCATCTTATCACTGTCTACAACAACGTATGCACAAACTTTCCTTGAAATCCCGATAAGACTGGATGTAGAGAAAGGTGACCTTAACGATGTTGTTGTGAAGGTACGAAAAGATGGTAAAGATGCCTTTACTCAATCTGGTGCAAGCAAGATGCGTTTTAAATTCGATTACAATAGAAAGTATAGTCTCATTTTTACCAAACCTGGTTACATCACCAAAACGATTGAAATTAATACGAATGCCCCATCTTCTCGAATTTCACAAGGCTTTGATCCCTACAAAATAGGTGTAAAATTATTTCTTCAAAACGAAGAAAATAAGGTGGTTTACAATCAGCCTGTCGCACATATTAAATATGATCAAAATTTAGATGAATTTAATTTCGATACTGATTACTCGAAGTCGATTCTATCCGCAATGAATACAGATGATCAAACGGATAAAAAAGAAGTGTCTCCTTTAGCAAAAGAATCTACAGAGGGGAATCCAACAGCAAGTACTACCGCATCAACTCCTTCAAGTTCTCAAAGTGATTCAAACAAGGAATCAAATACAGTTGCATCCACGACCAATTCGGATCCACTCTTGTTTGACAATAAAAATGATCGAATAGTCAATCAAGATGTTGATGTGCCAAAGCCTAACAATCCTTCTATTGGAAACGATGTTCACCCAATTTCAAGCCCAAGTATCGGAGATGACAATAGAAAATTAGCTGCTGTAAATAGTGGATCTGAAACTAACAAAAAATCTGTTGGTGATAAAGGCGAAGACAACATTAAAAAAGCATCCAACAATGGAGGATCTGACAAGCGAAAAATCTCGAAAGAGAATTTCGAAAAAGAGCAATTTGTAAAAAAACTATCTGTAAATACCGGGGAAGAGAAACAAGTGAAATCATTGTTTAATCAAGGAGGAAATGATGTTCAAAATGATCCTCTAGCATTTCTGGAAAGTGAAAAAATTACACGTGAAGATATTATCGAGAAAAATAGAGTAATCACTAAGGTGAGAGTTATGAAAGGAAACTTAACCACTGAATATAGCCGTATAAATTATAGTTGGGGCGGACTCTATTTCTTTAAAAATGCTTCTACTTCCATTCCAGAGAATTTATTTGTACAATGGACAGGAGTGAATCGCGAATAAAAAAATCTAACCTATTATAACTATCCCTTTCGCCTATTAGGTGTTTAGTTTCATCAAATAAGCCTTCAATATCCCTCATTCTCAACTTAGATTTGCATTGAAACAATATGTGCAAACTATGTTAAAAAGTGAATTCTGTCAAGGATATTTTAAGCCAACAACAAAAGAACAAGTAAATTTATTTGAACGTTTTTTAGCATTTCGAATAACAAATGGAGTTCCATCGAAATTTAGCATTCTTCGGAATCTTGTTCGAACGCGACCATACACTAAAACGATTTATCCTCCTAACTGGCAAATCAACTAAAATTGAAACCAAAAAAAGCGGTCATCCTATAAAAGGGTGACCGCTTTTTAAATATCATTAAATATTATTTTTTCTCTTTTGGAGCGTCCTTAGGAGCATCTTTCGGTGCGTCTTTAGGATCAATTGAAAGTAATTCTACTTCAAAAACCAATACACTATTAGGACCGATTTTTCCACCAGCACCACGCTCACCGTAAGCTAAGTTAGATGGTAAAAATAATTTCCATTTTGAACCAACTGGCATCATTTGCAATGCTTCTGTCCAACCCGGTATTACACCAGAAACGGGGAAAGAAGCTGGTTGACCACGATCAACTGAACTATCGAATACAGTTCCATCAATCAAAGTTCCATGATAATGACACGTAACTTTATCGTTTAAACCTGGCTTTGCACCTGTTCCAGCTTTCATAATTACATATTGTAATCCAGAAGGCGTAACGACTACACCTGGCTTACTTTTGTTTGCATCCAAAAATGCTTGTCCTTTTTTAACATTTCCTTCGCCTTTTACCTTCTCTTTAGCAGCCATATAACCGTTGATCTTAAGATCAGCAGCTTCTTGTGTGATTGCTGTTTTACCCGAGAATACGTCTTTCATACCTTTTGCAAGCATGTCAACGTCTAATGAATCTAATGAATTTGTTTTCAAATTGTTTCCAATAGATACACCAAAACTGTAGCTGATTGAATCCTGTTCGGTTTTCATAGTGTCTTTCTTTTTGTCCTGTGCATTACAAGAGGCAGCCATCATGGCTACAGCAAGTGCCGGGAGCATTAATTGCTTTATTTTCATGGATGTTTAAAATGTTTGAGGCGCGAAAGTACAAAATCCATTTTCAAATTCCATCATATAAACGTGAATCAATAATGAACCTTTTTAAATTTTGATGTTTTAGAGGCTTATCTTTGCAACAATGAATTTTAAACTCGTTTCAGATTTCAAACCAACAGGCGATCAGCCTGAAGCAATAAAGCAACTCACAGCTGGTATTGAGAGAGGTGATCCCGCCCAAACGTTGCTGGGTGTAACTGGCTCCGGCAAGACTTTTACGATGGCGAACGTGATCCAAAATGTTCAAAAGCCTACACTTATATTAAGCCATAATAAGACACTTGCCGCTCAACTTTATGGAGAGTTTCGAAATTTTTTTCCCGAAAATGCCGTCGAATATTTTGTTTCTTATTACGATTATTACCAACCAGAAGCATATCTGCCAAGTTCAAATACGTACATTGAAAAGGACCTTTCTATCAATGAAGAGATTGAAAAACTAAGATTAAGTACTACTACATCGCTTTTATCTGGAAGACGAGATATCGTTGTTGTTTCTTCCGTTTCGTGTATTTATGGTATGGGTAATCCAGCCGATTTTGCTGAGAATATTATCCGTGTTCAAAAAGGCCAAAAGATTAGTAGAAATTCCTTGTTGCACCAGTTGGTTTCTAGTTTGTATTCGCGTGCAGTTACAGAGTTTAAAAGAGGTACTTTCCGCGTTCAAGGTGATACTGTTGATGTGTTTCCAGCTTATAGTGATTTAGGTGTCCGCATCAGCTTTTTTGGTGATGAAATCGAAGAACTTGCAACCATCGAACCTTCTACAGGTAAAAAGTATGAACAGCATGATCACCTAGCTATTTTCCCTGCTAATTTGTTTGTTACAAGTCAATCACGACAACAAGGCGCCATCTTCCAGATTCAAGAAGATATGATGAAACAGACTGAATATTTTCGAGAAATGGGGCGACATCTTGAAGCAAAACGATTAGAAGATCGTGTTACATTCGACTTGGAAATGATTCGTGAACTTGGCTATTGCTCAGGAATTGAAAATTATTCTCGTTATTTTGATGGTAGAGCACAAGGCCAACGACCTTTCTGTTTATTAGATTATTTTGCTGATGATTTCTTGATGGTGATAGATGAAAGCCATGTTACTATTCCTCAAATACGTGCAATGTATGGAGGTGATCGTTCACGAAAACAAAATTTAGTAGAATACGGTTTTCGTTTACCGGCAGCCATCGATAATCGCCCTCTTACATTTGACGAATTTGAAACAAAATTGGATCAAGTGGTTTTTGTAAGTGCCACTCCAGCAGATTTTGAATTGCAAAAAAGTGAAGGCATTATCGTTGAGCAAGTAATTCGTCCAACGGGATTGCTGGATCCACCAATTGAAGTTCGTCCTGTAAGTAATCAGGTTGATGATTTGCTAGAAGAAATTGAAAAAATAATTAAGCGTAAAGAAAGAATTCTTGTTACCACTTTAACAAAAAGAATGGCGGAAGAATTAGCTAAATACATGACGAAACTTGACATTCGATGCCGCTATATTCATTCTGAAGTGGAGACATTAGATCGAGTAGAGATTTTACGTGATTTAAGACTTGGTGTTTTTGATGTGCTGATTGGTATTAATCTTTTGCGAGAAGGTTTAGATCTTCCCGAAGTTTCTTTAGTGGCAATTTTAGATGCAGATAAGGAAGGATTCTTGCGTTCACATAGATCATTAACTCAAACTGCAGGTAGAGCCGCTCGTAATCTTAATGGGAAAGTGATTATGTATGCTGAAAAGATCACTAACAGCATGCAACTTACCATTGATGAAACGAATCGTCGTCGCACAAAACAGATGGCCTATAACGTAGCTAATGGTATTACTCCGCAAGCAATTGTTAAATCGAACGATGGAATTTTCAATCAAGGTTCAGGAGGCACTAGCCGACAAGGCGATTCCAAAGCATATTATGAAAAAGAAGAAATCAATATTGCTGCTGATCCTGTTGTGCAGTACATGTCGCGCGATCAATTAGAAAAAGCAATTTTAGCTACAAGAAAAAATATGGAAAAAGCAGCCAAAGAATTAGATTTTATGGAAGCCGCTCGTTGTAGAGATGAATTACAAGGATTGGAAGGAGTTTTAAAATCAAAATTTGCGGGAACAAAAGCATGAGCCCCACATTATTAATTGCTTCCATCACAGCATTTATTCTCTCCTTAGTATTGGCACTTGTTTTTGCTATGTCAGCACCAAAAATAAATGTTAAATTTTTAAAGATTGGAGCAATAGTGCATTTCACATTATTGTCAATTACATTATTTACAATGCTATTTTTTTCTGACACAAACTTGCATCATTACACGACACTATTTAGTTGCTGTACAGGTTTGATGTTATCAGGATATGTGCTTCGTGAAAAAGCTACTCCATGGTTGTTAAAATATTACTTTGCTTCCTATTTATTTTTATTAGGATTATTTTTTTATTCACCCTCACATTTGATGTATTTTATCAGTGGAAACTTGAAAAATTGTGAGTCGGCACAAGAATTTCAATTGAAGGAAAATTATTATCTTGTGGAGCAACAATCGATGCTTCAATTAGCATCAAAAACATTTACCTATAAAGTAATTCAGAAATTTGGTATTTATAATAGAACCATCGCGCGTGATCTTAGCTTTACAGATAGATTAACAAAGGTTGAACTTATCCAATTAAATGAGGATACACTTATCATTAATGGAACCATCCCGAACAATAAAAATATTATTATTGGGTTACATCCTGGAATGAATTCCAATACGATCATTCAAAAGAGGAAATGAATTTCTCCAAGATAAAGTGATCATTCACAAAATAAACAGCCTACTAAATATTCTCCATACTATATTTGTCATTCAATTTCAGCAGACATAAAATTATGAAACTAAAAATCATCCTTATTGCTTTGTTTTCTCTATATTTCCTAAAAAGCAATGCACAATCAAAAACTACAGAAATTTGGTTGTTAGATATTTCCAAACAGAATGAAAAAGTTGTTGCTGGTACTCCAGAACGTTTAACGGATAACGATTACTATGACAACCAACCTTGCTTTTCAAAAGATGGCGGATTGCTTTGGTATGTAAGTATGCCCGATACCATTCAAACAGATATTTTTGAATATAACCTTAGGAAAAAACTAACTCGACAAATAACAAATACTCCAGAAAGTGAATTTCAACCGCAGCCAATTCCTTTTGAGAAATTTAAACTTTCTGTTGTTCGTATTGATGACGATAAAGCGCAACGATTTTATTCCATCCAATTTGATGGCTCTGAACCTGAACCATTGATGCCAAATGAAGATTCAGTAGCATATTATACGTGGATGAACGATACTACTGTTGGTGCTTACATGCTTAACGGAGGCAATGGTGTTTTACATCAATTTGATATGAAACCTCAGCAGTCTATTATCTTAATGACAGGAGGATTTGGAAGATGTTTGGCAAGAATTCCAGGCACCGATAATCTTAGTTACATACAAAAAAGTTCGGATGGAAAATACCTTTTGATGGATTATAAAATGGCAACAGAAGAACGTGTACCTCTCGTTGAAATGATGCCAGGTGTTGAAGATTATTGTTGGGCTCCAGATGGAAAAGTATTCGCTGGAGATAAAGCCAAATTATATTATATCGACACTACACTCGATGAACCAAAATGGGTTTTAGTTGCAGACCTTGCAAAAACTGTTGGAACTTTTTACCGGATGGCAATGAGTCCTAAAGGCGATAAAATTGCATTGGTTTCCTACAAAGGAGAACGTCCTTAATTTAGCTATTGTCCATAATTCGTCAAACTGATTTCTTAATTGCTGGGCAAGGTCTGGCAGGATCATTACTTAGTTGGTTTTTATTACAACGTGGTTTCACCTGCATCGTTGTTGATCCAGAAATCGAGTCTACTTCTTCAAGAGTTGCAGCGGGATTAATTCACCCAATTGCGGGAAGAAGATTATTGAAAAGTTGGCGTGCCGAAACATTTATTCCTTTTGCACATCAAACATATCAAAGCTTGGAACAAGAGTTAGATCAACTATTTTTTTATGATTATCCTGTACTTGAAGTTTTTAATTCGTTGCGAAATCAAAATGATTGGTTGACAATAAATGATGATCCATATTGTAAAGAATATCTTGGTAAAACATTTTCATCATCACAAATAAATCCAATTATTAATGCACCTTTTGGAGGTCAATATTTAATTAAAGGTGGATGGTTAAATACAATTCAATTTTTAGATGCGTATAAAAATTTTCTCCTAATAAAAAATCAATTCATAAATGATACTATTACCAGCGATGAAATTGTTTTAATTGATAGAAAAGTACGATGGAAAAATATTGAAGCTAAAACATTCATCTCTTGTTCTGGTTATCTTGCAAGAGATGATAAATATTTTGGCTACTTACCTTTCAATCCTGCAAAAGGCGAATTGCTCACGATAAAAAGTAATGATATTCCTAATGATTTTGTAATCAATCACGCCTTAAAAATAATTCCAAAAGGAGATAATACTTTTCTTTGTGGAGCAACCTATAGTTGGGATGCACTTGATACTATTCCAACTGAAATTGGGAAAGAAAAATTGAAGACTGCAATCAATAAATCCATCAATTGCGATTACAAAATCATCGAGCATAAAGCAGGTGTTCGTCCTAGTACAAAAGACCGAAGACCATTTTTAGGAAGACATCCAAAATATTCACAGCTCGCAATATTTAATGGACTAGGTACAAAAGGAGTAATGATGGGTCCTTGGTTAGCGAATAAAATGGCAGCGTATTTAACTAATGATATACTTTTAGAAGAAGAATATTCTATTGATCGTTTTGAAGAAAATTTTAATCAGACCAATGCTTAATGTAAACTAGTTATTGGTTTTTAATCAACAATTTTAGTTGTGCTAATCGCTGTAATAAAGTAGGATGCGAATAATAAATTCGTACGTACCAACGATTAGGTTGCAGATTACTTAAATTATCATGCGATAATTTTTTTAAAGCATCCATCAATGGCTCCGCATTAAAAGTTGATGCAGCATAAGCATCGGCTTCATATTCATGCTTACGTGATAAAGCATTGGTAAGAATTCCCAAAGCAAGTGATACAGGACTATAAAGAATTGCAAACGCCATCATGCCTAATGCTAATGAAGATTGATTTGCACCAAGTGCATGTGCTAATTCTGGATTTGTAATCACACGTGAAAATAATGCTAACATAAATCCTGTTTGCAACATTGAAACAATAACCATCAATCGTGTGTGTTTCTTTTTGTAATGACCAACTTCATGCGCCATCACAGCTACTAATTCATCAGTGCTGTGCTTTTCAATGAGCGTATCAAACAATACAATTTTTTTCTTAGAACCCAATCCACTAAAAAATGCATTTGCCTTACTTGATCTTTTACTTCCATCCATCACATATAAGTCAGCAACAGGGAATCCAACTTTTTTACAATAATCTTGTAAGCGTGCGCGAAGTTCGCCATCAGGTAATGGACTTAATTTATTAAACATCGGTAAAATCCAAGAAGTATAAAACATACTTATCAATAAACTTACGCCACTAATACTTATCCAAGCAATCCACCAAAAATTTTTACCAGCTATTTCGAAAAATAAAACGAAGAGCGCAAGTAAACTTCCTCCTAATAATGCAGCTAGCATATAACCCTTTAACTTATCCATAAAAAAAGTTTTAATGGTGGATCTATTAAAACCAAATTGTTCTTCTATAACAAAGGTTTTATAAATAGAAAAAGGCATTTGAAGAATATCAGAAACTAATGCAAGTACACCAAAGAATAATATAGTTTGAATAATCAATTCACTTGATTGATGCTTGGCCCAAGTATCCACTAAAGCAAAACTTCCTGATGATAAAAAAAGTAACATCAATAATAAACTAAGTGAACTTCCAACTGCCGACAACCTTAATTTTGCACGATCATACTTTTGTGCTTTACTGTATTCATCCTGATCATAAAATTTTTCTAATGAGGTAGGGAGTTTATCATTCCATGTTTTTGAATTGATCCATTCAATATATCGCTCGAATAAATAGGAAGCAATTAATATGGTGACAATAGCTATGAGCATACGTTTAATTTATAATAATGCATTAAAAAAAATCAGGTTTTTTAATCTACTAATTTTATTTTTTGTTTAGTACTCGGTAATTTCGCTTTCAAGTATTTTCCAGTAATAGAAGTCTTCGATTCTACTAATCCTTCTGGAGTTCCTTCAAATAATAAATATCCACCTTCGTTACCACCTTCAGGACCTAAGTCAATTACCCAATCAGCGGATTTAATAATTTCTAAATTATGTTCAATCACCACTAATGTATTTCCATTTTTCACCAATGCATTAAACGCATCTAGCAATTTACTAATATCATGGAAATGCAATCCAGTTGTAGGTTCATCAAAAACAAACAATGTACTTGTTGCTTGATTACCTTTACTTAAAAATGAAGCAAGTTTTATACGTTGAGCTTCTCCCCCACTCAAAGTACTTGATGCTTGCCCGAGTTTAATGTAACCCAATCCAACATCATATAACGGTTGAATCTTATTCGTTATTTTATGATGTGGCAATTGATATTTACTCGGTCCAGCTGCTTCACTAAAAAAGTCAAGAGCTTCCTCAACCGTCATGTCAAGAATATCAAAAATATTTTTTGTTCGGTATTCTACTGCTAGTACTTCTTCTTTAAATCTTTTTCCTTTACATGTTTCACATTTCAAATGTATATCGGCCATGAACTGCATTTCAACAGTTATTATTCCTTCACCTTGGCAAGCCTCACATCGACCACCTTCCACGTTAAACGAAAAATGTGCAGGTTTCATTCCACGTGTTCGCGACATCGGCAAATCTGCATATAATGCTCTAATCTCATCGTAAGCTTTAATGTAAGTTACAGGATTTGATCTTGATGATTTCCCAATTGGATTTTGATCAACCATTTCAGCAGCAGTGATATCGAGATAGTTTCCATCCATTCGATCAAAATTTCCTGTCGACTCACCATATCCGCCTAATATTTTTTTCACTGCAGGAAATAATATTTTCTTGACAAGTGAAGTTTTTCCTGAACCACTCACGCCTGTTACAACTGTCATTATCCCAAGCGGAAACTTTACATTTACATGCTTCAAATTATTTTCACGAGCACCACGAATTTCAATATGCTTTTTCCATAGTCGACGTTGAGTTGGAACAGGAATTACATCTTTACCTGTTAAATATCTTGCTGTTAAACTTTCAGTTTGCTTTTCAAGTTCTTTAAATCCACCTTGGAAAACTAAATGGCCGCCATGCGTTCCAGCCTTCGGACCAATATCAATTAATTGATCAGCGGCGCGCATAATTTCTTCATCATGTTCAACAACAATAACAGTATTACCTACTTTTTGCAATTGTTTAAGGACATTAATCAACCTTGTAGTATCACGCGGATGCAATCCAATACTTGGTTCGTCTAAAATATACATTGCTCCTACCAAAGTACTTCCTAATGATGTTGCAAGATTAATACGTTGCGACTCTCCACCTGATAAAGTATTTGCAAGGCGATTCATACTGAGATATCCTAAGCCAACATCATCTAAAAATTGCAAGCGATTTACAATTTCTGTGGATAATCTTTTTGCAATATGTGCATCTTGATCAGTTAATTTTAATGAAGCGAAAAATTGCAAACAATCTTTCGTTGGCATCAACACTAATTCACTAATTGATAACCCAGCAACTTTCACATAATTTGCATCTTTACGTAAACGTGTTCCTTTACATTCAGGGCATAATGTTTTACCTCTAAAACGAGATAACATTACACGGTATTGAATTTTATAAGTTTGTTCTTCAAGAAAATTAAAAAATTCAGTGAGCCCTTTAAAATATTCATTTCCTTTCCAAAGTAAATCTTTATGAAAATCACTAAGTTCATAATAAGGTTTATGAATTGGAAAATCAAATTTGAAAGAATTGATAACTAATTTATCATTCCATTCTTTCATCTTATCACCTTTCCAACAAACAATAGCTCCATCAAAAACCGATAAACTTTTATCAGGAATTACAAGGTCATCATCAACACCGATAATAGAACCGAAGCCTTCGCATTTTTTACATGCACCATAAGGATTATTGAAACTAAAAAGGTGTACACTTGGTTCTTCAAAAGTTATCCCATCTAATTCAAAACGATTCGAAAAACTATGCGTTAACACACTACCATCAGTTTCCAATTTATGCACGATACACGTTCCTAAACCTTCGTTGTAAGCGGTTTGTACTGAATCAGCAATTCGTGCTATAATTTCATCATCGATGACTCCACTAATTCCAATTCTATCAATCAATAAAAGATAATCTGGGTGTGGATAAACATCAACATTTTGTTCAACAACTTTAGGTTTTCTTCCTCTTGTTGGCTTTGGAATTTCTTCACTAAAAGCAGGATTTGCAATCTCTTCTTCAATATCTCTTACTTGTCCGTTTACAATAAGACGCGTAAATCCTTTTTGCAATAAAATATTAAAATCTTCTAACAAGCTTCTACCAGGATAACGCATCAAAGTGGTAGCAATTAAAAATTTTCCATTTTGAAAATTAGTGATAAAATCTACTACTTCTGACACTGGTTGTTTCTTTACTGGTTGACCAGAAATTGGTGAAATAGTTTTACCGATTCTTGCGAAAAGCAATTTCAAGTAATCATAAATCTCTGTACTTGTACCAACTGTAGAGCGTGGATTACGTGAATTAACTTTTTGTTGTATTGCAACTGCTGGAGCGATTCCTAAAATATAATCCACTTCTGGCTTATCCATCCTTCCAATAAACTGACGAGCATAAGAAGATAAACTTTCAACATAACGGCGTTGACCTTCTGCATACAATGTATCAAATGCCAATGAACTTTTTCCAGAACCACTTAAACCTGTAATCACGACAAAACCATTGCGTGGGATTGCTACATCTAGCTTCTTGAGATTGTGCATGGAAGCACCTTTAATGATTATAAACTGACGCGGGTCGAGCTTTGAGATATCTTGCTTAGACATATTAAAATATTGAAGAAAATTTCTTCAACTTATGATGATTTTAGATGGATGTTTACAAATTGACCTCAAAATAAATTGAGAGGCACAAAGGTCATAAAGATTTTAGTCTTTATGGCCCTTGTGCCTCGAATTTTTACTAAACGAAAGTAACCTAGATTAAGACTTTTTCCACTTAATAGTACAACCTATTGACTTTGTTGATGGTACAGCTACTGGTTCACCAGCTAATAATGAATTAATCGCATCACTGACGTAATACTTTGTGACTTCCTCTGGATTATCCGTATTATCATCAATAGCTCCCATATATTTTACAATTAAATCTCTACCTACCTTTTGAAGCACGAATACATGTGGAGTGTGATTAGCACCATAGGCTTTAGCGATTGCTTGTGATTCATCATAGAGATAAGGAAATTTGAATTCCTTCTCTGCAGCTCTTTTAATCATAAAGTCATAAGAATCTTCAGGTGAAACTTCAGCATTATTTGAGTTTATGGCGATAACGGGATATCCTGAAGTTGAATATTTATCATTTAATGCAATAATTCTATTTTCATACGCTTTTGAAAACGGACAATGATTACAAGTAAAAACAATGATAAAACCTTTAGCGTCATTGTAATTTTCATCACGCAATGAAACCATTTTACCATCAACATTTTTTAATTTAAAATCAATTGCCTTATCTCCAGGTTTGTATCCTGAATCCACAACTATAAATGCAGATGATAGGAGTATTATAAAGGCAAATACGGGAATAAGAATTTTATTGTTTTTCATATTTTAATGGATTAAAGAGTTAACAATTTTAGATAATGATTCATAAGATAATTCCCCTTCATTAAAATAAGTAGAATCAGGATGATGGCTAATAATAACGGTAGTAGGTATGGAACCTAACCAATGAGGATTGACTTTATCAATCCAAGAATTATAATCAGGTTCATCGAGTAAATATACGTAATTATTCATCGAATGCTTTGTTAAAAATGGGAGAAATTGTGAATCATAATCCCTCACGAAATCAAGACTAACAAAATGGAACTTTACCTTTTTACTTGCTAACTCCTTTTCTAATCGAAGAAATGAAGGTAATTCGCGAACACAAGGATCACACCACGTAGCCCAAAAATTGATAACATAGGTAGTATCAGTTTTAGTTTGGATTAATGATTTTAAATCCTTGAATTTTATTATTGGGGCTTGTTGTGCATTTACGGAAACCACAATTAATAAACCTAGGAACATTAAAGATCTTTTCATTTTACATTTTTAATACTAAATACTAATAGGAAAAATATTGTCCTCTCCTGCGCCATATTTCATATTCATGATTGCTAAAAATTAATTGTGACTCCTTCTTCCAATCGCAATTAATTCGATTTTTAAAGACCACTAAAACTTGGTTCACAACCATTAGAGACGAATCTTCATCACAATAATTTAAATAACGCGAAACCATATTCCACTTATTTGCTGCATTCGGTGTATTAAAAGCATGTGTAAATAAGGAACGATAAGGTGTGTAAACAGTGCTTAGATAACCTATAGTTTTATCTTGCGAAATTAGCAATTCATTTTTAGAATAGTGATTATTTAAATAAGTCAAAACTTCTTTTTGATTTGAGTTTAAAACAATTCCACCGCCATTCATCAACTTTAATGATTGCAATGAAATCCACGACGCATTATCTGCCAAAGAAATTGATACTAATCCAATAATCAATGTTGATTTTATGAAAACAGATTTCTTTTCATAAATTATTTTTAAAGTAGAGATGATTTCGGGAAGCCCAATAAGAAACAAACAAGCCCAAACATATCCACGAGTAAAATGCAAAGGTTGATGAGGTTTGATAAAAAGATCATGATTTTCTAATCCAAGATTGATGATTAACCATATTATTAAAAATCTATTAAAAGGAATTGAAAAAAATAACTTTATTTTTTCGAGCGACCGTAAACGAAACGATGCAGGAATCAAAACTAAAAGATAGGCTGGAAAATAATTTTTAAATCCTGCGCTCCAATCTAATGTCCATTGTTGCATTAAAATTCGATGTTCTCCATCAGAAGGCAGATAGAAAAAATTATAATAAACAAACCAGGATAAGCCACCAATTAAAACAAAAAAATCATTCCATTTAAAGGATTCATTATTATAAAATATTTTTTCGATAAGCATCCAACAGATAAGAATTAAAAGCATTGCTATTCCTGTAAATGGGTGAGATAATGCCAGGAGAATAGTAACCAAAACAGCTTGAAATATCTTTTTAGTACAAACCAAATATACCGTAGCGAGAAAAAGAAAATGATAATAAGCTTCTGTTGGAAAAATAAAATTTCTTCCAAGATTTAAGAACCACCATCCATCGAAAGGATCCAGAAAAAAGCAATTTTTTAATGCACCGCTAAAATTCATTCCTTTGACAATTGAGATACCAAACCCTGATACGAAGAGCACTCCTCCACCCCATATAAAAAGGATGGAAATAATATTTAAAATTTTTGCAGGAATTAATTGATATTGGAGTAATAGTAATAATGAAATTCTTATTGATAAAACAGCAAAAATAAATCCAAATAATAAAAATAAAAATAGTGGATGAATGGAAGTGTATTTTAAAAACATTCCCATCACAAATATTTGTGGATGAAAATAAATAGGCTTATTATGATAATCAGCAGAAAATGGCAATGCATAACAGAGGTGAAAATCAGAAGCCTCCTTGTATTCCAAAGCATTTGCTACATAATAAGGCATTTCAACAGTGATAAAGCCTGTTGGAATACGATCATTTTTTTTTACAGCCGAAAAAAAGTGGGATAAATAAAGTACTACAATAGGCATTGTAAGTATGAGTGATAAAACCCAAATTCGTGAAGAAGAAATTTTATTAGCGTTGATCATTTTATTTCATAAAGGCAAAAAAAAAGTATTTTAATCCCATTAAACCATAGGTTCCATTCCAATTTTTTGCCACTCTTCAAACGATGGTCCGTAAACGCTAATTACAGGAAGATTATTCATTCGCATTAAAATTAAAAGTTCCCCTCGATGATGCGCTTGATGTTTAATTAGGACATTTAGCACAGTTCCCTTTCGCCAATCTTCGCCATACATATTTACTTTTTCAAGAAGATCAGCATCAGTCCATTCTGGCACATGCAACTTGACTTGCTCAATGGCTATAAGATAAGAATCTAATATTTCTTTAATAGTTTCAGGAGCTGGTGCTTCATGGTCGATTCCAGTCATTTTCAAACCTGCTCTTTCTAACATTTCTTTGGGTGTAGAAACAATATGCCATGCAAGATTTTTAATAGTTCTAATTTTAGGATGCACTTGACTATTGAGTGAATCATCTTCTAATTTCGATAAAAGAGTAAGTGTTCTTTCACTTTCATAATTCCACTCTGATAGAAAATCTTCAACTAATCGAAACATGGCTAATTTTTATTTCAAAAATAGTCGATTTAATCCTAATAAAATTTGAGAATGAGGTATTATTGAATAAAAAAGGAATAAATATCCTAAAATTAATGTATGAATTTTAAAAAATCAAAATAAATTTTAACTGCTTAATCTTTTATTCTGCAAACCAATTTGGTAATAATTTACGAAGCACAATTTTGCCTTGGCCTACTAAAAAATTGGCAAGTCTATCAAATGTTTTTCGTACCGATACTTGAAGTACTTCTTGATCATTACTAGTTTGTATTTCTTGAGAATTCACATTTATAGATGAAATACTACTTGCCACAATTTCAATTTCGTTCAAGTCAACATGAGGCATATATCTACCATTTATAAATTTAGTTTCTATTAAATGAGAAGTAACTATTGGCGCTACATCTACATTATTTGTAAGAAAGTTTTTACTCGGTGTAATCGTTATTTCTTTCAGTTCTACAAAGGGAGTAATTCTGTTTCTTGAAATTACCATTTGACATAAAACTGCATTTTTAGGTTTCGAAGATTTTGCAAAAATGGATATCTCCTTTAAGTGTGCTGAAGGAATCCAAGTATTATTATAAAGTACCATTTCAGTTCGAATAGTTTTAGCTTGAACCTTGGTGGCTAAAAATGAAAATCCAAAAAAGAAAAGGAAACATACTATAAAAATTTTAGAAATGGAAGTAGCTGTTTTCATGACAAATGTGTTTAGTTTTTTATGATGTTGCAAATATATATTTTTTATATGGTACTATGCAATACATAGTACTAAATTAAATCACATATTATTGATTATAAGACACTAAATTTTAAAAATTCTTACGAATGGGTAATGCGTCAGTTTGAATTTGGTGGTTTTCAGGGGATTGTGTATGCAACCCAAATTCGGATATAAGATGATTAAAGGAACTGTTTAGTTACAGGCGAATGAAAAAATATTAATTAAAGTTTAATCTCTGAAACTATAAACAATGTTTATGGGTAAAATGTTCCAAGAAAGGATATGGCATATTTTTAACAATATGGTAATAGGATAAACGTTATTTTGTGGTACAGATGAAAGTTGCGTATTTCAATATTATAAGTAGCTTTGCTCAATATATGACCAAAGTTATTCGACATATTTCGTGTGTGTTTCAGAACCTTTCTACCGCTTTTGCTGGTAATTATAAGACTTCTGACAAAGATTTAATTGAATTACAGAGAGAGCTTTATTCTGAAAAAGACAATACTGTTAAGCAGGATAAAATAAATCTTAACTCTGATGTAGTTAAAGTTCGTCACGATTTCCATAGAGCGATGGTTGATTATAAAAACCAAGATTCTAATGGCGAAACAACAGACGTCTCAGAAGCAGACACAACTAGAGACTAATCAAGGTAAAGGACATCAAGTAGAGGTAACCTCATCTTATGACGACTATCCGTTGCCAGATGCTGATGAACTTTGTCGTTTAAAGGAATTAGACCCAAACATTATTGATTGGTTAAAAAATAGAGCTGAAAAAGAGCAAGAGTTTCGTCACGAAGTTACAAGGGATAGAAATAGAATTGTAGAAAAAAATTCCAAGGGAGAAAGGAGTATAAACAGACTTGGTTTAGTTTGTGCTTTTTTAATAATGATGTTTTTTGGTGGATGTTCGTTTTGGTTGCTTCACGAAGGCAAAACATTAGTTGGCTCAGCCTTTACGGGGGTGTCTATCCTTATGGCTGCTGCAATTTTTGCGGGAAGAAAAATTCCGAAACCGCCACAACCTTCCGAGCCGACACCTATTAAGAAAAAGTAATAATTTATCAAATAAAAAGAAAGCTAGAATAAATTTGGCTTTCTTTTTATTTGTTTACTAATCTTTTTACGGGTTTATAATACGAATCATCGGCACTTTTTACTGGCATTTCATCGTAGTACTCCGCATCAATCATTTCTACTATTTGCTCCATTGTGATAATATCCTCATGGATTTTAGCTTCCATTGCAGGAGTAACTCGTAGTGTTTTGTGAATACGGCAAAAATTGTAATACACAAAGTGTAAAGCAATAGCATAGCAATGATTCTCATACTTCTTACTGAAAGCATTTGTAAGACGTGTAAAGCGACGTATTTGCATTCTCATGGTCAAGTTTTGTCTTTCTACATGAGAGGTCGATATTTCACTTACTACTGGTGCGCCGTTTATTATTTTTTTATGAGAACCCTCAAAAGCAACAGTGCTATATTTTCTAGCTGTTTTGTTTCCCTCTTTATTACTAGCGCCATAAGTTTTAACAAGCTGCGCAAAATCTACATCCCCTTTAAAGGTATTCATAACCGCTCCAACATAAGATCCTAAGCCGTCTGTAGTAATTTGTGTGCGGTCTTTCAGGCGGCTATAAAGGTCTACCATGAAGAAGTAAGCGTCTTTTGTTTCTCTTGATCCTACCCAATAAGAAATAACAAGTTTTGTATCAGGATCAAGAGCAACCCAAGTCCATTCGTCACCGTAACGCGCCCTTTTAACACCTGACGTAGTGTTTTTCTCTTTCGAATAAACGAACGACAATATTTCATCGCATTGCACCGAACGAGCAGGAACTTACGCATAACCATATCATGAAAAGCAATACACGCCTTTCCCGCATCAACCAACAGCTTAGTAACTGTGTTGAGAGATGTTCCTGATAAACGAGTAGTAGTAAGTATTGAGTTTCCCTCACATAGCATGTTTAAAATCTGCGCTCTAGTTTTGATTGGTAAAAAGGATGGAACAGTTATCTATCCGTGGTGTGCAAAATGTTTTGTGTACTAAGTAGTACTTAAATGTTGGAATAGGGAGCTTAAAAATTAGCAGAAATCAGTTTCAAAAAAACCATTCAAAAATTAATTATTGAAAGGAAATTCAATTTACAATGATCAATTTTAAAAGATAGGAGTCAGAATTAAGTTTGCTAAGAAAAATGAATTTAAAAATGATAGGCGTAGTTTAAGAACCGCCACCAAGCCATTCTAAATCACTTGATTCATACACTTTTTGGTTACTTGCTGAATTGGATATCTGAATCATTGCTTTTGCAACGCTTGAATCATGAATTGGACTATATTTTTTTAATGGCCCTACCATAAAAGGCGACAATAGCGATACTATAATTTGCACGAATCGTTCAAGGAGCCTAAATTCTTTTCGGTGTCCTAATAAAAGTGAAGGACGAACGAAAGCTAGTTTATTAAATTTAAAGGTGATAATATCTTTCTCCATTTCACCCTTTGTTTTCAAATAAAAATTGGAAGAATTTGGATCTGCGCCAAGAGAAGAAATAACAATGTAAGATCTAACATTATTTTCTGAGGCTATTCTGGCAATATGAACCGGGATGTCATAATCTACTAATCTGAACGCTTTTTTAGAGCCTGCCTTTTTGATGGTTGTACCAATACAACAATAAACCACATCAGTTTCTTTAAAGTAAGATTTTAGTTTGTTTAAATTAACAAAATCAGTTTCAACGACTTCCACCTTCGAAGAAGCTATGTTTATTGGTCTACGTGTTAAAAGAATTATTCTTTGAAAAGAAATATCTCCCGTTAACATATTCAGTAGCGCAGTGCCAACCAAACCTGTAGCGCCTATTAAGATTGCTGTCCGAGGACGATTAATGAAATTCATTTATTTGTGAAAACTGATTCTTGCACCTTCAATAAAAACAGTTTGAGTAGGTAAAAGTAAGGTCATTTTTGTTAATAAGAGGACTAAACTAAAACTAGCATTATAATTATATTCTAGCTTCACGAAAAGCCGTACCTTTGTAGTGACCTAAATAGCCTGTATGGAGGAAGATGAAGATCTTGACAACAGCGAAGATCAAAATGATTTGCTGAGTAATTCGATCAAGAGATATGAAGAGATGATGCGCCGTAAGGAGCGTTACTTTTTTGACGTTGATGCACTTCTAAAAATAATTGATCATTTTATTGATTCACTGCAAATGGAGAAAGCACTTGATGTAGCCCATTATGCTCATTCATTACATCCACAGTCGATTAGTTTTACCTTAAAAGAAGCACATATATTTGCGATGTTGTTTCGCGAAGAAGAGGCTCTTGCATTACTTGAAACTGTTGAGCATGTAAACCCTTTTGATGTAGAGGTACATATTATTCGTGGAAATATTTACAATTCATTAGAGCAATTTCCTAGAGCAATAGCAAGTTTTAAAAAGGCATTAGAGTTAGCCGACGAACAAAAGGATGATATCTATTTGAGTTTGGCAATCACCTATCAAAATATGTCGGATTATAATAAGGCCGTTGATTTTTATTTTAAATGCCTTACTGAAAATCCAGAGAATGAAGTAGCAATGGAAGAGATTCTTGTGAGCCTCGAATTTAGTCGACGCTTAGGAGATGGTGTTTCTTTTTTCAAAAAACTTATTGACGATCATCCCTATTCATATATGCTTTGGTATTATTTGGGTGATATTTTTGGTAAGCAAGCCGATTTTGAGCAGTCATTAAAAGCGTATGATTATTGTCTTTTGATTAAAGAAGATTTTGCTCCTGCTCATCTTGATATGGCACAATCATTATCGATGATGGAACGATTTCAAGACGCTATTGATCGTTACAAAATGGCATTCGAATATTGTAAACCAGACGCGTTTACTTATTACAATATTGGTGAATGTCATGAGCAACTTCAACAATTTGAAGATGCGCGAATTTATTATAAAAAGGCTGTTAAATTATTTCCTGAAATGGCTCAGGCATGGTACGGCATTGGAGTAACATTAGAAGAAGAAGAGCGCTGGTATGAAGCGATGCATTATATTAAGAAAGCATTAGATATCGACAATCAACATGGTGATTATTGGTTAGCGATGGGCGATTGTGAATATCGATTAAACAACTTTGCAGAAGCAGAAGAATGTTATCGTAAAGTAATTGATTTTGATCCTGAAAATGTTGATGGTTGGATGGCATACTCCGACTTACTTATAGAGTTAAATAAACCAATGGATGCTGTTGAATTAATGAATACCGCATTACTTTATCATCCAGATAATGTTGAATTATATTATCGCCACGTTTGTTATCTTTATTCAGCAGGATACCAACAAGAATCCTATCAACAATTACAAATTGCATTAGATAAAGATCCTTCCATTTCGGGAATTATGTTCGATATTTTACCAGGACTTGAATCGGATCCAAGAGTACAAATGATGATCGGTCAAAAAAGAAAGAAAGAATGAGAAACTTTGAATTAACACATCTTCCAAAACGTACAGAAAAACCTCGGCAGTCGGGGTTAACGATGGTTATGGACAAAGGATTAAGTATTCGTGAGTGCGAAAATATGGTTGATGGTTCAGGAGAATACATTGATATTGTAAAATTAGGATTTGGAACATCATTAGTAACACCGAATTTAGAACGGAAATTAGCGTTTTTTAAAGAATGTAAAATTCCAGTTTATTTTGGTGGAACATTACTTGAAGCATATATTATTCGCGGACAGTTCGACGATTATTTGCGTTTGATGGATCGATATAAAATGGAATACTGTGAAGTATCGGATGGATCTATCACGATGCCACATCAGGAAAAATGCCATTACATTCACCGTCTTAGTAAACGCGTTACTGTAATTAGTGAAGTTGGATCGAAAGAAGAAGGAATATTAATTCGTCCGAATAAATGGATCGAAATGATGCAAGCTGAACTTGATGCTGGTGTTTGGAAAGTTATTGCTGAAGCAAGAGAAAGTGGTACTGTTGGGATCTATCGTCCTAATGGAAAAGCGCATGTTGTTTTGATAAATAAAATTGTTGCAAAAATTCCTGCCGATAAAATTATTTGGGAAACACCACAGAAATCACAACAAGCTTATTTCATTAAATATTTCGGTGCAAATGTTAATCTTGGTAATATTGCAACGAGTGATGTTATTGCTCTTGAAACATTACGCATCGGATTAAGAAGTGATACATTTTTTCAATACTTAGATAAATCATTACATAACCCTGAATTTAGTGAAGTTAATGATCAGGAAAAAAGCGATACATTAAAAGCATGATAAAAGAAAAAACAGTTCAGGAATTAAAACAAATGATGGACGATCATATCGATTTTCAATTAATTGATGTACGTGAATCACATGAATTTGATACGTGTAATATTTCTGGAGAATTAATTCCATTAGGTACTATCATTGAACAAATAGAAAAAATTAGTAAAGACAAACCTGTAGTAATTCATTGTCGAAGTGGTTCTCGAAGTGCGGCAGCGATAAGCGAATTAGAAAAACGTTTTGGATATACAAATCTCTATAATTTGAAAGGTGGAATTTTAGGATGGGCCAAAGAAATAGATCCATCAATTCCAACCTATTAATTTATGCTTAGTCAATTATTAGATTTTATATTACA
>JAYVOC010000149.1:0-2644 GCA_043758125.1 Bacteroidota bacterium | reverse complement strand
TCCAGGTGCAGGTGGTGGTGGCGGTCCAGGCGGCGGCGGCGGCCCTAATGTCACAACTACAACTACTACTTCTACTAGCAGTAGTGTAGGTAGTGGCGGCGGTGGTGGTGATGGTTTCCATCTTACTCCAGCTAGTTGTAATATAATTAGTAATCCCAATCATGATGATTCACAAAAAAAGAAATGTGAAAAAATTTGGCAAGACATTAAATGTTCTGAACCACCAGAAAATTCCGCTGGTGGTACTGCAGCAGCGGCAGGTGACGGATTTGCCAGTGCTTTAAGAGCTGGTCATAGTTTAAGAAATGCTGCAGCTGAAGCAGCTAAAGCTGTAGCTAAAAATGTTGCAAAGGTTTCTCTAAAGGATTATAACTGTGCTCATCCAGAAAACGAAATCACGAATGCTATTGATTGTGGAATGTCAGCTATTCCTGTATTTACAGGAGGTGTTTTAGGATTATTAGGGCTTCCAGATGCAGTGAAAGATTGCGGATATTTGATATGCAAACTAATTGGAGTTCACATTGGATGCGATCCAAATGAAATTATTGGTCCTCCAGGAGTTGATTCTGCGAGATGGATTTCGAAATATGATAATTGCAAATACACTATCAACTTTTCAAATGATTCAACTCGTGCATCTGCTCCGGCGCAACGTATTACAATTCATCAAAAACTTTCTCCTTCTGTAAATCCATTTACTGTGACTCTTGGAAATTTTGGTTTTGCAAATCATGAATTTGCTGTTCCTCCTAACACAAGTAGCTATTCAACAAAGTTATCTCTTGCTGATAGTCTTGGTGTAGATGTGGAAGTTACTGCTGGTTTGGATGTTGTTAAACGCGAAATATTTTGGGTGTTTCAATCTATCGATCACAATACAGGAACTGCACCTTATAGTCCATTCTTAGGATTACTTCCGATTGATAATGCTGCAGGTGATGGTGAAGGTTTTGTAAGTTATAACATCAAAGCAAATTCATCAGCAAATACAGGCGATTCAATTATTGCAACGGCGTCAATAGTTTTTGATATTAACGATGCAATTCAAACGAATACATGGACTAATATTATTGATGCAGGTGCGCCTCAAAGTTCTGTTGATCCATTACCTCCAATTAGCTTAGTTGATACCATTATTTTAAATTGGTCAGGACATGATGATGTGGGAGGCTCTGGACTTGCAATTTATGATATTTATGTATCTGATAATAATGGTCCTTATACGTTATTGTATTCTGATCAACCAGATACATTTAAAATTTTCCATGGTTTAAATGGTCACGCATATTCGTTTTATTCCCTTGCAACAGATAGAGTAGGAAATCGTGAAGCAATAAAAACAGTTGCTGATATCAATGTATCATTCGGTTATCCTGTACGATGGTATGCTGATGCAGATCATGATTTATATGGTAATGCATTGGTTGATACGCTTGCAGTTTTTCATCCGAATGGATATGCTTCAGATAGTACAGATTGTAACGATAACGATTCTTTAGAACATCCTTTACAAATATGGTATCTTGATGCTGATGGTGATAGATATGGAAATGGTAATCCAATCATACAATGCACGCGACCATTATATCATAAGGCTGCAAGTGAATTAATCGAAACTGTCGGCGATTGTGATGATGCTAATTCATCTATTCACCATAAGACTGAAGAAATTTGTTTTAATGATGTAGATGATAATTGTAATGGTCTTGTTGATGAAGGATGTACAACTGCAATTTCTCTAAATCTAAAGTTGTTCATTCAAGGATTTTATCTTGGTGGAGGATTGATGCAACCAGTTCTTAATAGTGCATTTCCATTGGTGAATAGCATCAATGATTGCGATTCAATAACTATCGAATTGCATAATCAATACAATTATACACTCGTGAGAAGTGATGTTGTATTGTTAAGCACAATTGGTATTGCAAATATTATTTATATGCCATCGCTCATATATCCTGCAAGTATATTTGGTGATACATATTATATTGTAGTACGTCACCGCAACTCCATTGAAACGTGGAGTTATCATCCAGTATTATTTAGTGGAAATCCAATCACCTTTGATTTTACACATTACGATAATCATTAATATAATTGCTGATCAGTGATTTTTTATTCCTCTAAGCTTATTTATAACCGAAATAAGTTTAGAGGTTTTTTTATTTTTATTTATAGTGTACTCTTCTAATTTGAATGATCATATTAATTGATTTTAACAAGAGAGGAACATCAGTTAATTTCGTTTACTAATTCTATTTATATGTAGCTTTAAAAATTTATTTGTAACTTGACCACTATTTTACATTCAATAATTTCACCAAAAACATATCATGAATAAAATACTATCATTTCTGTTTATTTTATTTTGCTTTCAATCAAGAGCGCAAACACCAACTCCATTATTTTTTGATGTCACAGTAAATAAAGTGATGACGATTAAAAATTATGCAGCGCGTTTGTGCTACAGTAAAGTTGATCAATCGTTTTATTATATGACGTTGTCGGGAGATATTTATAAAGTCAACCAGCAAGGCGGTACTTATTCCGATTCATTAGTTTATAGTTCAACGGATCATTCAATTCAAAGTTGTCAAGGATTTGTTATTAGCGATTCTGTAATGTATGTTTCAGGAAATAA
>JAYVOC010000148.1:0-2663 GCA_043758125.1 Bacteroidota bacterium | reverse complement strand
GTGAAGTGATTTGCATATTCCAATCGAACACTAAAAGCTTTACTCAATGAAATTTCAAGGCCAATACCCAATGGAATACTTAATGTATAAAGTTTATATGGTTTTGGATAATTACCACCATTTATAAATTGTCCTTCCGTTCCTAATGGCTGAAGATCAATTTTTTTTCCGTGATAAATTGTTTGAGGATTAAATTTTAGATATCCAATTCCTGCAATCAGATAAGGATTAAAAACTCTTTTTGAAGATTTAGTTTTAGCGAATAATCGATAATTTAAAAGTAACGATGCTTCTACTATTTTTGATTCGAAATTTAAATTTCGTTTTCTGTTAAATAATTGAATCGCTAAGGAGTCAGCACCAACAATTTTTCCGATAGTTATGTTTGCTAGTAAATCTAAATGCGGATGAAGACGGTATAATAAACCACCATTAAAATAAGTACGAAATAATTTGTTATTTGTTAAAAGCCGATCATTCATATCACCATAATACCATGTTGCACCACCACCAACATAAATTCCAAGTCGTGATTGCGCTTGAATTCTCTTTGGATGAAAAAGCATTGATGCAATAATTACAAAACAAAAAATGATTTTACGCATAGTGATAATGATATTATGCTTTTTCAATTTATGTTGGAAATTAAATTTGAACCAGTCATTTCTTTTGGTGGAAAAATATCCATTAAGGATAAAATAGTAGGTGCTATATCAGCTAATCTTCCGGATTTTATTTTCAAGTTTTTATTATCTGTCACCAGAATACATGGTACCGGATTTAAACTATGTGCTGTATTTGGTGATCCATCTGCATTGATCATCATATCGGCATTACCGTGATCAGCGATAATGATAAAACTATATCCACTTTTTTGACCAGCTTCAATAACTTCTTTCAAGCAACTATCAACTGTTTCAACTGCTTTTACAACAGCACTAAAAACTCCAGTATGACCTACCATATCAGCATTCGCAAAATTCAAACAAACGAAATCTATTTCACCTTTTAATAATTCTGGAACCAATGCATCTTTTAATTCTATCGCGCTCATTTCTGGTTTAAGATCATACGTTGCAACTTTTGATGAGGGAACCATAATTCTTGTTTCATCTTTAAAAGGATCTTCTCTACCTCCTGAAAAGAAAAACGTTACGTGCGGATATTTTTCTGTTTCTGCTATACGTAATTGCTTCTTATGATTTATTTCTAATACTTCGCCAAGTGTTTTCGATAAATTATCTTTCTCAAAAACTACTTCAACATGATGGTAGCTATCATCATATCGAGTCATTGTAACATAATGCAACGGTAACACATGCATTTGAAATTCTGGAAAATCTTTTTGTGTAAGTACTGTTGTAATTTCTCGACAACGATCAGTGCGAAAGTTAAAGCAGATGACTACATCATTATCTTTTATTGTAACTAATGCTTCACCATTTTTATCAGAAATAATAATTGGCTTGATGAATTCATCAGTAACATTTTCTGAATAGGAATTTTTTATTGCTACTTTCCATTCAGATGTGTGAGTTCCTGTTCCTTTTACTAGCGCATCATACGCAACTTTGATTCGTTCCCATCTTTTGTCACGATCCATTGCATAATATCGTCCACATATACTTGCAATTTTCCCTGTTGATGTTGCTAAATGATTTTCAAGATCTATAAGAAAAGTTAATCCACTTTTAGGATCTGTATCACGACCATCAGTGAACGCATGTATAAAAACATTTGTAAGGTGATGATCATTCGCCATCGAACATAATTTCTTCAAGTGATTGATATGTGAATGAACACCACCATCAGAAACTAAACCCATAAAATGTAGATTACAATTTCTTTCTTTTGCAATGCGAAATGCATTTAACAAAGTTGCTTCTTGATCAATCGTATTTTCACGAACAGCTTTGTTGATGTTTGCTAATTCTTGCCATACAATTCTTCCCGCACCTAAATTCAAATGACCAACTTCTGAATTGCCCATTTGGCCAACAGGTAGTCCTACATCTTCTCCACATGCTATTAAAGTACTATGCGGATAATTTGCCATCAACATATCCATGCATGGTGTATGTGCATGTGTAATAGCATTACTATCGGTGTTAGGAGCGAAACCCCAGCCATCTAGTATTGCAAGAACAACTTTATGAGCCATAATTTAAGAATTCTGAAAATAAATTTAAGATGCAAAGTTAGGGAAAAGAGCTAGCGATTAGACGACAGAACTACAATAAAGGAATACGAAATTGAAAAACAGTTCCTACAGGAATATTAGGTCTAACGGTAATCTTACCTTTATGAAGACCCGCAATATGCTGCACAATAAATAGACCTAAGCCAGTCCCCTTTGTTTTACGTGTCTCCTCATTTCCAATACGATAAAACTTTTCGAAGATGCGAGTGTATTCATTTAATGGGATCCCAGTTCCTTCATCTTTCACTAAAATAATTGCATCATGTCCGGATTTCAATAAATCAATATGTATGGTGGTTCCATTAGGCGAATATTTTTCAGCGTTTTCGATGAGATTATTGATCAAAGAAGCCAACGCAACTTTATCACCTTTTACATGAATTCCTGGAGTAATATCATGTAAAAAAGCATGATCATGATCCTGCCTTTCAATAAAATCGGAAACAGTTGTATGAACAAAATC
>JAYVOC010000147.1:0-10297 GCA_043758125.1 Bacteroidota bacterium | reverse complement strand
AATTACATTTCCTGTAAAGCCATCGCATACTATTACATCGGCTTTATCATTAAACAGGTCGCGACCTTCTATATTACCTATGAATTGAATTTCTTTTGTTTGTTTTAAAAGTTGATGAGTAGTTTGAGAAAGTAAATTACCCTTTTCTTCTTCTTCACCGATATTCATCAAACCTACTTTCGGTTGAGGAATATTATAAACATGTTCAAGGAAAAGGCTGCCTAAAATGGCAAATTGTTGAAGCATTTCTGGTTTACAATCTGCATTAGCTCCTACATCTAAAAACACTCCCCATTTACCATCTTCTTTAGGCAATAAAGAGCAAATTGCAGGACGAAGAATTCCAGGAACAGCTTTCACAGAAAACATTGCGCCAACCATCATGGCTCCACTATTTCCTGCACCAGCAAAAGCGTCGATCTTTCCTAATTTTAAGTATTCAAATCCACGAGCTATACTTGAATCAGGCTTCTGAGCAATGGTTCGCGCCGGATGTTCATCCATACCGATAATTTCGGTTGTATGTATGATATCTACTTTTGAAGTATCAGCATTCTCGCTAGTGAAAAGATCACGAATAGCGTGTTCATCACCAAATAAAACGAGGCGAATATCTTCAGAGAGTTCTGAAAGGGCATGAATTGCTCCAAGCGTTGTTTCACGCGGAGCAAAATCACCTCCCATAATATCAATCCCAATTCTCATCGATTAAAGTTTATGGTCTTCAAGAAAAGATGTTATGAATCAAAGGTATTATGCCTCTTTTTCCATCACTACTTTACCCTTGTAATATAGTTTACCTTCATGCCAATGAGCACGATGATAAAGATGTGTTTCGCCTGTAGTTGAATCAACACCAATTGTTGGTGCTACAGCTTTGTAATGAGTCCTGCGCTTATCTCTTCTTGTCTTCGAGATCTTATGTTTAGGATGTGGCATGGTAATAAAATATTAATAATATGATTAATTCATTTTTAACTTTCTGAGAGCTGCCCAACGATCATTTGCTGGGTTTTCAGCATCAGCTTCTTTCTGACTTGCAATATATTTAAGAACTTCTGGATTACAACCAGGAATTCCATTTTCATCATCTGGATGTACTGGACTATACGGCACTTCTAAGGTTAGGAAATCATAGAGATGAATTGACATATCTATTTCATGTGCATTTGAAGGGAGACTGATTGAATCCACATCATCTTCTTCCAAAGAAACTGTTTCGACTAAACGTATTAGTAATGTTCTTTCAACATTTATTGCTAGAGTCATCTCTTCAAGACAGCGCATACATTCCACCCAAATTATTCCTTCCAGCTTTAGATCCAGCTGCATGGTAGGACCTTTACGGAGAACAGCTTTAGCTTTTACAGTTGCCTTTTTAATAATTGAGCCTTCACGACCCTCAAAGAACGAGTTACCGATATCATAATCGTACTCATGATCACCAAGAGGTAATCCTACGTATTTAATAAGATAAGCTGATCGATGTTCAGCCACGGCATTATGTTTTTAACCTTACGTTGGAAATGTCGCAAGGGGGGCAAAGGTAATAAATGTGGATAACTTTCGAAACAGAAATCTTGAAAACCCTTCGTAAACCCCTTTACTAAATGGATCAACTTTAGTTTATATAACAACTACCTAGTAATCAAAGCTTAAAAGTAAAATAAATTACCGTAATAACGTAAAAAAGAGTGCTTTTAGGCTTTCGAAATTAATGAAAGCGTTAAAGTAATTCTAAATTGCTCGAATGGTTTTGAACAAATCAAGTCATTTCACAATAGTTAAATAAAAACAGATCAAAGCGTAATTCTCAACAGATTTTTTGTCGTTAAAAACGAACAGCAATCTTCTGAATATAAATTTGAGTGCCGATATTGACCTTGATTAAATAAATTCCAGAAGCGATGGATTCGGTATTCATAAACAACTTGTGCTCTCCTTTTGAAAGATTTCCGTTTTGAATTGGAATGAGTAATCTTCCAGTTTCATCATAAAACCCTGCAGTAACAGAACTGTTTTGCGCTAATGAGATTGGGATGCACGTAATTCCTTTAGAGGGGTTGGGAAAAGATGTTCCTAATTGATTTGTGGAGATTTCAGAAGTAGCAATTCCTGTTACACCAGTAATATCAAAATACCAATATCCAGAAGGAGCAGGTATTGGTCTGACTTGATGTTTCCCAGAATTCGATTGTGCTTCGATATAATAATAAACGCGTGTTCCAATTTGTTGCGCAGGTATTGAACCTCCCCAATAATTAATTTGGCTACTCAATGAATTCATCGGTACACTTTGCCAAGGTTGAAGCGTATCTGTTCTAAAATAAAGTGTAGCATTTGCAATTCCGCTTCTATGTTGAATGCGTGCAATTACAGCATAATTATTTATAGTATCGGTTGTATTTGGCAATTGTTGATGACTAATTAAAAGAGGATCTGCTGTTCCTAATTCTTTTGTAATACAATGTAAAGCGCCAAGAGCACCAATGCTTACGAGAGAATTTATACCCACTACATTATATCCAGGTAATGCATCTTTATAAATACGTAAAGCAGTAGTATCCGCAGGTATATTGTAAGTTGGAAATATTAAAGTTTTATTTATGAAAGATGAATTTGTGTAGGTGAAATATCTTCCGGATGTATTTGGATAAATACCATTATCATCAGGCATTGGCATTCGAATTACTTTATAAGGAGTACCATAAACAGAGTTATAATTCGCAAGAATATATTGTAAGTTGGCTTCTATTTGAGGACCATCAGCAACTCCTTGTGGATACTGACCGACCAATAAAGTTTCTTCGTTTAATAATTTTAAATGCATATCAATATGATGAATTGCATCATAAGGCAAAGTAGGAAATCGAATGTATCGATTGATTCCCATAAAATGTTTTACGATTGTATCAATTCCTGATGCATTTTGAGTTCCTCCATATCCTGCTGATGGTAAATTATCAGTAAGAATAAGATTAGATGAAAACGCTGTTCCAAAACCATCCGTCATAAAATTACCTCCTGTATTAACAAGATTCCAAGGAGCAGATGTAGTTTGATATAATGGTGAGTTAATAGCATTTGCAATTGCTACAGATACAGCATCGTCGTTTGGTCGTACACGATTATAAATCCAATCAATAGTTAGCAAACTATCTACGTCATTTGTATAAACACTCCATGGGCCATAATCACGTGACCAAACAGAATTAAATGGAGTTACAACAAACACTACATTACTTGTGTCGATATTATTATTTTGAAGATCATTAATAACAGTTTGTGCGTTTGAACAAACTACATAAACTTTACATTCCAATCTAGCGTTGCGAATAATTTCACGTAACATACTAGGATAACTAATCCAAGCAACTACTAACCCTTGAATTTCCTCCCATTCACCAATCGTACGAACGCTACTTGCTGGGGGAAGTATTGAAGATGTTGTTGCAGCAGAACTTCCTCTAGTCAATCCATATAATGGCAATTGCTGTATTTCACCAGGTGTTAACCGATGATCCATTTGAGCATTTACATTAAGACATGCAATAGTGAGGAAGAATGAACAGAGTAATGAACGAAACATATTATGATAGAATTTATTCCAAATATAAAACAAAAAGCCCTGTAGTAGACACCACAGGGCTTTTTATGAAAAAAAAATATTTTAAACCACTTTGATAGTAGATTCCACTAGACCACTATCGATGATTATTTTATTCATTCGGATAATTTTTTCAAAAAGAAAAACCTTTGTGCATGCCTCATCAAGATCAATAGGTTTAAAGAGAAAATCAACAGTTCCGATATCAAAATTTTTCGATTTTTTTCTTTCATTATGTGATGCGGCAGTAACAAAAATTATTGGAATATGAGCAGTTATAGGATTTGATCGAAGTTGTTTTGCCACTTCCATTCCATCCATATCATCTAATTTAAAATCCAATAAGATAAGATCAATCTTTTCCAATGAAGCCAATAATAATGCTTCCGCTCCTGATGCTGCAGGAATAAATTTACGTGTACCATTATCTAAAATATGTTCTAATGTGAATATATTTTCCGGTAAATCATCAACTAATAATACATTAATCATAATGTGAACTAATAATTTATTTTACTTTTATTTATACATCCAAACTCGCATCAATGAGATCAATTGTTCGGTTTGAAATGGTTTAGTTAGGTAATCAGAAGCGCCTGCTTCCATACATTTATCTCTATCGCCTGACATCGCTTTTGCAGTGACGGCTATTACGGGCAAGTTTAGCCAAGCAGTATTTTTTCGTATTTCAGTTATCGCGTCATAGCCATTCATATTTGGCATCATGATATCCATAAGTACAATCTCAATTTGAGGATTTTCTTTTAATCTTGCTAATGCTTCTAATCCATCATAAGCACAAATAACTTTCAATCCTTCATTCTCCAAAATATTTGTCATTGAATAAATATTTCGCATATCATCATCAACAAGTAAAACTGTTTTATCAGTTAGCAACTCAATCATTTTATTTTGAACTTGTTCATATTTATCAAGTCCTTTACTCACTGTATTTAAGAACATTCCTGTTTCATCAAGTACTCTATCGTGTGGATTTGAGGTGTCTTCAGAAATTAAATCTTCTACTTCCTGCAAACATTCATCTGGATTATCATCTCTAAAAACTAGTGGTAAATTTCGTAAATCAGATTCAGCACGTATAGATTGAACAAGTTGAAGTGTTATAGATTCATCACTATTTGAATCGATAATAATTCCGTGAATTTTATTCTTACGAATGCTATCAACGCATTCACTCAAATTTTGAACACTTTGAATTTCAACAGATCTTTCGCGTTCCTTGAGTATTGAAATAATTTTATTCATTTCATTAGGATGAGATCCCATATACAATAATTTATGCGAAGGCACCTTTTTGTTTCCATCGATGTGGTCAAACAATTTCTCCATATCAGCTTTACCAGCAGGCTTACTTAAATAAGTTGCGGCGCCCATATCTAATCCTAATTGTGCTTTATCGATTGATGAAATCACATGTACTGGAATATTTTTTAATGATTCAGATTCTTTTAATTTCTTCAAAACAGTCCAGCCATCCATAACAGGTAAACGCATATCAAGAATGATTGCATAGGGCTTATAATTTGCGGCATACCTTAAGCCTTGATCTCCTTGTAAAGCGATAATCGCTTTGAATCCATACTTATGACAATGATTCATTAACATTCTAGCGAAAACATAATCATCTTCTATAATAAGAATTAATTTATCGCCTTCTCGCATTTGATCACGATCATCTTTTATCTCATCATCATGATACCCATTACGTAATTCTGTTACTTGTTCTCGAGTTATCGTTTCACTATGATTTCTCGCTTTGCTAATAGACTCCATTTCAGGATTGATTAATAAATCTTCGAAATGTGTGGAAGACTCTGGCAGATAAATTAAGAAAGTACTTCCTTCTCCTTCTACACTTTCCAAGAGCATTTCTCCTCCTAACATGTGCGTTAATTCACGACTGATTGCTAATCCTAAACCAGTACCTCCAAACTTCCTACTTGTTGAACCGTCCGCTTGTTGAAAGGCCTCGAAAACTAATTTTTGTTTGCTCTCGGGAATTCCAATTCCGGTATCACGAACAGCTATACAAATTACTTTATCAGTTTGCAACAATGCTTTTTCTTTAAAAACAATTTCAGAAGAAGCATTAGAAATCTTCAATTCAACTTGACCACCAGCAGGAGTGAATTTAAAAGCGTTTGACAGCATATTTTTAATCACTTGCTCAATTCGCGTCTTATCAGAAACTATAATAGCATGTGAAGGAATATCAATGGTTATATTAAAATCAATAAGTTTTTCACTAGCAAATTCTCGGAACAACATTCGCATATCGTCTGCTAAATCAGCTACCGCGAATGATTCAATTTGAAGATCTACTTTTCCTGCCTCAATTTTTGATAAATCTAAAATGTCATTAATTAAAGTTAAAAGATCGGAACCTGACTTATGAATAATTCTTGCATGTTCTACTTGTTTGATATCGAGATTCTTGAATTTATTGTCAGAAAGTAATTTAGCAAGAATCAAAATACTATTTAATGGCGTACGCAATTCGTGACTCATATTTGCCAAGAATGCTGATTTATACTTGTTACTTTGCTCTAGTTGTTCTGCTTTAAAAGATAAACTTAGTCGAGCATCTTCCACAGCAATATTTTGTTCTTCTAGTAATCCAGCTTTATCTTGTAATTCTTGATTTACTTGTTTCAATTCTTCTTGTTGCGCTTTCAATTCCTCTTCTGATTGCTGCAACAGTTGTGATTGATTTGTAAGTTCATTATTTATATTTCGCAACTCATGTTCTTGATATACTAATTCCTCTGCTTGCTTTCGAGACTCTTCAAGTAATTGAGAAGTAATCAGATTTGCTCTAACACTAAATAAACTTGCGGCAATAGGATCAGCCATTTTCTCAAGCAATAATTTTTGAGAATTACTAAGTGATTTAATAGAAGCTATTTCAATTGCGCCAACAACTTTTCCACTTGTTGTAAGAGGAATAATCATAATACTACATTGCCGAGAGTCACCGATACCGGTATCAATTGTAAAAAAAGGGTCTTGAATATTATCTAAGCAAATTATTTTATTAGAAGCAATTGCTTGACCAATTAATCCCTCTTTTAATTCATATCGTTTACTATTTAATATTTTATTATTCAAAGCATAGTACGCGCCAAGTTGGATGTGTAAATCATTCATGTCCTCGTTATGCAAAAGAAATATTGCTGCTTGTTCAACCTGAAGTTGTTTCACAATATTGTCAATAATCATATCCAAGAAAATATTAAATTCTTCACTTGATGATCGCATAATTTCATTTAAACTTGCGAGGCCTTCAGCCATCCAACTGCGCATTGCGTCTTCTTCAGAAGCAGCCATTAAACGATTACGCATTGTTAACAATGAATGTCCTTGAATATCTTTATTACTTAATGGTTTAAATGGGTGATTAAAATTTCCCTTTCCAATTTCATCAACGAAAATAGAAGTTGTTCTAAAACCATCAATCATGAATCTTAGCGCTTGGAGCATTTCTCCAACAACATTCTTCGGAATTTTCATTTTGAGTTCAGGAAGTTCCCCTTTTCCCATTTGCAAAATTACCTCACGAACTTGCAAAACAGGAACAATAATTGAACGCGTTATTACGAAAGCTGCAAATAAAATAGAGCAAATAATCAAGAGTGCGATACTCAACACAAGTACCATTAATGAATTAAATTGGTAGAGCATTTTATCTTGCTCTTGCATTGCCATACTAGTTTGTTGTGTAATAATCGCTTTCAAACGTGCCGTAATATTCTCAGATCTTGGAATGATTTCTCTTTCCAAAATTTCCTCCGCAGCAAATCGTTTAACTGGATCTTGATAATCTTCAAAAGTAACCAACATGCGTATAATTTGCATTTGGTAGGAAGAAAGCGCTTCATAGTCGGTGAAAATTTTATTTATTGATGCAACATGATCTTTCCTTTGCCAATGATTATTTAATGCATGAATCTTTCCTCTTAATTGAATATACTCGCTATTATTTAAATTTCGAAGGCTATCCTTGTCTGCTTGGTTATTAGGTAAATAAACCCAATTAGTAATCAGCATTCTTGACCTTGTAACAAGAAGATTCATGTGTGCTAATGCATCTAAAGAAGGATTTGTATTGTCTACAATATCACTTGTAATTCTTTGGCTTTTTTGAATGGTATAAGTACTGATAAATGCATTTATAATAGCAATAGCTATTACAACAATAAAAACCAGGTAAATTTTCCGGTCTATTTTTTTAAATGCGCTTTTATTAAACATACTATTTTTTTATTTTGAAACCGTTGCTAACTCATATAATTGATTCGACACTTTAAATCCTTCACGTTTAATCGTTACATCATTTAATTCAAATCGGAGATGACTATCTTTTTCATAAATATTGATACAAGTACCATGTGTACTCATTTTTTTTTCTTCTGTAATGATTAGAATAGCTTTACCGCTACATTTATCTAGCAATGCATTAAGTTTGTCGCCTTGACCTTGAGCGATGAAAAGTATATCACTATTAAAAGCTTCTTCAATATTTGTAATTTCTTTTACTTCAATTGGCTTATCAATCACTTTTCTATCTTTTAAAATTGTAGTAAGCTTTGAATTCATCACCGGACTTCCAAGAACAGAAATTTGAAATTTAGGACTAGACATTTTCTGTGAAGGCCATTCAATGTGCTTCGTAAAATTGTAAATGAATAATGATTTAACCATATTTACATCTTGAATATTTGCACCTTGAAATGCAGATAATATCAGATACATTGGTACAGTAAATACCAATATTTTTATTTTAAATATGATGTTGAATTTTTTCAAGATTTTCGATTAAAAATTTTGATATAAAACTTTTAACTGAAACTCTCGACCCATACCAGGTAATGGTGCATGATTACTATTGTATGGTTGAATATACCATTGACTATTATCCAAGAAATTAAATATTGCACATTGCACACTTAACCCTTTCGTCTTTATAAATCTATATTCAAATTGTAAATTAATTATGGAAGTAGGTGACAACTTAGAATAAATGGAATTCCCATTTGCATCAACATTAGCGATTTGAGTTCGTGAAGAATAAATAGTAGCTCCCGCATTGAAGAAAATATTTTGCTTTAGCGCTATTTTTAATGCGATATCTCCTTTGAATGGTGCTAACCCTAAATGCTCCTCTTGGTTTTGAGGAATACTATACGAATTTATTTGTTTACCATCATTCGCTCTGTAATACGATGCGCCAATATCAATTCCACACCATGCCTTTTTATAACGGTAAGAAAACTCTAAACCATTGGTTCCTGTTTTTGATATGTTTGTATATGCATCAAAATTGGTAATGGTATCAAAATAATATACGATTGGATTGTGCGTTTGAATAATGTATGCATTTAATGCTACTAAAGAGTATTCATTTATACTATATCCTGTTTCGAATTCAAATACATTCGTCACTTCTGGCTTAATGCTCGATGCTAAGTCAATATTCTCAGTACTTGGTGACCTAAAAGATTTACTATATAGTACTTTAAAGTGAAACTTATCAATTATAGTTGTAACACCAATACGTGGAACCAAAGTTGACGAATACCTACTATTATCATTATAGCGTACGCCACCAATTATATTAAATTCTTTTACCTTAATTAAAGTTTGCAAAAACAAAGCGAAATTGTTATACGTAAAATCAGGACTTAGCGTTGTAAGGAAATTATTATTGCCTTTCAAATTTTTTGAGTGATCATAAAAATATGATGCGCCACCAGAAATATTAACGTTATCATTCGGATCAAAGATGGTTGCAATGGAGCCGCTATATCGTTCGCTACTTTTCCAAAATGGAATATTAGTACTATCAAGCGAATCGTTATTACCTGCATAAGCCCAAGGTAATTGATATTTGTAATTTAACTTTGGAATAATTTTCCAATGCGCATTAATTTTCAACTCGTAATTAATTTCACCTAGGTAACTATTGAAATGCATTAGTAATGGAATTCGTACAATCGATTGGTATTCGTCGAAGGATTTTACACTATAAACATCAGCAATTGCTCTTATACCCAAATTGCCAATTGTAGCCCCAACATTTACATAAAAATTATTGAGCTCTGAATTTCCCTTTAAGGAAACACTATCGCCATAAACATCTTTATACTCCTCATGACTTCTTTGTCCTTGTGAAGCGAATGATTGAATTGAAATTGAATTTTTATCTGATTTTGAGCCTAGAAATAAATTTGCACCTCTTCTTGAAAAATCATTTTTAGTAGCTCCGTAAAATGTTGAAGATTGAACTTCGAATTTATGTTGTGCCGTGCGTGTGATTACATTAATCACGGCATACGCAGCATTCCCTCCATACATAGCAGATCCTGGTCCACGAATAATTTCTACTCTTTCAATGTTTTCTACTGGATAATGGTTGCCAAATTGCAAAGTTGAATATAATCCATCATTCATTTCTTGTCCATCAATAAGCAAAACTGCTTTTCCTTCGTGCGCCCAATTTCCTCGTACTGCCAAACCAACAACGCCTTCCACATCAACACCAAATTCAAATCCAGGAATATGTTGAAGCACATCCATCAAATCACGTGCACCAGATTGACGAATATCATCAGCAGTAATATAACTTATGATACCAGGAGATTCACGTGCGGTAAGTTCTTTTATAGAAGC
>JAYVOC010000146.1:0-11425 GCA_043758125.1 Bacteroidota bacterium | reverse complement strand
CTGAGCCGTGGTCAACAACTGATGGTATTCCATATACCTCAAACAAATGTAATGAGTAGGGCATTAATGTATCAGAACATGTTATTACATTAATTCCTGGGACTATTGGTTTATTCGCAATGTTTCCATCCAAAATTTTATTTAAAATTTCAGCAATATTCCAATGGCAATAACCCTCATCAATATCAGATTCAAAAATATATTCAATACCAAATACAGTAACACCAAGGCAAACCTTTGGCATTACATATCCTAAATCAACAATATTTGTTGCAACCTCAACAATTATTGGGTTTTGGCTAAATGCATACGTTGCAGGTACAATAGGATATGATAAAGCCATAAATTATAAATTATAAGAATTGTACCAACGAGAATCATCTAATTGTAAATTTCGCAATGAAGCAACTTTAATTGTAAGTGCTGCACCAAAATAATTTTTACCAATTGGTCCAATATTATCAATCGTACAATCGCTAATTTTAAAACCTGCTAACAAACGTTGATCAGGATTATTATAAGAAGAAGATTTGAAATCCAAAACAGAAATAAAATCTAATGCAAGTAACTCACCATTTCGCCAAGCTTCACGCATTGCAACTTCATCACCTTTGTCACACTGCTTCAAAAACCATAATTCAAAATCATAATTTTGCAAAGCATTGTCTAGCACACCGATCATTTTCGAAATTGGCGGAGAACAAACAACGGCAATTCCAGTTAATTCATTTCCCGAAAAAAATTTATCATCAGCAAAAAAGCGAACATTATTATTATCAATATTTGGATCGTGCGAAATAGCTTTATTATTCGAAGCCATTTGCTCGAATAACGTTAGCCAATCACTTACATACATCGTATCGATCATAAATTATTTATTTTTATTTAAATCGAATTCTATTTTATCAATAAACAAAAATGTTTGGTAAACAGATCGTTTCTCTACCTGTTCAATTGAACCTAATTTTTCCCCCGCTAATTCATAAATCAAACCAGCCCATCCATAAGGGCTAGCATCATTACTTCCACGAGGTATATTAGGGAAGGCCTCTTCGAAATAATTTAATATTCCTAAAAAATTTAATTGAACCGCCAAGAGTTTATACAATGGAACAGTTTTAAAGTGCTTTGCATTACGTTCAGCTGTATTCGGATTAAAGTCTATTTTAAGCTTATCAATTAATTTAAGCTTGTATAGCATCCACCTAAGTGGCGAAACCTTCGTATACAGAATGGCTGCAAGTTCTTCCAGTGCAATTTTGCTTCCATCCTTATGGAATTGCATATTTTTTGATTCAGCTAACGCAAGTTGTAGAGTTGAAACATCTTCAAGTGAGCCTTCGGGACCTAAAAAATAATATAAACTAAATCGTGGACGTAATTTTGTGATTAGCCAATTTTCGAAAACTTTTTTTTCATCACTAATAAATAAAAGTTGCTCATAAATTTGATTTACTTGTGCACGTTTCATTTTGAAAAATACACGTGCA
The DNA here is from genome assembly GCA_043758125.1 of Bacteroidota bacterium. Lineage (GTDB taxonomy): Bacteria > Bacteroidota > Bacteroidia > AKYH767-A > OLB10 > JANXSD01. The sequence continues at coordinate 9,935 of JAYVOC010000146.1, read as the reverse complement.
GGAATTTTTAGCAATCTCCACAACAGCAGTAAACCTTTTACATTATCGTTAAATTTTCCTACAGCTGCATAGCACAAAGCAAGCAAAGCATTTGCGTCATACTCTTTAAAAGTAGAAGCAACACTTCGTTTATAAACCTTGCGGCTACGAGCAACAGTAAATTCAATTTCGTGCATTAACGAGGGGTCAATTTATTGATAATATTATCCTTGATTTTAGAATTGGAAGAAGAGCCCCAATAATATCCGCAGAGCAACAACATTAAATCTTTGAAGTCGTGTAAAACACCTGCAACCATTGGGTCAGGAGTTACGCTAAGAACATACGTAAAACACAAACTAATAAATGCCATTACAAGCATCAAAGCAAGAATTGAAGTAATATTTTTAGCCAACCAAGATGATTGTTCCGAAACATTTAATTCAACTTCTCTACTGCGAGCATTAGCCACATCCTTTAGTTGTAAATCAAATTCGTTTACAGCTTCTTTATACAATTCTAAAAATTGCAATTTCTCTTCAGGTGTTAATTCGACTTCTGGAACAGTACTATCAGTACCCAGTACTAAATCCTTAACAGTAGCCAGTGTAGCCAGTGTACCTACCAACGGTATAGTATTTCCCACCATGTGCAACACGGCATTAAATCCTTTGGATTGTAAAAACTGTCCTACTTTTGTTTCCTTAAATGGTTTGCTCATTATATTTCAATTGTTGTTAAATCAGACAAATCGAAATGGATGCAAATTACGTTATAGAATGCATAAATTAGTTGACCTTCTGGTAAAAAATCGGAATTAATTATTATTTCAACCTTGCCTTTTGAAATAAATAAAATACGCGTAGGATTTACAATGTCATCTACTTCAACTTTAATATCATTAATACATAATATCTTATCGAAAGTTATTGTTGGTGATACGCTGTTATCAGTAACCTGTACACGAATCGAACTTTTTTTATCCTTAATTTGTAATTTTAAAAGTTTCATCTTAGTTTTAATATTAAGTGTTTAACTAGCCCTTTTTAACCATCCACGAAAGAAAACTTCCTGACTGCTATCACGATCGCACAACGTGATATACTTATTCGCTTGTAATGCATTTAATGCGCGTAACAAAATCAATTCCTCATCAAAATTATTTAGTGTATTTAAACTTAGTTTTCCAAAAACACCATCAGCATTTAGATCAGAATAATTTTTTTGATTTCTATTTAAAAGATTTAATGCATGTTGAGCAAAACGAATTGCAACATCGCAACCCATATTTACAGCTGTATCAAAAATTTCGTTAGCTATATCTTGTGATTTTATTTCATCGCCATGAATTTTATCCCAAAACTCTTGTTTATATAAATCTTTTACTTGCTCAGTCAATACCACAACATTACCAAGGGTTTTCGGGAATCCTGGTTCTGTGCGTAAACCATCAATAGTTTTCCATCCTATCCACTGGGGAAATGATCTGCGAGAAATACCAAAATAGGTTTCTTGTCCGCGATCATTCGGATTGTTTGCATAGGCACCTTCTGCACCTATCAGTTTTGTTAACGCCTTGGAAAAATCAGACATGATGTTTCATTATTTTTAATAAGATTTTTCTTTTCTTTTGGCAATCCAGCAATATATTCGAGTGCTTGCACTCTATTTTCAATAGCATCAACTTTTTCAGTATACTGAATACTCTTATCATGATCTTTCATAATCATCACATATACATTACCTACCATTACAGAGGTAAAACCGCCAATAAAAACAAGAACCGTTATTAAAACAGCATTGTATTTTCTTAGCCAAGCATCGCTCACAGGTTTTTTAATTAGTGCCATAATTAAAACATTGCTATTCCGCTTCCGGATTCGTTTATTGATATAGGATTAACGGGTGCTATGTAAGATGACGAAGCTTTGTAGAGCGGATAAGTATCTGCATTGACATACAAATAATCAATCAAATCTTTTAATTTGCTTTCAGCTAACATCCCACACGACTTCGAAAGATTCGCTAATCTTATTTGATCAGCTGGTGTTTTCTGTTGTTTCTTTCCGTGCTCCTCTGTAACAAATGAAAGTTGTAAACCAGAAGTAGTAAAATCAATATCAAATTGAATAACTGCGTCAACAATAGCAGCATTTGCAACTAAAATTTTAATGTAATCTAAAATTTTAGAATTATTATTAGAAATATTTCCAACTTTAATTTGTAATTTTATTTCATCGTACAAATCATTTCCTAAAGCAGATTTTATTTTTGAATCTTCAATATTTGTTAGTATAGCTCGCAAGCGCTGAAAAAATTGACGAGAACTATTTATAGCAAAATACCTGTTAAATTCAATAGCAGAATTAATAAAATTACAGCGTAGCAAAGTAAATGCAGCACTTGACACCCACGTATCAAGAGCTTCTTTATTACTTTCTAAAAAAGAATACAAACGTTCAATACCACCAGAGATATTCATCTCCAATTGTTTTTTCACGTCATAAATTTGTTCAGCCGAAGCTGAACGCTCAGTATCGGTAAGTGTTACGGTAATACCAACTTTAGAAAAAGTAACTCTACCCAAAGGAACAAATTGAAGCATTGCATGTTGAGCAACAACATAACGAACACAAGCAAGCAACTTAGTTTTAGTTGCGTTTAAACTAGCTCCATCATCTGCAGTAACAGCTGCTTGCAATTCAGTTAATAACGCATCGCCAATAATTGGCAGAATAATACTTTGTTCAGTATCATTCTCCATAATTGATCTAAAATCCTCCAACGAAGAATCCTTCGCCACGGAGATAAATTTTCTTATTGTAACTATATCTTTAAACAGCATTACATTCTTTTGTTATCTGATTTAGTATCTTCTGTAGCTAATAAATACGAATTAAATCTCCATATAATTGGTTCGCCAGTTGGTCCAACCCAACCATTATATTCCGAAATAAAATCAAGTGGTTTTGTTACTTTATCCTGATATGGTTTATTATTTAAAATGAAAATATTAAACGCAACACGCTTATCACTTCCTGATCCTGCGCCCATTTGTTTACCAGGAGAATTTCCCTTCAACGTTGGATCAACATCCAGCGCAAATAAAATATGTAAAGAAGCTTCCGCAGAATCTTCTAAATAATCATTCGTTGAAAGCTTTTGAGTTAATTCATTAATCTCCCATTTAGCATAATCCTTAGCAGCGTTTGTATCGTTGTAGGTAAGCATAAGAGTTTTACCAGTATTATTTATACCAGTTAAAACAGAATTAAATTTTGCAAGAACATCTTTTTGTCTATCCTCTTTTAAATCAGGTTTAGAATCCCAATCTTTATATTTTTCTTGCCACCAACTACGAGGAATATGCACAACATATTTTATGTGCATTTGATTATCCATCATTTTTGATTTAAGAATTGGAATTTTTTCCGCGATATCAATCCATTTCGAAAAAATAATAGAATGCCACGGCGCATCTTGATAATGCTTTCTTCCTGGAATAGAAAATGCTAAAGGATATATATAACGAAAATCTCTACCATTTTGAACTTGACCATGCACATCGTAATAAGGATCTATTACTGCTTGTTTGTTAATATGCGTCATATCACGCAATGGCCACCTTGCAGATATATAAATAAAATCTCTTAAACCAGTAATCGGATTTTGTACACCTGAACGACATTCGTACGCTTCCTGAACTAACAAATTATTAATTTTTGTACGATCTGCATTCAATCCAAAATCAGCATACGCCATATTCCACCAGTACATATCGCGCAAAGCTTCTTCACAATAAATTTGTAAATCATTCAATCGCATGAATGATTTTATTTCAGTATTCGTAAAAGGAATAAAATCATCTTCTTTAGTAAGATCGTTCCATTGTAAATAACCTGGGCGAACGCCACCCATTGCAACGGTATTTGCTTTCCAAGCAAGGGTTGCAGGGATGATAGTATTTACACTACACTTATCAAAAATTTCTTTGGGCTTATTATTCGAATCGCCCCAAGGAATCCAATCTGTAATATTGTAATTGAGTTCAATTGTTTCAACAGGACCTTTCTTGGGCTTATCTAAATTAATTGCAAGACTGTGGTGTGCAAGCACAGCCATACCAACGTTATTATCAATCTGAATTGCATCTACGCTCATTAGTACAACACCTCCTGGTTATTAACCTTAAGAATCAACCGCAAATGCGCTTTTCTAATCTCTTTATTGAGTAAAATTTTAAAATTTCTGGTTTTATTCTGCGAATGATTTGGCGAAAAGCGCTTAACAACATCATTTTTCTCGCTCTTTTCTGCTCTTGAAAGTGGAGCAGCGCCAGATAAAACAGCCTTATCAATAGTGATAATATCACCTCCAAAATCAATTTTATTAAGGTTATCCAGCATTTCAGCTCTTTGAGGAGCATCAACAGGCAAAGCATCAATTTTAGCCTTTAATTTTAAGTATTTACGCCATTCAATAACATCAGCAGTACAGAACTGCACAGAAAAAGGAATTCGCAAACCTCTACCATTCTTCTTTTCAAAAATTGTAAGTGCATCCTTTAATTGTAGCATGAAGCAAAACAACCAAAAGTGCATTCATAAAAAAAGGACATAAAAAAACCACCCTAAAAACTGAGTGGTTTTAATAAATTGGAAAATAAATTTTATAAAAATTCAATTCTCCACACTTTGTTGCAAGCCGAAGCAATTAATCTAAGCTCGTTTGAGCCAGTGCATTATTTTACTTTTAAAACCGCTTTTCTTTTGCGGAACGAGCCAACGATACCAGTGAGCGAGAGGAGCAAAAGAAAAGCGGGCGACCCTCGCCCACTTCCTCTTTTTATGGGAAATTAACCCATACTTGCGCCCGAAGGGATGGCACTCACAATGATTACTAAAAGCCCTCCTGAAAATTTATATCCAAAATCAAAAACGAAAAACGTTGTTTCATCGTGTTGTTTATGTTGATGCGTGAAGTAATCGAACGAAAACCCCGCCTTTATAAGTTGTGTAACGGTTGCTTGTTTATTCTCTGCGAACTTCTTCAAAGTTCTGCGGTTACGTTTAAGCGCATTATTGATATTTGCAATCGTACAATTTGTCAGTTTATTCAAACCGTTATTATAATAATTTCGGCAATTATCGGAGCAGAATTTTTTATCCGTTCTTCCATTAATACGTTGTTGACACTCTAGGCAATTTCTATTTTCCATCTTTATAAATATTAAGCTTTTGAATAATTTTCGCAAAATTGATTGTATTCTTCTGTAAATTCTTTAGGAAATTCCGCTGCGAACTGCTCGGTATAACCTTCGTAAAAAATGCCATCCATCAAGCAAATGAAATCAGCGTACAAATTATCAAACATTTGCACCTCCTTCAACCGTTGAAATTAGGATTGTACCCTCTTCAATTTTCAGAGTAACCAGTTCACCAATGCAAAAACCTGCATCCTCTAACCACTTACCCGATAAAATAATTTTAGGGGAAACGGACGTTTTTAAAGTTCTATTATTAGAAACTCGATCCGATACTAAGCAGCCAATTTTTAGGCTACGAACATTTTTTGTAGATTTGCTCATGCTGATTTATTTCAGTGTATCGAAAGCCGCTAATGTCCCGCAAAGAAATTAAGCGGCTTTCCCTTTTGTTATCCTTTGACAACATTATAAAGATACAAAAAACCATATTTCTGACCAAAATAAAACAGTACTATTTTACTTAAAAATAAAATATAAATATATTGATATTCAATACTTTATGAGTATAATTTAAACTATTTTTTAGTTGCAACTGCAATAAAAAGCCAGTAATTTTAATAAAATAACCTCATAGACAAGAGAATAACGGCTTTTATTTAAAAAGTCGTTATTCTCTCACTCTCAAGACCCTGCCACGCGCTGAACGTTTAGCGCACTTGCACCGCTGAACGATTCGGATATATGATTGCGCAAGTACGCGCCCCCATACCACCGCCCCTACAATACAGCATGCAAATGCACTTCGCATCAAGCCATGCGAGCGTAGGGATCAATTAAAATTAAAATGTTAATGCGTTAGTGATAGCAGTGAATACCGTGTAAAAACGTATAGCACGTGCCCAAGGCAACGCCCAACCTTAACCTATTAGCATATCAACAAAGCTAGATTCTTCTTTCGCAAACCCATAGTACCAATGCCAGAACAAGCAATCACCTGCCTCACTCATGTGTGTAGCTTCATACGGTGGAATCTTCTTATCCCTCTCACTACGTTTATCCTTTTTAAACTCTCTCTTCTCATTGGCACCCTGTATAACACCAGCACGTTCACAGCTCACTTGCCATACCTTACATGCTTCCTTGTTATACCTGAATATAGGAAACTTTGAATCCTTCTCTCGAAGTACTTCATTCCATAGCCAGTAACGTGGCCTATGCCACGATGCGGCACCTATGTACGTTGGTATCACATTCCAACCTTTGTCCTGTAGTCCTTTGATCCATTGATCAGCGAATGAGATATTACGATCAGCAGCACCAGACACAGCCGTTTGGTCATAGACATAATACACATCCTTACAAGGATGCTTCTCGTAGTAAGCACACCACTTATCTACTAGATCACCAAGCATCAAAGGGTTCTCTACATACAGTGAGGAGATAAACCTTCTCTCATGTTTAAAGTCGAGCACTTGCCCAGTAACAGCACAATTGATTGCATTGTTATAGTCGCAGGACAAGTACAATGGTAAGTGATCTACTCTATCGTTATCCCACCTACAATCACGTTCTGGTATACGATCGAAATCCGTGACTACATCATCAACAAAATCATAATTAACTGAATCCTCACCGTGGTGATCGCTATTCAATCCGGAGTAGAAACAATTCTCGACCATCTCCACCAACTCATTCAACACAGACGTAAGAAAAGTAATTGCATCTAATTGCCGTAAAAAGTTCTTAATAACATCCATTCCAAGCGCATGAATATTATCAAATGTAGTAGCAGTTGAATAGTAAGTTGTAAGTTTTTTGAGCTCATTAAGATAAGCCTTCAATCCATTTACTTTAGCTCTAGCCTTTTCAAAAGTTGAGTCTGATTTTTTATCTGCAGCTAATAATTCTTCCTCTGCATCCTGTAGTAATTGCGATATGCCAATAATCAACTCAATGATCTTTGGATCCATATCCGCTTTCGCATCAATAAGCCAACGACCTTTTGCATTTGTTGGCATATCAGAACAAAACAATGTACTCAGGTAATTATACTTATCACCAAACTTATCCGCATTACCAGATAAGGTGAGTAGCACTTCTTCTTGAAGCTTTTCACGGTTTAAAAATTTTGCTTCATCACCAAATCCCCATTGAGTTGCAACACCATTAATTGTTCCTGGTCTATCCTGGGAAACCAAGTAAATTCCAGAGCCATTGAACCAATGAATGTAATGATCTGCTTTAACCGGATGTCGATATGCTTTGTCAATATCTAAGTGATCAGGTGCATATTTACGCACCCAATAGTGTACATTTTCATGAAACCCCATTTTTGCCCATCCAGCAAAAAGAGGTGGCAAGGTCCTGGTTAAAAGTTGCTCATAAGTTGTACCAACAGCGAAGCCATTGGACCTAGGCATATCCAATATATTACGCAATGAAAAATCAACGATCGGTCCTTCTGTCTTTCCGGTTCTACGCCCCCATAACAGTATATTGTGTCTGCAATTTGCAATTGTAAAAATTAACTGCGGAATATTCAAATGAATATTTACATCTTGAGAATCATTCTGTATTTCCATTCTCTTGAAATTCCACAGGCGTAAATTGACTTACGTCTCTTGATTTTGCTTTCTTAATAATTTGTTGAACCTGATTCTCCCAGTCATCAGGCAATGTAACGCCTGTAAGACTTGGATCAAATTTCACCACAATGCGCGGAACTATTAACCGATCGTATAGCTCAGCATCTTTCGCATCCGTCATTAATTCAATTGTTCTAATAACATTTGCTTCGCATGCTGCAACAACTTTTAAATTACCTTCTGCTAATGCTTTCCTTCTCGTTTCAAAAATTTGCCCCATCACAACATCAATCCAAAAATCACGATGCGAAGTTTGGGTTGTATTAAATACTGTTAATGTATCAGAGTATAATCTTTCAGCAGTAGTTTTAGACTTGCCTTGTTCAACAAGCATTGCAACTACTTTAATTCTTGAAGCATAAAGCCGAATTAAATCCCGACAATCGCTCATATCCTTCAACTTTTGTTCGAGAGCTGACGATAATTCATACTTGCCTTTTAGTTTTCCTTGAAGGTGTAGGATGATTTTATCCAAATCACTCTGTTGATTTAATTGTACGGCGTACATCATTAGGCCATTGAAGATTTTTGTTCAGAGATATAACGTTTTGCAAGCTCTTGCGCTGGAGCAGAGTTACGTTTAGCTAGTTCGAAAACAGATTCACGTATTTCAAATTCACTTTGTAAACAACCTTTTTTAAAATGCAGATAAAGAGAATGAGTACTTGGAATAGTTAGTATTGCATTAATCGAATCGAATTCTGCTAAATAATAATCAGCAATTTGCTGAGGTGTAAAATGCACAGCACCCAAGCGTTCAATCATCGCTAACATTTCAGGAGTAACCACATTTAATTCTCCAAAACAATTCTTATAACTATCAGTTTTTTCCGACATTTTGCATCCATTTAATATGAAAATCAGCTACCGTTTTATCGCAGCTAATCACGCCACTTTCTTTACGTGGATTCTTAGTATAATTTTGGGAACCATTGATAGTAATTGCCCACTTGTCATTTTTAATAACCGTAACTTTTGCATGACAAGGATCGAACAAAACAGAATCAAAATTTGATCTGCACAATTCAATTGCAGCTGCATCACGATGCTCAGATCGTTTATCAAGCAACGCATGAATACTTCGAACAAAACCTGATTGTTTCCAGTTAATCATTGCCCTGATAGGCTCCTCACGAATTGCCCACGTAGAAAAATATAAATCCGCACAACCCGTAATGGTTAACAGGTAAGCCACCAATTCATGCAACGACCAATTACCACCAGAATAAAAATGAACATTACAACCAGGAACAATCTCAGCAAGCATTAACTTAAAATCCTTCAAGCGTCGGGCATCAATAATTGCTGATATATTTTTCTCCTGGTAAACATTGCTGCTCATATCCAAATCCTGTTTAACAGGAATTGCAAACAACAATTTTACCGCTCCCAAATCAGATACACTCATTATCGATTCGTTTACGGATTAAATTAAGCTCGTGAATAGCAGCTGCAACATCAGCAGCATTTGGTCTTTTCTTTTTATGCCGAGAAATCCACGGCTCTAAATATTTCAAACGAGAATACAATTGACCGGCTGACATTTCTTCCACCGTTTTTTTTAATGGATCTGCCGATGGCAAATATCCGTACACCTTAAAAAAATCGATCTCCTCTAATAAATTAGTTGCCACTTCATCGCAATCACGAATTTGATTAGCTAAAACACCGCGTTCAAATTTTGTAGGAACCAGTAACAACTTACTTTTCATTGCTTGCCCTTCTTTGTAAAGATGTTTAACGCGTGCCACCATCGCTTGAACTTCTGGCGGCGACTCTTTGTATCGATCATCTGATAAAATAGCAACCACAGCCTTCGCTGCAACAACAGCGGGAGTTTCTTGAGCTGCCAAAGTAGATTGCAGAGCAATCATAGCGTCAATCAACATTTCACGTCGAACAGCGGTTTCACCTTTTAAAAAAAGCGCAGCTTTTGCAGATGAGCCCCCAAGTTGTTTAAACAAAGTTGCACCAACCGCAAAGCTGCGCTGTGAGTTTAGCCAATCCGAAACAAGTTGAGAATTCACATTGCAAAACAATGCAAGTCGCACTTGCAAAAAAAGGACAGACTAAAAGACCCTCATCATCTCACATATATTTTATTG
>JAYVOC010000145.1:0-2382 GCA_043758125.1 Bacteroidota bacterium | reverse complement strand
CCAAACAAATTTATTCATCATGTTGTTGTACATATTTTTACTATCAACACGTCCTGTCTGACTATTAGGATCTGAATTTGTTTTGATAGGAACTAATCGATAAGCAAGACCTTCTAATTGGAAGTAAGGCTCTAGATTGAGATAACTATCATTACCAACAGTAACAGCAAAATAAATAGGACGTTTCCAATTGTTATGTGCAATCAAATCAAGTATCATCAAATCAGCTTTCATCAAGTACGTTTTATCTACTTCCCATGCAAGCGTATCAACAATTTTACTTGCATCTTCTGCACGAACAGTTCCTGATTTAATCACTGCCTCTTTATCAATCTTGATAAAGAATTTTTTAGTCGGAAAATAATTTAATTCTGATCCCGATTGCGTACGAACTCTAAAGTCAGCTCCATCATTACCGATAAAATCAACAACATCTTTCAAGTCAGTATAACCTGGAACCTGACGATCATAGTATGGAACGTAATCACGTGTTCCTTGAATATATTTATCGTGTGTTAAACTAAATGGAACAGGATCGCTTTGATATGCTTTACGTTTCATTTGATCGATATACCAATCCGTATTTAAAAGACTAAGATTGATGATACGAACATCTGTTCTAACACCTTCTACATCTTGCGCATACCACAATGGGAAAGTATCATTATCACCATTGGTAAAGATGATCGCATTGGGAGCACAACTTTGTAAATAGTTAGATGCGAAATCACGCGAAGTAAAACGATGAGAACGATCATGATCATTCCATCCATCTTTTGCCATCACAGCAGGAACAGCGATTAAACAAATTCCAGTTGCTATTCCAGCAGCAGCTGTTGCAGGAACTTTTTTTCTTAAGCTTTCATAAATCGCAAGTACACCTAATCCAATCCAAATTGCAAATGCATAAAACGATGCTGCATAAGCATAATCACGCTCACGTGGTTGATAAGGTGTTTGGTTTAGATACATTACGATGGCCATTCCTGTAAAGAAGAAAAGTAACATCACCGTCCATGCATCTTTGCTATCGCGTTTGTAATGCCACACAACACCAATCAATCCAAGAATTAATGGTAAGAAGTAAAAACAATTTCTTGCTTTATTATCCAACATACTTTTTGGTAAATTATCTTGAGGTCCAAGTCGCATTTCATCAATGAACTTTATTCCACTAATCCAATTTCCTTTAGTGATGCTTCCATGTCCTTGAATATCATTTTGACGGCCAGCGAAATTCCACATAAAATAACGCCAGTACATGTGAATCACTTGATAGTTCCAAAAGAATTTTAAGTTTTGTGCAAAGGTTGGTTTCTCATCGCCTTTGATACCTGCCCAATCTTTATAACCTTGAATATGGTTTTCTTGTGAACTGTACATACGAGGGAAAAACGTACATCCTGAAGGATCATAAACAGGACTAATTTTTTTAGTGGTCGATTTATATTTTCCATTTTCAGCAGCATATTGCATGTCGCCTTCTTCGAGATCTGTTTGGCGCGTGTTGTAATATTGTCCATAAAATAACGGACGATCACCATACTGTTCACGGTTGATATAACTCAATAAGTTGAATGCTTGTTCAGGATCATTTTCATCCATCGGAGGATTTGCTGCAGAACGAATCACAATCATCGAATAGGAAGAATATCCTAAAAGGATAAATGCGAAACATAAAATTCCAAGATTTAATAAAGGCTTATTTTTCTTCGTGCTGTATATTAATCCGTAAATAGTAGCAGCGATTATTAGAAGTAGGAAAAACATAAATCCCGACCAGAAAGGCATTCCTAAAGAATTTACTGCGAACAAATCAAATTTTGATGCAATGCTTACAAGTTCAGAAATAATTCCGAACTGAACAATGCCTAAAATAAATACTCCAGCAATCCCTGTTTTGATAACGCCTAATCGTGTGGTTTTAAATTTACGGAAATAATAAATAAACGCAAGAGCAGGAATTGTAAGTAAGTTCAGTAAGTGAATACCAATTGATAATCCCATTAAGTAAGCGATCAGGATAATCCATCTATCACCATGTTTTTCATCAGCTACAGATTCCCATTTAAACATCGCCCAAAATACGATGGCAGTAAAGAAAGACGATGAAGCATATACCTCGCCTTCAACGGCAGAGAACCAGAATGAATCAGAGAAGGTGTAAGCAAGTGCTCCAACCATACCAGCACCCATGATTGCCATGATTTGATCGGTAGCGATCTCTTTTCCTTTTCCAATAACTTTCTTAGCAAGTGCTGTGATGGTCCAGAACATAAAAAGGATGGTGAGTGAACTCATCAATGCAGAAAGAATATTGATTGAAATGGATACTTTTTTTAGATCACCACCTGCAAAAAGGCTAAAAACACGTCCCAACAT
>JAYVOC010000144.1:0-17949 GCA_043758125.1 Bacteroidota bacterium | reverse complement strand
AAATTAAAGGACAGTGGCACTTATCCGAAATAACAGTAAAAACAATTAAGCTTTTTAAAAAATTAGACATAGACTACCTAAAATGATGCGGAGTTAGGGTTTAATCATGAAATACCTCAGAGTATCCAAAAAAGTGTTTTAATATGAAAAGATATTTACCATTAATTTTCTTTTTTTGCTTGTTTTCAATAGTAGGTAAATCACAAACTGTTACTGGCTTCTGCGCTGCTACAAAGTGGACAAAAGATTATAGCTCATCGCCGGAATTCATACAGCAAAAGAGCCAACAAATGGAATTGCAAAAGGGCAATCTGAACAATAAATCCATGACATTGGGTGATTCGATTCCTGTTGTTGTACACGTAGTATGGTCAATTAATGCAATGAATATTCCTGACTCTGTAATTATTCGTCAAATACAAATCCTTAACGAAGATTACTCGAGATTAAATGATGATACCTCAAACACACCGACACCATTTAAAGCACTTGCAGGAGCAACACCATTTCGATTTGTATTAGCGCGTCGTGATCCAAATGGAGCATTTACAACAGGAATCATTCGGCATCAAACTACGCATGGACCATTCATTGGTTTTTATGATCTTTCTTCTAATGCAAATGGCGGTGATAATGCCTGGAATGGAAGTTATCTAAATATTTATTGTTGTGAATTAGCATCTCCTGCAGCGGGTGTTGCCATGTTTAATTTCAGTCGTGTTGCGATAGGTTATTCCTATTGGGGATACAATGGCAATACAAAAAACAAAGTGGGAACTCATGAAGTAGGACATTGTTTCGGATTGGAACATATTTGGGGCTCTGAAACTACAACGCCTTATAACTGTGCAAGTGATGATGGAGTTGCAGATACTCCAGCGCAATACGAACCAAGTTTAGGTTGTCCAACTTTCCCAATGTTTGATCAATGCACTTCGTCTGGAAATGGAATTATGTTTTGTAACTATATGGATTATTCTTCTGGAACTTGTCAGAATATGTTTTCTAATGGACAAATTACGGCTATGATTAGTAATGTGAATTCCTATCAATCAGCATTGTTAAATTCCAACGGTGATATTCCAGTTAAGCAAGTTGATGCAGGATGCAGTAGAATTTTATCACCCACGGGTAATGCGTGTAATACTTATAGTCCTTTGATTCAATTGCGAAATTGGGGATTAGACACATTAACTTCTGCAATTATAAATTATAAAGTAGATAACAATTCTGTTTTAACATATAATTGGATCGGTAGTCTAAGTAATTATCAAGCTACCATAATTACATTGCCAAGTGTAACGATTCCAACAGGTTTATTACATCGGCTAAAAGTATATTCGTCTCTTCCAAATAATTTGGCGGATCAGGATGCATCGAATGATACCGCAAGTGTAGCTTTCGTTGCGCAACCTACTGTAGTTTTGCCAATGTTTGAAGGATTTGAAGGCCCATCATTTCCACTAAATGTCGGCGCATACAATCCTGATGGAGATAATGGTTTTCTTCGAAATACAACCATTGGACATACCGGAACTGGATCATGTTATATTGATAATGGATATTCTATTTCAAACCGTAATCATTATGATGAAATTAATTTCAAAGTAAATCTTTTTAATTCTTCTCATGCTTATTTGTCTTTTTATGTTGCCAATACTTCTTCTGCTCCATTAGGAAGTTCAGACACACTTGAGGTTTATTCTTCTACAGATTGTGGTTTGAATTATACGCAATTGTATCGAAAATTCGATTCGCTTTTATTTACAGCACCAGTCATTCCGTTCGGAACATCTTTCATTCCAACATCAACACAATGGCGAAAAGATTCTATAGATCTTACAAATTATTCTACTATTTCAAACGATGTACTTCTCACTTTTAGAAATATTAGTGGATATGGTTTAGAATTGTATTTGGATGATGTTAGAATAAACAATACAATTACAGGCATAGCAGATTTAAATTCAAATGAAGAGATTGTTTTGTATCCAAATCCTAATAATGGAAATTTTAAATTGAAATTAAATGGGATAATTCAAAGTGTTGAAATTACTGATGTGGTGGGTAGAATAGTTTATTCAAGTGGAAAAATAAAGAGCAGTACTTGGGAGATAAATTCTCTAATAGCAAAAGGCAATTTTTTGCTTTCTGCAAAAACTGATATTGGAATAATTCATAAAATTATTTTAGTAGAGTAATTATTATACCAAATGTATTTATGAGCTTGTATGAAAATATTCGGTAATTTTTTATCTTATCGATTTTGAATTAAAGATTAAATCAGGATTATAAAGAATTGATTATTCTACTAAATATATTGAGATTCTAGATATGATATTTCGAAGGATACCAACTTTAAAAGCCTTGATAGAAAAAATTCTACCAAGGCTTTTTTTAAAATAAGTTAGTTGCTAATAAGTTGACTCGTCTACAGTATATCCTTCTCCGAGTTGCTCATAAATGCCTTGAACACCACCATGCGGAACAGGTTTTACACTAAGATTGGAAATCTTATCACCAGTGAATGAAAACTCTAATTCCTCTTCTGGCAATCTAAGCTTTTTTCCAGTTTTTGGAATACTCTTAGCATCCATAAATTTCGCAGCTGGCATGTCAACTGTATGAGTACCCTCTAAATTTACTTTGGCTAAAACTTTGTCACCTTTAGCAATAACTTGATGAAGATTAAATTTTAAATCAGGAATACCTGACTGTATAGTACGATGTACCTCCACCCAATCCTTTTTATTAATTGGTTTTGGTACAGACCCGCTGAATGTAAAATCTTCAGTAAGTTGCTGTTCAACTTTCTCCCAGTTTTTTCTTTCTAAAGCTGAGATCACTTCTTGCACAATTTCTTCTTTTTTCATGACTCATAAGTTTTAATTGGTTTGTAACACTTATAACAATTAATAATTTAGCAAAGGTACAGTGCTAAAAAACGAATAGCTTAACTGTTCATAACTTTGTATCGTTTTATGACAAAATTAAGTCGTGTAAATTTTGGATTATAAAAAAAATGTAGTATATCTTTGTAGAACTAACGTAGTCTATAACTTAAGAGAATGGACACTTTCTTTAGAGCCGAAAGGAAAATATTTTTATCATTATTTTTTATCGTAATTATGTTTGGTTTTCTTGCATTCGGATTTCATCGAAATAGCAATTACTTACTAAATTCTTTTTCAAAAATTGATCAAGATCTAAAAATTAAAAATGAAATCGATCAAGTATTAATTTCTACAAATGAATTGGAAGCAAACGTAAATGAATATGTGATATCTGGCAATGAAGATTTTTTAGTATCATCAAATAAACTTATCAGTTCTGCATTCGTACATCTTGAGAATTTGATTCGACTCAATATAGAAGCAAAGCAATTCCCCAATGAATTATCCCATCTAGAAAAATTAATAACCAGAAAAGTTAATCATGCTACACGTATTATTGAATTAAGGCGGAATAAAGGGTTGAATGAAGCTTTGAATTTCGTTGCAGTAAGTAACACTTCAAATCTTAATGATAGTATTAAGAAGGTGGTGGCTGTAATTTATCAGGATAAGGAATTGTACATCACAAATTTTAATTCCATAAATAAAAATTTCATTGAAAAATTTAATTTATCATTTTATGTGCTTTTAGTTGGTAGTATAATTATTTTTCTCATTGCTATTTATCTGTTGAAACATTATTTTAATGACCGTGAAGGTGCAAATGATGAATTAAGAAAGAGCAAAGATTTTTTGGAAATCATAATTGAAAATACGTCATCAATAATATTTATCAAAGATGTTTCAGGACGATATATTCATATTAATTGTCAGTACGAAAAATTGTTCCATATTTCGAAAGATGAAATTAAAGGTAAAACTGACTACGACATATTTTCAAAAGAGATAGCTGATGAAGTACGTAATTTTGATTTGGAAGTAATTAGAAGTAAAAAATTAATGGAGTTTGAAGAAGACGTCCCAAGTGATGGTATAATGCGACATTATATTACAGTGAAATTTCCATTATTCGATAAGGATAATCTGCCTTATGCTGTTTGTGGGATTGCAACAGATATTACTGAAAGGAAGGAAACAATTGATGCGCTTTTGGCTCAAAAGGATACTGTAGTTGATTTGTTTAATAATGCACCTTGCGGTTATCATTCAACCAATAGGGAGCGATTAATTGTCGAGATGAATAATACAGAATTAAAATGGCTTGGTTACACGCGTGAAGAAGTTATTGGAAAACTTTCTATTTCAGATATATTAAGCAATGAAAGCCAACACCAATTAGAGTTTTATATAAAAAAAATATTGCGTGGAGAATTGAAGACATTAACAAATATTGAATTTAGATTCAAAAGAAAGGATGGAAGTGTTTTTCCTGTTTTGGCAAATACTATTGCTATTTATGATGATGACGGTGTTTTTTTATACACAAAAACTATTGTGTTTGACATTACATTAATTAAACAAGCTGAAATAATTAGTTCACAGAACTAAACATAAATGATAAATCAAATCAATAATTTTTTTTATCGGCATTATCAAACTCTAAATGTCATTGTGATTTATCATACTTTTTTTCTGTTTGATTCTGTGCCATTTATAGAATAAAATGATTAATTAACCCCTATGATCTAAAATATTGTTACATTTGCATCCCGATTAGGAGTTTTTGAGCTTCTCTCAAGAAAAAGTCGTAAAAATTAGTTTTAAGATACATAGTGCGGGGTGGAGCAGAGGTAGCTCGTTGGGCTCATAACCCAAAGGTCATAGGTTCGAGTCCTATCCCCGCTACCAAAAGAAAAGGCATCAGCAATGATGCCTTTTTCTATTTTATTCGAGGTCATTTGTACGTCTCGACAACTATGGGAACTTCAAGAAATATTAATGATTAATAATAAATGATTTTTTATAATCTAAATTTCATTTACTTTATTCAATCAATCTCTATCAATTTATAATTCGTACTTCTCCCGCCAGCATCTTCTTTCTCCAACACTTGTTGACCAATTAAATTTTGAATGTCGCGCATCGCAGTGTCCTGTGAACAACCAGAAATTTTTGCCCATTTTGATGATGTTAACTTTCATCGGTAGAGAGGTACACTTTGTCCGGAATAAGCAATAATTCAATAAGCTATTTCAATGACTAATATAGAATACCATTCATAATTCTATTATTTATTTTCTAGAACTTTAAACTATTTCATTTAGAATTTGATTATTTGTTTTTAAAGAGTATATTTGGTTAGTATTATTTATTACTACTTTATAGGTCTAAATTTAATTTTTACCCCGTGTTTAAATGGTCAAAAGAGCATGAATAATTACTTTAAAATTATCTTTTTTATGCTTTTCCTCAATTTCCAAATTAAGGCTCAAGATCCATCGTTTTCTCAGATTGAGAATACTAATTTTTATACTCACCCATCAATTGTATCAATTAATAAGGGCGTTGAAATCCAAATGGCACACAGAAGACAATGGGAGGGTATATCAGGAGGCTTTACAACCTCCTTTATTGGAGTGAATTTTCAAGGGGCTAAAAAGATTGGTTATGGAATTTGTTTTTTAAATGATGAGGAAGGAATTGGCGCTTTAAAAACACAACAAACGGATCTCGTGTTTAAATATAAGTGGTTTGGAGATTATTACAATTTACGTGCATTGATATTTGCAGTATCTGTAGGATATACACAAAAATCTATAAACTGGGACAAACTAGTTTTTTCAGATCAGATTGATCCTGTATTTGGCATTTATAAAAATTCCGATCAATTAGAACCCAAAAATGATAAGGCAATATTTTTTGATGCAGGGTTTAGCTTAACTTATAAACGCAATTTCCGACTTGGTAATTTAAAACTTCCATCAAGATTATCATTATCAATACACCATTTAGGAAATCCTGATGAATCAATTCAGCAAATTAATGAGAAACTTCCATATAAAACTGACATTAATTACTCAACTACAATTCAACGGAACACATTATATGGTATTCCATTATTAAATCCTGTAATTAGATTTGAAAAACAAGGGGAGATAAAAAAAATATCATTAGGCTCTTTAATAGGTTTTCTCCATGAAAAAAGTCAATCTACTTTATATACTGGAATTTTTTATTCTAGTCAATATTCCCCATTTAATTCTCATAACACAAATGCTTTTATATTAACTATTGGTTATGAAAAAGTAATTAGTCGTACTATTTACACATTTGGTTATTCTTATGATATTATTACTTCTGGATTAAGGCATCAAAGTACAGGAGGTGTTCATGAAATAACCTTAGCAATATCATTTAACATGGAAGCACGAGGATTTAAACAACCATCTAATCTCTTTCAAAAATGTCCACGAGGCCTTTCAACTTTTTAGGAATTATTTCATTTTTTGTGCAAATAGTTTTCATTCAGGTGAATGTATCTGCACAAAATTGTTATACCCCTTCTAATCTTTTGCAAAATTGTGGTGCTATCAATGTTACTGGAGGATTATGTAATTCGCAATTAATTTTCTGTATTGGTGACTCTGTTGGCGTTGTTAATAATTCTGGAGCTGGAATAGACTCAAGTTATATCTGTTGGGGAGACGGAACAATAAGTAAATTTGCGAATGTTTTTTCAGGTTGTAAAAAACATTTATATAAATTTCCGAATGATAGTTGTGTCCCCAATGGACAAATAGGTCTTGAAATCCAACTTGGGATATTAAAATTATGTGGGAATGTTCAAAGTTTTACTTATATTACCACACCAATTGCAATAAAATTTAAACCTAAAGCTTCTTTTTCATTGTCACCTAACCCTGCTTGCGTTTATGAACCAATTACAATATCAGATCAATCTTGTCCCAACGCAAATCCTAGCGCAAGTTACTTTTGGGATTTCGGTGATGGAAATACTAGTACAAGCCAAACACCATCACCTCATAGTTATTCCAATGCAGGAACTTACAATGTGATTCTTTCAATTACTAACAATTGTGGTACATCAACCGATTCTCATCCAATAACCATTAAACCACCAACTGTTGTTGCACCATTAATTTCTCTTCCAAATTCTTGTTCTCCTGCTAATTTTACTCCGGATGTAAATTCACAAAATGCGACTTCTTTTCTTTGGAATTTTTCAAGCGGTTCTGGAAACATTAACTTACCCCCAGATTCACAACCACAATTTACATTGCCATCTGCAGGAACTTATGGAATTCATTTAGCTGTTACGGGATGTTGTTCGGGGCCAATTGCAAAATGTATTTGGGATACTTCTTTAACTGTTTATACAGCTCCTAACACAAGTATATCCAATGTGCCGGATTTCTGTGGAGCAACTTCATTTAATCCTCTTTCTTATTTTCATTTTTCAGGTGGAACGATAAATTCATATAGTTGGGCATTTCCTGGTGGTTCTCCATCCACTTCTACATCTTCAACTCCAGGAAATATAAGCTATAATAACTTGGGAACTTATATTATAATTCTCGTTCTTAACACTCCCTGCGGTTCAATAACGCTAAGAGATACCTTTTCAATTTTGCCACCTACCATTGTTCAACCTATAGTTTCGCTTCCCTCTGGTTGCTCTCCAGTTAATTTAATACCTGATGTTAATTCACAAAATGCAACCGGCTTTACATGGTCCATAATTGGTGGGAGTAATGTGATCATTTCACCCCAAGATTCGCAACCTTCCATTACATTAAATGCAAGTGGAAATTTTATAATTCATTTGCAAGCACAAGGATGTTGTACTGCACCAACTAGTGATTGCGTTTGGGATACTTCATTTAATATTCTTCAAGGTCCTATAATCAATCAGACAGCCGTTCCAGATTTTTGCGGTTCAACAACTCTAATACCCTCAGCTTATATTACAATATCTGGTGCTGTTACAAATTATTCCTGGTCGTTTCCTGGAGGGTCTCCTTCAAGTTCAAGTTCCGCAAACCCTGGTAATATTATTTATTCTTCTCCCGGCACTTATGTTATCCAACTAAACGTCACAAGTCCATGTGGTCCCAAAAGTGTTTCGGATACTTTTATTGTACAGCCTCCAACTGTCATTCAACCTATTTCAAACATCTCAAGTATATGTACCCCTCTTACTTTCGTGCCTGAAATTAACTCTTTAAATGCAACAGGTTTCTACTGGTCCACTTTGGCTGGTACAGCTCTCATTACTCAACCAACAGATTCGCAACCTAATTTTTTAGTCAATAATGTTGGTCTTTTTACTATTCGAGTAGTCGCAAGTGGTTGTTGTATAGATTCGCAGAGTCACTGCACCTGGGACACAACTTTAACACTAACAGAAGGTCCTGGAATCACCACTAATGTAATGCCTCTTTTTTGTAATTCCGCAATAATAAATCCATCTAACTACTTTTACACTACCGGTGGTATAAGTAGTTATTCATGGACATTTCCTGGAGGAATACCAGCGTCATCCACCATATCATCACCTGGAACAATAACATATTCCTCTCCCGGGATATACATAATTACTTTAACACTTAATGGGCCATGTGGTACCATCTCAAAAACAGATACTGTCAAAGTAGGCGCACCGCCAGCAATTTCTATTTTATCATCTTCACTTTTTGGCTGCGATACATTAACGATTTCATTTGCAAATAATTCCCCTAATAATCAAACATATTTATGGACTGCATCAGGAGGTTCTTTTGTAGGTGGTTCTACAAATACATCCATTTCTCCTATAATTTTATTTAATTCTCCCGGAATTTATTCAATAAATGTAGAAGTTTTTTCAGCAGGATGCCCATCTATTACAAATACATTATCTGTAAATGTTGGCGAAGCCCCACATCTGCAAACTATCGCCCCTACACCTGATGTATGTGACACTATGTATTTTATTTTTTCAAACTATTTTCAACTTACTCCTAGCATAAGTGATTCTGGATATAGTTGGATAATTTATTATAATGGCAATAACATTTTTTCAAATACAACCACCAATCCACCTGCTTTTCAAATAGGAGGGTATGGGCAATATATTGTCAAAGCATCAGTATGGAATGCTTGTGATACGATTTTGTTGACTGATACATTTAATATTAATCCGCCTGCAACGATAGTATTAAATAATGATACTATAGTATGTAAAGGAAGTGGAACAATAAATCTAACTTCAAATCCTTTAGGAGGTGTTTGGACATGGAATGGAAATATTATTTCTGCGGGGTCGTTCGATCCAAATGCAACTCAACAAGTTTCGAATTACTTACTTTATTCTTATGGTGCTCTAAGTTGTGCAGTTAAAGATTCATTTTTAATTACTGTTTTCGGTGCGGATATTAATGCTGGAAATGATACCGTACTTTGCCAAAACAATGGACCATTGTCATTTACAGGAAACCCCGCAGGTGGAAGTTGGTCTGGGAATGGAATAACTAATACTATAACCGGTTATTACGACCCATCGATTGTACTTTCAGGAACGGATAGCTTATACTATATAATTAACGACCCATTACACAATTGCATGGTTAGGGATCTTTTAATTGTAACTGTAATTTCACCAACCGCTGCTGCATTTTCAATTCCTGATTCAGCATGCATTAACCAACTAATAAATTTTAACGATACAATTTCGAACACAACCGCTTCATGGAATTTTGGAGATTCTCCCGTTTATATTTTTTCGAATTCCACAACCCATACTTATGCAACTGCTGGTACATATCAAATAACTTTAATAATTCAGAACCAATACGGATGTTTAGATACTATATCTCAACCAATAGTTATTGCCGAGCCACCTAACGCAATATTTTCTTTAGATATTCATAAAGGATGTGCAATTTTACCAGTTAACATAACCAATTTAAGTAACTATTATGGAACAACAACTTATTACTGGGATTATGGAAATATGGTAACGAATACTTTGTACAATCCAGGAGTTATATATTTCGATCAGGGTCAAGGTGATTCAACAATTTATCATATTAGCCTAAAATCAATTAATGGTTGTGGCGCGGCATCATACGAAGATTCCATTGTTGTTTATCCTATTCCCGTACCTGAGTTCGGATTAATTTATAATGATAGTTGTTCCCCAGTAACAATACACTTTGCCAATGTTACTTCAGGAAATCCTGATAATTTTTACTGGTATATTAATGGTGGCTTCATTTCTTCAGATTCTATTTTGTCTCCTCAAGTATTTGTAACAGATAGTTTAGATTCTACATATACAATTATGTTGATTTCATCAAATACTTGTGGAGTTGATACAATTAAACATGATGTAATTGTACATCCGAATACTGTACATGCATTTTTCAATACCGATATAGTCTACGGATGTAAACCTTTAACCGTTACGTTTACAAGTTATGTGTCTGCAAATTCAGCCATAGACTGGGATTTTGGTGATGGCAATTTTGCCAATGGAGATACAGTAATTCACACATATGATTCATCCGGCACGTTTACTATTTGGCAAAGAGTTGATAATTACTGCGGTTATGACTCAATTAGCCAAAACATTATTGTATTTGATCAACCAGATGTTTCATTTATTGTTCCACCAATAAACTGCGGCAATGAATCTATTTTTTTTCAAAATACATCCACACATATTTCTGGTAGCATTTGGAACTATGGCGATGGAGGCAATCTAGATTCATCAACTACGTCACCATCTCATTTTTACAATTCAATTGGTTCATATATCGTTACTCTAGTAGCTATTTCTAATGGCACATCATGTAGAGATACATTTAATGTTCCAATCCAAATCGTGCCATTCCCACAAGCAGTTTTTACGATAGTCGATAATGATGGATGTGCTCCATTAACTGTTGATTTGATAAGTAACTCAGTAGGCGCAAATTATTTTAACTGGGATGTTGGGAATGGTGACACACTAAATGGAAGCACTCAATTTTACACCTATATCAATTCAGGGAGTTACACAATTCATCTTATTGCCGTTGATAATAATGGTTGTAAGGATGACACGTCTTTTAGCTTTATAAATGTTCACCCCGTACCTATTGCTGATTTTGATTTTAAACAAATTGATTCATGCATTGTCCCATCTGATATTCAATTTCAAAATCTTAGCTTAGGTGCTTCTAGTTTTTATTGGAACTTTGGAATATTTGGAAATTCTAATCAAGAAAATCCCAAATTAAATTTTACTAATGAATCAATTTCAAATACTTCATTAATCGCATTTAATACCTATGGTTGCTCTGATACAATAAGTAAACTTCTAAAAGTATATGCAAAACCAGAAGCAAGTTTCACTCCAGATATTATAATCGGTTGTCCAGAATTAAAAGTCACGTTTAGTAATACTTCTTTATTTTTCAATCAAGTATGGTGGAATTTTGGAGATGGAGATAACTCAAATATTATTAATCCAATCCATTATTATTCTACGGGAACTTATTCAATATCATTAATTGTAGGAAATGATTCAACATGCTTTGATACCATTTCAACAAATGCATTAATAAAAGTATATGGGAAACCAACCGCATATTGCAGTTTTAAAGAAATTACAGATACCGTAGTAAATCCAAGTGGGATTTATCAATTTTTTAATAATTCGATTGACGCAACGAGTTGGCATTGGAACTTTGATGATGGCACATATAGTAATGAAAAAAGCACTCTTCATCGTTTTTACTCAAATGGTACTAAATACATCACCTTAATCGCATACGATGATAATAATTGTTCTGACACTTGTAATTTAGCTTTGTCTCCTGATTATTTCGGAACATTATTTATTCCAAATGCATTTTCTCCTAATGCAGGAACAGAAGAAACAAAATACTTTATTTCTAAAGGTGTCGGATTAAAAGAATATTTGATTGAAGTTTATTCCCCATTCGGTGAGCTTGTTTGGGATTCACATGAATTAATAGATGGCCAACCTACGGGAAAATGGGATGGCACAAAGAATGGAAAAGAATTACCTCAAGGAGCTTATGCATGGAAAGTACGTGCAATTTTTGAAAATGGAATCATTTGGTCAGGTATGAGTTATTTTGGATCTTCTCCTAAAACAACTGGATCGGTAATGCTTATAAGGTAGAATAGAATTTGAAAATTATTACGCTTATCAAATTCATTATATTTCAAATTTGATGTGAACATGCCAATATATTTGATTAAATTATAAATATATTTACATTTAACCGTCATGTTAACTTATAGAGATTGTTAAGTGTTTATTTAACCCCGCCTCAACAATTTTTTTCAGTGTCATAATTTCAATATCTTGTTTATCACTTTCGAGCCTTGTAATATAGGTTCTAGAAGTACCAGAAAGTACTGCCACTTCATGCTGTGTAAGTTTTGCAGCTAACCTAGCCTTCCGGAGAATCGAACCAATCGAAATCGTTAATTGAGGATCTAACTCACTTAACTCAAATAAAGTGTCGGCACCAACTTCAAAAGG
Source organism: Bacteroidota bacterium (assembly GCA_043758125.1). GTDB lineage: Bacteria > Bacteroidota > Bacteroidia > AKYH767-A > OLB10 > JANXSD01. Next base: position 5,496 of record JAYVOC010000144.1, on the reverse strand, counting down.
TGCTTTGGTTTTTTTGCCATCAAGTCCTTTTATATTAAATTCAATATTGCTCCACGATAAAGTATGACGTTCTAACTTGACTTTTGCAAATTCTATTGGATTCAATAATTTATACTCAGGATCAGTCTTGGTTACTTTCCATTCTTTTTTTAAAATATTTTCAAAATCAAGAATGCGATCTTCTCCGTTGCTGAAAAGTATCGAAACGCACAATTTCTTTTTGTCAATACGATTAATTCGAAGAATTTTATTTAGTCGTTTATAAGATTTGTTTTCCATATCATTTTCCGGAATTCTTTTTCTTGTTTTTATTTACTTTGACGTTAGGCTTCTTTTTTATCGGAGATAGTCTTGGGTTTAATGCATAAAAAATATTTTCTACCAAACTTTGATTGTTTTCGTTAGAAAGCCATTCTTTTATCGACTTCAATTTCTTAACAGGAAATACACCAATCAATATTTTTCCTGTATTAATATTTATTAATACTTCTTCATCAGCATAGAATGCGTGGAAGTGTGGTGGCAGATGCTCCCTGCAATATACATAAATGCATATTCCATCCTTTTCAACAATAAGTGGCGCCATGTTTTAATCGATTACAAATGTATCAAATTAGATACATTAAAACAAATCTTGTTATTGATTTTTTGTCATTTCATATAAAGCAAAGTGATTAAGGCTAACTCTACAACAGGAAATATTGGTTTTGCCTTCATAAATCGTAAACGTATCAACAAGATTTTTACTTTATCACTCTTCATTCAATCTCTATCAATTTATAATTCGTACTTCTCCCGCCAGCATCTTCTCGATTTAGTACTTGTTGATCAATTAAATTTTGAATGTCGCGCATCGCAGTGTCCTGTGAACAACCAGAAATTTTTGCCCATTTTGATGATGTTAACTTTCCTTCAAATCCATCCAGTAATTTATTAATTATCATTTTCTGACGATCACTCAAACTTTTAGAATGTAATAGATCCCAATAGCGTGATTTCTTTATGATACTTGAAAGTGTTTCTTCAGAAGCTGCGATTGCTCTCTCTAAACATTCGATAAACCATTCGATCCATTCTGTAATATCAAGTGAGCCTTTTTGCGTTTTTTCGAGAATTGCATAATACTGTTTGCGCTCTATTCTTATCTGCGACGACATACTATAAAACCGTTGTGGAATCTCATCCGCACGCGTTAGTTGCATATCAGCAATAGCTCTTGCTATTCGACCATTGCCATCATCAAATGGATGGAGCGTAACAAACCAAAGATGTGAAACGGCAGCTTTTAACAATGGATGAAGTTCTGACTCCTTGTTAAACCAATCTAGAAATGTTTTCATTTCTTTTGAAAGCACATCCGAATCAGGAGCTTGGAAATGAACTTTTTCTTTTCCCATCGCACCAGAAACTACTTGCATGGGATCATCTAACTTATTATTTCTCCATTTTCCAATAACCATTTTTGATGACCTATTTTCATTTATCGGGAAAAGCAAATTATGCCATCCAAAAAGTCGAGTTTTTGTTAGTGGCAACAGGTATGCTTGCGTTGCATCGAGCATCATTTCTACAGCACCGTCAACATACCTATCTGAAGGGATTAAACCTGCTATATCTAACCCAAGTCGCCGTGCTACCGATGATCTAACTTGCTCTGGATTTAATAATTCGCCTTCTATTTCATTGGATTTTAATACCTCAAGCGTTATTGAGCGCAATACAGCTTCCGATTGTAATTGGAATCCGATGCTCTCCATTCTTCCGATAAGCCTTCCCTGTTTCTTGGTAATCTTAGTTAGAAGTTTAAGCAATTTGCCTTCTTCCCATATAAAATTTGGCCAATCTTTTCGTTGATGGATATACATAATCTCCGCATTATTAGCAGCAAATATATGATTCTTTTCCCAGATTTACAAACTATTCAACTTATTTTATGCGGAGATTAAGTGATTTATTCTCCGCATAATTATCATTTTTCAATTCATAAACCCCTATAGTGGAATAATTTTTCATTTCAATTTTACTTATTAGATCTCCTTTCAAACTGTTATTTATACTTTAGCTTCGAAATTCTTTATCGTGCAGAAGCATCAATCTCTGGAACGCGTCACAGCCGCCGGATTACTCGTTACACTTGGAATTATCTATGGCGACATTGGTACTTCTCCACTTTATGTAATGAAGGCAATAGTTGGCCTAACGTCAATTAATGAAACACTTGTAATAGGCGGTATTTCCTGTATTTTCTGGACACTAACACTTCAAACAACCATCAAATATGTTATTCTTACGCTTCGTGCAGATAACAAAGGAGAAGGAGGAATATTTTCACTTTATGCGCTTGTCCGTCGAAAAAAAACGAAGTGGTTAGTTTTTCCAGCTATAATTGGTGGTAGTACGCTCATGGCAGATGGAATTATTACACCTCCAATTTCAGTTTCATCAGCTGTAGAAGGGCTGCACAGTATTCGGCCCGACTTTCCTGTAATACCAATCGTTATAGGAATTATAACTGCGCTATTCGTCATACAACGATTCGGTTCTAATTTCGTAGGGAAGTTTTTTGGTCCTATGATGATGATTTGGTTCAGTATGCTTGGGGTACTAGGATTAAAAAACTTACTAGGCAACGAACATATTCTTGCTGCATTAAATCCATATTATGCGTATCAATTACTTGTAAATTACCCTGGCGGATTTTGGATATTAGGCGCTGTATTTCTCTGCACTACTGGGGCTGAAGCATTGTATAGCGATCTTGGTCATTGTGGTAGGCAAAATATACGTGTAAGCTGGATTTTTGTTAAGACCTGCTTAGTACTAAATTATTTCGGACAAGGTTCATGGTTAATTAATCACGAAGGACAAATATTAGGAGGAAGAAATCCCTTTTTTGAATTAATGCCAGAATGGTTTTTGCCAATTGGAATTGGAATTGCAACTGCAGCAGCAATTATCGCTAGTCAAGCATTAATAAGCGGTTCTTTTACTTTGATAAACGAAGCGATACGTTTAAACTTTTGGCCAAAAGTTAAAGTGGTATATCCATCTGAATTACGAGGACAGTTATACATTCCATCTATCAATTGGATATTATATTTTGGATGTGTGGGTGTGGTGTTGTATTTTCAAGAATCATCAGGAATGGAAGCAGCTTATGGTTTAGCAATCATCTTAACCATGTTGATGACAACTTTGTTATTGACTTATTATCTATACCTGAAGAATTTTCCAATCATAATTCCAATAGCAGTTTTTATAATTTATGCTTTTATAGAATCAGCTTTTCTTATTGCAAATCTCGATAAATTTAAACATGGCGGATGGGTTACACTTGCCGTTGCTTCTGTTTTAATTATAGTAATGCTCGTGTTATATTATGCTCGAAAAATCCGAAATCGACTCGTAGAATTTATTGTTATTGATGATCAGCTTCCACTCATTAAAGCGTTAAGTGAAGATGAGTCTATTCCCAAATATGCAACGCATTTAGTGTACTTAACAAGCGCAAATAATATCAATGAGATCGAAGAAAAAATTATTCTTTCCATTTTAAATAAGCAACCCAAACGTGCCGATTTATATTGGTTCGTTCATGTTGATGTATTAGATGAACCATACACGTTAGAGTATAAAGTGAATGAGTTAATGCACGATAAAGTTATACGTGTTGATTTTCGAATTGGATTTCGTGTCGATCCACGCGTAAATTTAATGTTTCGTCAAGTTGTTATTGATATGGTTCAAAATAAAGAAGTAAATATTATTAGCCGATACCCTTCTTTGCAAAAGCGTAATCTTGTTGGCGATTTTCGTTTTGTTGTAATGGAGAAATTTTTAAGTCTTGACAATGAATTACCATGGATACAAAAAATCATCATGGATATTTATTTTATGATAAAAAAAGTATCACTTCCCGAAGAACGAGCTTTCGGCTTAGATACTAGCTCTGTTACTGTTGAAAAAATTCCGCTTGTAGTTAGTCCGATTAAAGGGCTTAAACTAAAGAGGGTAGGTGATAAATAATATTTCATCTTTTTATCCACTTTATCCCTCCCGTATTTTTATCAAATCAATTTTAATGATTTGTCTATGGAAAGATGTAATCATTACTTTTTTAAAAATCATCTAAAATCACTAACGCCCAAATTTAATTTATTTAACAAGTTGGTCATAAAAAAGGGGGGGGGTGCTCAAAATTTTGTTATTTTTTAATCAATACCCCCTAAAATAAATTGGTATTATTAATAAATATTACTTTTTATTGGAATTTTAGCTAAATCGAACATATATTTGTCGTCGAATTGAAAAAAAGCGTCAATCTTGAAACAATTCACAATCATCGACGTAAAAATTATCTTATAAAAATCTAAAGCTAATACAATGGCCATTCTTCGTTTTAAAGCGCTTGAAAGTAGCATTAACCGCACTCCAATTTCAGTAATTCCACCTTCCAACAAGGTTTCGGATTATTTTGCGACTAATGTTTTTGATAAAGAAAAGATGCACAAGTATCTTTCAAAAGATGTGTTCAAACAAGTGCAAGAAGCCACTTCTACAGGACAACGGATTGATCGTAAAGTTGCGGAGTTAGTTGCCACTTCAATGAAAACTTGGGCGATAAGTTTGGGCGCTACACATTATACACATTGGTTTCAACCACTCACAGGTTCTACTGCCGAAAAGCATGATGCCTTTTTTGAGTTAAGTGATGAGCAGCGACCGATGGAATCATTTAGTTCAAGTGCATTAGTACAACAAGAACCTGATGCTTCTTCGTTTCCAAATGGTGGAATTCGTAATACGTTTGAAGCACGAGGTTATACTGCTTGGGATCCAAGTTCTCCTGCTTTCGTGATGGAAGGTCCTGGTGGAAAAACATTATGTATCCCAACAATTTTTGTTTCTTATACTGGTGAAACATTAGATTTTAAAGCTCCATTATTAAAAGCACTTTCAGCATTGAACCAAGCAGCAATTCCTGTTTGTCAATATTTTGATAAGAATGTAACGCATGTTTGGTCAACACTAGGAATTGAACAAGAGTATTTTCTTGTAGATATTGATTTGTTTAATGCACGTCCTGATTTAGAAATGACGGGTCGTACATTGTTCGGAGCAAATGCTGCGAAATCACAACAGTTAGATGATCATTATTTTGGATCAATACCTTCACGTGTTTATGGTTTCATGGTTGATCTTGAAATTGAATCATGGAAATTAGGTATTCCATTAAAGACACGTCATAATGAAGTTGCCCCATCTCAATTTGAGTGTGCTCCAATTTTTGAAGATATCAACTTAGCGGTTGATCATAATTCACTGTTGATGGATTTGATGGATAAGATTGCTCGTAAGCATCATTTTAAAGTTTTGTTACATGAGAAGCCTTATGCAGGAATGAATGGCTCTGGTAAGCATAATAACTGGAGCATGTCGACTGATACAGGAAAGAATTTATTGTCTCCTGGAAATTCTCCGAAAAGTAATTTGTGG
>JAYVOC010000143.1:0-2273 GCA_043758125.1 Bacteroidota bacterium | reverse complement strand
ATTAGCACTAATAGCTGTCTGTAACAAGCTACTAAAACAGGTATTTGCTGTAGTAAAATCTGGCCTGTTATACCAAGACGATTATTGTAAAAATTTCGTTTAAAATATTTGGTTTTTTACACAGTTCGTGTTATGCGTTCGCCCCTCTACGCTTCGATAAAAATTTGGCCAAGTCGTGGTTTGGCTTTATATTGTGCTAAAATTATTAGTATATGAAAGTCGTATCCTTTTTTGCTGGTGCAGGTGGTCTTGATTTAGGCTTTGAAAAAGCTGGTTTTGACGTTGTCTGGGCAAACGAATATGATAAAGAAATATGGGAGACATATGAAAAAAACCATAAAAATACTATTCTTGATAAACGTTCAATTGTAGATATTCCTTCCTCTGATGTTCCTGATTGCGATGGAATAATTGGTGGACCACCTTGTCAAAGTTGGTCTGAGGCTGGTTCTAAAAAAGGTATTGCTGATAAAAGAGGTCAATTGTTTTATGAGTTTATGAGAATTCTTGCTGATAAAAAACCTAAGTTTTTTCTGGCAGAAAATGTGTCGGGAATGTTGTTACCTGCACATAAGGAAGCGTTGGCTAACATAAAACAAATGTTTCAAGATATTGGTTACACTTTGTCTTTTCAATTATTAAATGTGTCGGACTTTGGAGTACCACAAGATAGAAAAAGAGTTTTTTTTATTGGCTATAGAAATGATTTGAAATTAAGTTTCCAATTCCCTTTGCCGACAACCTTAGAAAATAAAATAACATTAGAAAAAGCAATTGGAGATTTAAAAAACACTGTCTTATCTGCAAAAGAAAATAACCTTACTAATGGCAATGAGTGTAGAGTTGCTAACCATGAATATATGATTGGCGGATTTTCGTCAATTTTCATGTCGAGAAATAGAGTTCGTTCTTGGGACGAAGTCTCTTTTACGATTCAAGCTGGTGGTCGTCATGCACCTATCCACCCACAAGCACCCAAGATGAAATTTATTGAGCAAAATCTTCGTGAATTTGTGAAAGGAAAAGAAAATTTATACCGTCGACTTTCTGTGAGAGAATGTGCAAGAATTCAAACTTTTCCAAATAGTTTTATCTTTTATTATAAAAGTGTTGTTGCTGGTTATAAAATGATTGGTAACGCCGTTCCTGTCCGAATGGGTGAGGTTTTAGCAACTAAAATATTTAATGATTTAGCAAATGTAAAAGATGAGAAAAAAGAAAGTAAAATTATAAGATCAAACTTTCTTACTGGTCATACAGTTAGAGAAAGAATGCTTGAAATTGTTAATGCCGTAGCCCAATAAATCATGCCCAAAGAAGCCAAACAAACTAAGACAGGTAAAGCATTTGAATATGCTTTGCTCAACTCTTTTTTAGAACGTTTAGAGATTAAGACTAATGTTTTTGTTGTTGAAAATGAGCCTTATAAAACTGCGAAAAAATGCTTTGAAAGTTTTAATGAAACTGAAAAAGGTTTATACAATTTGAATGCAAGTTTTGCTGTAAACTTTTTAATTGATTTAGAACCAAGGCTTTCAAACGGTATTAATAAAACTGATATTTTACAGCTTGAAATTGTGTCTGATAAACAAGGTCAAGTTGGTGATGTGAGAGATGTTTTGGCGATCCGTTCTTTACAAAAATGGGAAATTGGAATTTCTGCAAAAAATAATCATCGTGCAGTCAAACATTCTCGACTTTCAAATGATATAAATTTTGGTGAAAAATGGCTTAGTGTTTCATGTTCTCACAATTATTTTGATGAAATAAATCCAATTTTTGATGCACTTGCGAAATTAAGGACTGCAAGCAAGGCAACACAAAAGTGGTCAACACTTGGAGATTATCACACTTCAGTTTATGTTCCAATTTTAAATGCTTTCAAAAAAGAATTATTAAGACTTGACGAAGAAAATTCTGGAATTGTTGCTAAAAAATTAGTCGAATATTTAATTGGTAATCAAGATTTTTATAAAGTTATAAAAGGGAAAAATAAAGTTGAAATTCAAGCTTATAATTTACACGGAACTTTAAACTTGCCTTTTAAAGATGTAAAACCAAAGTTGAAAATTCAAAAACTAAAATTGCCAAGTCGTTTAATTGAAGTAGTTTATAATGAAAAATCTCAAACTACTTTATTGGTAACTCTCAATGAAGGTTGGCAAATTTCCTTTAGAATTCATAATGCTAGTTCAAGAATTGAACCTTCTCTAAAGTTTGATATCAATTTAGTTTCTGCTCCTCATACTCTTTTTACAAATCACTTGTCATTA
>JAYVOC010000142.1:0-2490 GCA_043758125.1 Bacteroidota bacterium | reverse complement strand
GCCAACACTGGGGTGCCTTTCGATAAAGGCTGAGATTACACCCAACGAACCTGATCTGGATTATGCCAGCGTAGGGAGTGTGGATGAAGGCTTTTTCATGCTGGAGACACCCCGTGTCAATGTTCTAAACATCATCCTAAACATGAAAAAAATTCTTATTTCAACCACCTTGTGCCTCCTTTTCACTAGTCTGTTTGCACAAATCCACCTCAGTGGTGTCGTTATGTCAAATGATAAAATTGGTCTTCCCGACGCTATTTTATCGTTAGAAGGAACTAATTTTCAAACGCATTCAGACAATCTTGGCAACTTTAATTTTGGCAGATTACAACAAGGTCGATTTGTACTCAGCTGCAAATATTTGGGTTATCAACCTTTTCAATTACATCTTACGCTTTCTAAGGACTCGACAATCAATATCATACTTCAGCCTTCTGTTTTTCAAACGCAAGAAGTGAATATTAATTCGACACGTGTGAATCAAAATTCGGGTATGGCTTTCTCAGAACTTAACAAATCTACATTACAGCAAACTAATTTAGGTCAAGATGTTCCCTATCTCCTTCAGCTTTTGCCTTCTGTAGTAGTTTCATCAGATGCAGGAACAGGAATAGGGTATACGGGTATACGGATAAGAGGTTCCGATCCTTCAAGAAATAATGTGAGTGTGAATGGAATCCCAATCAACGATGCCGAATCGCAACAAACCTATTGGGTAGATTTACCAGATATCATTTCCTCCACCGAAAATATTCAAGTTCAACGTGGGGTTGGCACAAGTGTTAATGGTGCAGGATCATTTGGTGGAAGTATAAATCTTCAAAGCGATCATTTGTCGAGCGAGGCTTTTGCTAGTACTAGTAATTCCTTTGGAAGTTTTAACAGCATTAAAAACAATATAAATTTCGGAACAGGAATCCTTAATAATCATTGGATTTTTGAAGGAAGATTATCTCGAATTAAATCTGATGGTTTTGTTGATCGTGGCAAAGCAAATTTGAAAAGCTATTCTTTCTCGTCAGGATTTACTGCAAAAAATACAGTACTAAGATTAAATATTTTTTCTGGTAAAGAAATAACTTACCAAAGTTGGAATGGAATTCCTGAAAGTCGTTACAAAAATAATGAGAAAGGAATGCAAGATTATATTGATAGAAATGGATTAGATTCCGCAGAAGCAGCGAATTTACTTAACGCTGGAATTAGGTATAACTATTTCACTTATGACAATCAAGTGGATGATTATCAACAAGACCATTATCAATTTTTAATCTCTCAAAAAATAAATGGAAAATGGGTGGTTAATGCAGCCTTACATTACACACATGGAAAAGGATTTTATGAAGAGTATAAAAAAAATCAAACACTTGTTGATTATGGTATTATTAATTCAGATTCAACAATTTTATCAAGTGATTTAATTAGAAGAAAATGGCTCGACAATGATTTTTATGGAGCTACTTATAGCCTTGTTGGAAACATCAATAGTATTATCACAACTACATTAGCTGGTGGATGGAATCGTTATGAAGGTTTGCATTTTGGAGAAGTTGTTTGGGCAAGAAATGCAGGCAATTCGGAAATTCGTCATCGCTATTATGACGATAAAGCATTTAAAGATGATTTCAATATTTACAGCAAATCAGAAATAAAATTAACATCATCACTTATTACATTTATCGATTTACAATACAGAAATGTTAACTATAAATTTGAAGGATTAGATGATGTTGGAAACGCTAAATTACAGAATGCAAATCTTAATTTTTTCAATCCAAAACTTGGATTAACATATACTATAAATTCAATTCAACAATTTTATGGTTCGGTTGCTGTTGCGAATAAAGAACCTAATCGTGATGACTATGTTGAATCAACAATTAATAGTCGTCCGAAAGCTGAATCATTAACAGATTTTGAAGCAGGGTATCGTTTTCATAAATCTTATTTTCATTGCTCGGTAAATCTATATTACATGAATTACAAAGACCAATTAGTGCTTACTGGTGCAGTAAATGATGTAGGAAATTACACAAGAACGAATACTTCAAAAAGCTATAGGAAGGGAATTGAGATAGAAGCAAGCTGTGCAATTAATAAAAAGTTTAATGTTGATGGGAACTTAACGCTAAGTGAAAATAAAATCAAACAATTTGATGAATATCTAGACAGTTATGATGTCAACTTTAATTATGTTGGACAGAACAAAATAACTTATCACAAATCAGATATTGCATTTTCGCCTTCCATAATTTACATGGGAAGATTCAGTTATATTCCAGTAAAAAATCTCCATCTTCAATTTATAATTAAGCATGTCGGAAAACAATATCTTGACAATACAAGTAATATAAATAGATCACTAGATGCATACTCTGTTTGCGATATTAAATTGAATTATTCAATCAAAAATAGCATTGGTAAAGAAATAGAATTTAACTTATCAGCAAATAATATTTTTAGTGAAATGTACGCAAGCAATGGCTACAC
>JAYVOC010000141.1:0-26194 GCA_043758125.1 Bacteroidota bacterium | reverse complement strand
CATCACAATATTTAAAGATCAACGATACAACACTTGCTTGCGTATCATTTAATTCCAAAATTTTTGAAAACAAAACTGGTCCGAACTCGGAAACTGTTGCTCTTAACCTTGCTCCTTTCTCCCTCGACAAACTCAACAATTCTACAGGAAATTGATCAGGCTTCCATCCAATGCCCAACTTTGCATGACGATCAGTAACTTTATCATTCGCTACTCCGGGTTTTGCTAAACCACTCAAATCACCTTTAATATCCATTAAAAGTGTAGACACTCCTTTTGCCGATAATGCTTCAGCTAATCCTTGTAAGGTTTTCGTTTTACCAGTGCCAGTAGCTCCAGCAATCAATCCATGACGATTAAATGTTTTAAGAGGCGCTTTCACCAATGCATCAGGCAAAATTTGACCATCGATCATTGCAGCACCTAAAACAACTGATTCACCTTTTGAAGTGTAACCCTGATTAACAATATCCTTGAACTTTTGAACGTCTGACATGATTGAAATATATTATTATAAAACCCAAATAAATAACTAGTATAAAGAAAACAAAAAAATTATAATGTTACAAATTTTATTAATAAAACTATCCTTCCTCCACAAGCAAATCCAAATCCTCACTTAATGGCTTCATTACATTAAGTAATTCTTTTATGAAATCCTGATTGTATTTCATGTAAAACGGAATAAAATTCGAGTAACGTTCTTGAAATTGATTAGCAGGTTTCACCTTTTCAATCGTTGACTTAATTTGATTTACCGCCGTTTCATTTTTACGTTTTAATGCAGCTTGTAACTTCTTTTCAAGACCTTCCAACCCATTTAATGAACGTTGTAACTCAGATTGAACAGTAGCTTGTAATGTTGAATCAACTGTAGAAAATTGAATTGCTATTTCATTCAATATAACAGAAATTTTCTCTTTCTCTTTTTCTAAAGAAGAAGGAATTCCATCTAATGATTTTACATATTGTGAAATCAACTCATCGACAGGACGAAATAAATCCTCTTTTGTAAATCCTAATGAAGTAAATTTTTGCAATTGTTTATGATTAATAATCAGTGCATGATTACGAGGAACCAACATTGGATAAAATATTCCAAAGTGATCGAAAACACTTTTAAGTTGTAACCAATAAGATATTTCTCCTGGACCACCTACGTATGCTAAGTTGGGAAGTATTGCTTCTTGGTAAACAGGACGTAATGCCACATTCGGACTGAATCGCTCAGGCTGATGATGTAATAAGTCCATCATGAATGTAGAAGAAAAAGCAAGATCAGTATTTATGATTTCAAAATGTGTATCCGGAGCTTTTATAATTCGCTCTCTAAAACCATCATCAAGATAAAATAAATTTATTGGTCGTGGAGAAATTTGCAATTGATAATAAGATTCAAGTTGCTTATTCGTTTGCGTAACGAGTTTCATGGAAGATTGATTTTCTAACTCCTCTTTCATTACATGTTGAAAAAGCATTTTTAATTCTTTACGATCAGCATCGATAACAAGCAAACCTTCATCACCAAAAAGATGCAAGACTAAAAAACGCGTTGCATCTGATAAATTATTATGATTCAAATATGCATCTTCCATAAGTTGAATGATGTCAGCAGCAGCTATCGTATCACCAAGTAATTCTTTTAATTCAGCTAAAACAGGAGCTAAAGTATTTGTAGGAATTTTTCCAGTAACGCCTTTAACATGTTGCTCCCAGATAATTTTTTTATTGAATAAATAAAGATGATTGATCTCTTCAAAATCGTGATCTTCTGTTGCCATCCAATAAACTGGAATGAAATGGTATTCAGGAAAACGTAGTTTTAATTCTTTTGCAAGATTAACAGTGCTTACAATCTTATAAATAAAATAAAGCGGACCAGTTGCCAAACACAATTGATGTCCTGTAGTTACTGTAAAAGTTTTTTCACTTTCAATGGCCTTTATCTGCGATTTTAAGTTAGGATATTTATCGTAAAAAGCTAAATGCTGATTTTCTAATTCAGTCATTAAAACAATTCTATCAACCTTAAATTTCATTCGCTCTTGAATGACTTCTTCAAACGAATTAAACTCTGGTTTCCAACGATAAAATTGTTGAAGTCGTGGATGTCCTTCTAAATAATCTCGCAACAATGGATTGCGGATACCCGTTTTACTAAGATCAACAGTAAGATGTTCCATCAAACGTTAAGGAGTAAAAAAATATTAAACTAATTCTCCGTAGAGATCGAATTCTGTTGCATGTTTTATTTTCACATCTGCAAAATCACCAACGCGAACGTAAGTATCTGCAGCAGGAATCAACACTTCATTATCAACTTCTGGAGAATCGAATTCTGTTCTGCCAATGAAATGTTCATTATCCTTACGATCAAATAAAACTTTAAATGTTTGTCCAACTTTTTGCTCATTCAAAGAAGCAGAAATACTTTCTTGAATTGCCATTACCGCTTGCGCACGTTCTTGCTTCACATCAGCATCAATATCATCTTCCAATTTGTAAGCATGTGTATTCTCTTCATGTGAATAAGTAAATATGCCAAGGCGATCAAATTTTACATCCTCCACAAAACGCAACATATCCTCATGATCTTTTTCAGTCTCACCAGGATAACCTGCAATCAACGAAGTTCGCAATGCAATACCTGGTACACGTTCACGAATTGTGTTCACCAATGCATACGTTTTCTCACGTGTAGTTCCTCTACGCATCGACTTCAACATTTCATCACTCACATGTTGCAAAGGCATATCTAAATAATTGCAAATGTTAGAACGCTCACGCATCACATCAAGTGCCTCCAATGGAAATCCAGAAGGGAAAGCATAATGTAAACGTATCCATTCGATTCCTTCTACATCACTAAGTCGTGCTAGTAATTCAGCAAGTTTTCGTTCTTTATAAATATCCAAACCATAATACGTTGAATCTTGAGCTATCAATAAAAGTTCTTTCGTACCGTTTTTAGCCAACGTTTTTGCTTCTTGAACTAACTCTTCCATCGGTTTTGAAATATGCTTTCCACGCATCAATGGAATTGCACAAAACGAACAAGGACGATCACAACCTTCCGAAATTTTCATGTATGCATAATGACGTGGAGTTGTAAGCAAACGTTCCCCAACAAGTTCATGCTTATAATCTGCTCCCAATGTTTTTAATAGCAAAGGCAAATCACGTGTTCCAAAGTAATGATCCACATTTGGAATTTCCTTTTCTAACTCTGGCTTATAGCGTTCCGAAAGACATCCTGTAACAATCAAACGATCAATTTTACCAGCTTCTTTTTTCTTAGCGAAATGCAAAATCGTATCAACACTTTCTTGCTTAGCGTTATCAATAAATCCACAAGTATTGATGATCACTATCGAAGCATTACTTCGAGAATTTTCATGAGTAACATCAAAATTATTCGCGCGCAACTGTCCCATCAATACTTCAGAGTCGACAATATTTTTCGAACAACCTAACGTTACAACGTTCACCTTATTCTGTCTTAGTGTTTTTGTTTTCAATGTTAATAAAATGCATTAAACTGATTCTTGTCAAACTTTATTTTCACTTCATCTGATAAAAAAGGATTCAACTCTTGAATTAATAGAGCATAATAACTCACATACGCATTTGTTGCTTTCGAATGGTATACTTTCTTTCCTTTCACGATATTTATTTCTAATTCACGAGGAAAATGTTCTGCATCGATATATCCTAAATTTGAATACTCATTAAAGTAAGTTCCCTTTAAACTATCAGCAGGAAAAGATTTTAAAAATTGCGCTAATGATTTTTTTTCTTCAGCTGTTAAAATTCTTTTTAAATACTCAACATTACTTCTTCCGTAATCAGATCGTGCAGTAATCACTAAACTATCTTGTGTAAAATGATAGATATTATTTTGATGCATGAGTCCATTATTATCTTGCACTTCAATCGTAAATGATTGCGCATTCAAACAATAGTTTGAGATAAGAAATAACAACAACAATAATTTACGTAGCATGATGATTTTAGTTTTCGTTAAAGAGTGAACTCACGAATTCTGTTCTATCGAATAGTTGAAGATCTTCCATCTTTTCTCCTACTCCTATATATTTCACAGGAATTTTAAACTGATCGGAGATGCCAATTACTACACCACCTTTTGCAGTACCATCTAATTTTGTTAGTGCTAAAGCATTTACTTCTGTTGCTGCAATAAATTGTCGCGCTTGTTCAATAGCATTCTGACCTGTTGATGCATCTAAGACCAAAAGGATTTCGTGTGGTGCATCAGGAACTACCTTTTGCATTACTTTATGAATTTTAGAAAGTTCATTCATCAAATGAATCTTGTTGTGTAATCGTCCAGCTGTATCAATGATACATACATCCACACCTTGAGCAACAGCAGAAGAAACAGTGTCAAAAGCAACAGAAGCTGGATCTGCACCCATGCCCTGACTAACGATTGGAACATCAACACGATTTGCCCAAATAGTAAGTTGATCAACGGCAGCGGCACGGAAAGTATCAGCGGCACCAAGCATCACTTTCTTACCAGCCTTTTTAAACTGATAAGCTAGTTTACCAATGGTTGTAGTTTTACCAACGCCATTTACGCCAACAACCATAATTACATATGGCTTCGATGGTAAATTTTCAAGATGATTAAAATCTTTTACATCTTCCGATTTATTTTCAGCCATCAAATCAATAATCTCTTCTTTCAAAAAACGATTTAATTCTGAAGTACCTGCATATTTATCACGAGCAACGCGATCTTGAATTCGCTTAACAATTTTCAATGTTGTTTCGACTCCAACATCACTCGTCACTAATACTTCTTCTAGATTATCAAGCACCTCATCATCAATCGTCGACTTTCCAATAAATGTTTTGGTGATCTTCGAAAAAAAACTTTCGCGTGTTTTCTCTAGCCCTTTATCAAGCGACTCTTTCTTTTCACGGTTAAATAATCCAAACAATCCCATAGTTGATGATTAATTTAAAAAGGCTCAAAACAAAAATAGCTTCTCTCTAACGAAAGAAGCTATTGGTTTGGTTGATTGCCAGTATTATTTGTCTTTAAGAAAATCTTTGATGTGATCATTATGAACAACTTCTTCTTTGAAGGAGTATGAACCTGTTGGTGATTTCACCATTTTAATAACTTTCGAGAATTCTTTTCCTTTACCCGACTTAAGGGTTGCAACTACTTTCTTTGCCATTGTACTCTATTTTTAGAAGGTAAAAACCTGATTATTTAATTTCTTTGTGAACAGTCATCTTCTTCATGATTGGATTGAATTTCTTCAATTCCAAACGCTCTGAAGTGTTTTTCTTATTCTTCGTAGTGATGTAACGTGATGTTCCCGGAAGGCCACTTGTTTTGTGCTCTGTGCACTCCATGATCACTTGAATACGGTTACCTTTCTTTGCCATGATTAATTTTATTGTTACGGTTCCCTTTTTAGAGGGTTGCAAAGATATAATTTAATAAACAAAATACAAATCTTTTATTGATTTGTTCCTGTATCCTCTTTTACTTCGACATCAACTGCTCAATATCTTTAATCTCACGGGGCAAAGCTCCCGATAAAATTCGCGGTTGAGCATCGGTTATGAGTATATCATCTTCTATTCGAATTCCAATGTTCCACCATTTTGGGTCGCAGTTAGAACCTTTAGGAATATAAATCCCTGGCTCTACAGTTATTACAGTACCTACCTTTAAGGGTCCCATAGTTCCAGCATCATGAACATCCAAACCCAAATAATGTGAAGTTCCATGCATAAAATACAATTTATAATCACTTTCGGTCTTGATAATTCCTAACTCCATCAAGCCTTTAGTAACTACCTCCGTAGTTGCTTTATGTGTTGAGCGAAAACTATTTCCATCAATGCAAGCCGCTATCCCAGCATTTTGAGCATCCAAAACAAGCTGATAAATAATTTTTTGTTCAGCAGAAAATCTACCATTTACTGGAATCGTGCGCGTGATGTCGGCAGTATAATTATGGTATTCTGCACCCATATCAGCAAGGAGTAATTCACCATCAACAAGCTGTTTGCGATTAAAGGTATAATGTAACACACAACCATTTGGTCCTGATCCAGCAATGGAGCCATATCCAGGATATTCTGATCCATTCTTTTTCATCTGGTATTCTACAATGGCTTGCGCTTGATATTCTGTCATTGATGGATTCAATGTTTTCATCATCTCAATAAATCCTATTGTAGAAATATCAATTGCCTTTTGCATCAACGCTAATTCCTCAGGCAATTTCACTTCTCGTAATTGTTTAAGAAAACGATCAGCGATTCCATTATCAACCTTATCTGAGAAAGCTTTTAATTTCACATTTACCTGATCTGATAAATCTGCAATATCTGCTGAATCATCATTCTCATTCGAAGGCGCATCAGGAAATTTCACGAGGATTTGATTGTACTTCGCGAAATCAAGTCCGAACTCTTTAAAATCAGCTCCATTATAAACGGCTTGAAACCCTAAATTTTTCTTTACTCCTTCAACGCCTAATCGTTGGCCTGTCCACACTTCTCTTTTCGGATTTCTTTGCTGAGCAAAAATCATTTCATTGACTTGCTGTCCATCAAGATTTACTGAATCTTTAAAGATAAATAAAAGCGCATTTGGCTCGAGATATCCTGTGAGATAATAAAAATTCGGATCTTGACTATATTGATAGTCGACATCATTAGATCGTGTTCGTGTTGGATTAGCAAAAAAAATCGCCACCGATTTCTCTGGCAGTAATGCTCGAAAAGCTTCTCGTCTACCTTTATGAAAAGAAGGTTTTAATCTGTCTGTATCGTCCCATTGTGCTTTGGCTGAAATCGACTGAAGGATCAGTAGGGATAAAAATAAAGCCGGTAATCTGAGGTTCATTGCGTAAAAATAACCAATGATCAGATTACCGGCTGTCTTCAACCAGGAATTACCCCGATATATTAGAGCTTGCCTTTTACGATTGCTCGGGTGATAGCTTCAGTAATACCAATCTTATTGATGGTACGAAGTGCTGAAGTACTTACTTTTAAAGTAATCCATTCACCTGTTTCAGGCATATAAAACCTCTTTGTTTGCAAATTCGGATTGAATCTACGGTTTGTTTTATGATTAGAGTGGCTAACGTGGTGACCCTTGATAGCGTGCTTTCCTGTTAAATCACAGATCTGAGACATGATCTTTTTATATTTTTAATGAGGGGGCAAAAGTAGGGAAAAGAATTTATAATTCACAATTCACAATTATCTAAAAATCCGTTAAAACTATCTTTCACAGATAATTAAACAATAAATCATATTCGATGAATTCGTATACACTAATCATTGGGCATTTACTAGATTTATTTAAGTGACTAGTTTTCAGATAGAAGTTGTTTGCGAAGAATATTAATAGCGGTTGTTGCAGCCACTTGAATTGTTCTTAGTCGATTATCACCTAGCAATACTTTTTTTGCCAATGTTCCTTTTGGAGTGGAGATAGCAATCCAAACAGTGCCAACGGGCTTATCGGGAGTTCCACCACCAGGACCAGCAATTCCTGAAGTCGCAATTGCGCAATCAGTACCAAATTTTTGCTTTACCCCTTCTGCCATCGCTCTAACAACTTCTTCACTTACGGCACCGTGCTTGTAAATTAACTCTTCGGGTAATCCCAAGATATCCGATTTACTTTTATAAGAATAGGTAACCGTTGAACCCATATAATATTCGGAGCTACCAGCTATTGAAGTCAATAAGTGAGCTATGTATCCACCTGTGCAACTTTCGGCCGTTGAGATGGTGAGCTTTAGCTTTCGCAGAAGATTTCCTAAAACTTCTTCTATTTGCTGTTCATCATAACCGAAAACATAATCTTTAATTTTTTCCTCTAATTGATGAACGAGCTCATTCATCTTTTTTTGGATATATTCTTCATCACCTGAGGCTGTCAAGCGCAAACGAACCATACCTGAAGCTGGTAAATAAGCAAGTTTAAATTCCTTAGGCAGATTGTCTTCAAAATCAGTAATAAGTTCCGCCAAAAAACTTTCACCAACGCCCTGCGTAAGTAACGTGCGATGCATGATAAATGGCGTCTCGAATTTTGCTTTTAGTCGAGGCAATACTTCGTTGGTCATCAAATACTGCATTTCATGTGGCACGCCTGGCATCGATACAAACACACAGCCCTTCTCTTCGAACCACATTCCAGAAGCAGTTCCAACTTTATTTGTTAAAACAGTACAATTTTCAGGAACATCTGCCTGTTGACGGTTTATCAACGATACATCGCGACCACGTAGATTAAAAAGACGCTCAATGTTTTTAAAAGTTTGTTCATCAAAACGATTACCTACTTTAAAGTATTCACAAAGTGCTTTTTTGGTAATATCATCTTTTGTAGGACCAAGACCGCCAGTAATCAAGATTAGTTGCACACGGTTACATGCTTCATCAATTGCCTTATGGATATGAGTCATTTCATCCGCCACAGAACTTATCTGATGAACTTTAATTCCCGCTTGATTTAATTGTTGTCCCATCCATGCAGAATTAGTATCCACAATCTGACCGATCAAAATTTCATCTCCAATAGTAATTATTTCCGCAAGCATAACGATAGTTTATTCGAATTGCAAAGGTATTTAAATGATGAAGTAACAATGATCACTTGATTGGGAAAATGTTTGACTAAGTTTGCGGCAAAATAATTGGTAGGCGCAACACGCGGTTCTAAAGAATTGCAACATATAAAAAAATGAAAAAACAACTCCTCATTATCTTTCTTCTATCATCAGTGATAACGAAAGCTCAGATAAATTTTAATAACGTGTTTAATACCGTTAATAGCTCTCTAGGTCATGGCTTATCTAACGAGGATATTATCTCTGGACTAAAAGAGGCACTTACAATAGGAAGTAAAAATGCTGGTGATAAAGCTTCTAAGCTAGATGGTTTTTACAAAAATGATTTGATAAAAATTCCATTTCCAAGTGAAGCAAGGGAAATGAAAAATACGCTTGTTAGTATTGGAATGAAAAGTCAGGTTGATAAATTTGAAAAACAATTAAATCGTGCTGCGGAAGATGCGGCAGTAAAAGCTGCTCCCATTTTTATAAATGCAGTAAAAAAAATGAATATTAGTGATGGTCTTGCTATTTTAACTGGAAAGAACGATGAAGCTACACAATTTTTAAAACGAGTAACTACAACTGATTTAATAAATGAGTTTACACCAATTATTCAAGCATCATTAAGCAAAGTACAAATCACTAAATATTGGACCCCATTATCTAAGTCATACAATCAAGTTCCATTTGTTAGAAAGGTAAATCCTGATTTGAATGCTTATGTTACGCAAAAAGCAATTGATGGAATGTTTGTTTTAGTTGCGCAGGAAGAAGCAAAAATTAGAAAAGATCCATCAGCTCAGGTGACAGATAATTTGAAAAAAGTTTTTAAGAAATAAAATGTAATTTTTATTAAAAGCGGCTGTCGAGAAAAGTATCGACAGCCGCTTTTTATTTATCATTTATTTACAATTAATTTTTTTACATAATGTTTTCCTTTCGTTGTTTCGCATTTGAATAAATATACGCCTGATGGTAATTGGCTAATTTGAATTGTATTGTTTATTGGTGAATTTACTTCCATTATTCTTTCGCCAAGTATGTTTGTTAAAACAATATTTTTTATTTTTTCGTTTCCTGTAAGTGAGTAATTTAAAACACCGTTTGCAGGTACTGGATATAAAGTTAAATCACTATTAATATCATTGTTCAAATTTATAAATCCAACATTTGATAATATTGGTGTAACAGCATCAGCAGTTATAACTGGAGCGTTTGTATCAAAATAAATTGCTGCGCGATTTACAATACTATTAGCAGTAATTCCAGAATGGAATGGTTTGATTCTAAAAATAACATATCCTTTACTTAGAGGTTCATTACTTCCACTATCTGGAAGAAAAATACTGTCGAAAGAGAATTTCAGAATATGTGTTCCAATGATTTCCAATTTGTATTGATGACTTACTGTTATAATTTCGAGTGTAGAAATATCTAATGAAGAAGATAAAGTATCGGTAATCAAAATATTTATGGCTAGAGCAGTTCCAGTATTTTGAAAATTAATATGATAATCAATAAATTTTTCACCAAGTTTCGATCTATAAATTCCTGTTGAAGGGCTTGCAACTTTTGAATTAGGATCGAACGAATTTCTTGACGTCTGGATAAGCGTATCAACATTATTAAGTAAATCCTGATCAGGGCCAGAAGAAGCAACATTGGCTGTATTTGTTATTGTAGTTCCAATTATTGTTGAGGGATCACAATATGCCATAAAATTAATCTCAACTTGCTTGAAAGGAAGAATAGAATCTACACTCCATTTAATTGTATCACCTGAAATTAGTAAAGGTGTTAAATCAGAACTGTAAAAAGTTAAATTGTGATCGAGAATTACAGATATGGTTGCATTCACAGTATCTGTTCCAATATTTTTTAGATATAAATAATAATCTGCTAAATTATTCGGTCTAACGAACCAACCTGACAATGATATTTCAAGATCACTTCCACCAGGTGAGGGTTGTAGAGCGAAATCCTGATTAGGAATTATCTGGAAAACTCCTGGAAAATTATAAGTGTAAGATGTAGGATTTGGACTTAATGTATATGGAATATTATTTACAAGAACTGTTTGTGTTCCCGTTATTACATTAATAAAATAATCTCCTGACGCGTTTATATGACCATAAGTATTTGAAGTTGGACTATTCATTAATAAACCATTGATTCCATATTCATTAACATCTTTAATATTATTGCTGTTAGCATCAAAATAAACGGTACCCTGAATCTGGTTTGGATTATAAGTTCCATTCGTTACATTCAAAACAATATCACGTGTAATACTTCCGGTAAGGGTTCCATTTTTATATTCTCTTATCTGCATAGCAAAAACATAATATCCACCACTATTCGGAGTGAAAGAAATGATACCATTTATGCTGTCAAAATTTACTGGAATATTCTGATTTACTAGATTCACATTTGAAAACCCCGGACTATAAGGAATCACAGAATCGATATCATCTAAAGGCCTTATTAAAGAATAGGCCAGACTATCTCCATCAACATCAAACGCATTGAATGAATATGTTGATGCAATACCTAGGCAAAAGCCAGAAATAGTTGGCTGAATAATTTGTGGAAGACTATTGATTGAATCAGTTTGATTATCAAGTAAAGCACTAATGCTCATGCCTGTGCAAAACATTAAATTTGTTACAGTACTACTTCTGCAACATCCATTGTATGAAAATAACCAATCAGTTCTTCTTGAGGGCAAGGTGATTGTTCCCTCATATTCACCAACTTCAAGAGTAGTAAAATTGTTACAGGTGTTTAAAGGAATACAATTTCCACGGCTAACAGGTCCAGAAGTGACAAGGTTGACATTTAATGAAAGCTGATTAGTATCACCAACAATACTTATATTTTCATTAGGTGCTAAAGGTATTCCCAAGCAATCCTTATAAAGAGTTAATTTGACAAGGTAAGTGTTAGTAATTCCTGTATATTGAACGGTCAAGCTTCCACCAGCAATATGCGATGCATTGGCATTCTCAAAATTAAATATGGTATGTATCAGAACAATTAAAGTAAAAATCTTTTTCATGGTTGTATGTGTGTCCTCAAATTTACTTAAAAATAGCCTAATGCAAATACATTTTTATTAGATAAGTATACAGGTCTGAAATCATTTATACTACCAATACACTCTGAAACGTTAAACCTTTGCTATGATATAACTGAGAGCTTTCACTTTAAATTAGAATAAATATCCGAATCATCAGAAAAAATACATTTTGAAAAAAATAAATAATTTGGGTTCACTTTTCAATTAATTAGAAATATTATCTACGTGTAATATTCAATAAAAAAGCTCCATCAATCTATGATTGATGGAGCTTTTTTATAAGTATTATATTATGCTACCAACACTCCTTCCGAAGTAATCTCTGTCTTTAATAATTTAGAGATTGGACAATTTTCTTCTGCATTTTTTACTGCAGCTTGAAAGTCAGCATCAGAGATTCCCGATACTTTACCAGAAACTTTTAAATGCGATTTTGTTACTGCACCATTTTCAAAAGTGATTTCACAAGTAGTTTCCAATGATTCAGGAGTAAACTTCGCTTCTCCTAAAACAAAACTTAATTTCATTGTGAAACATCCCGCATGCGCTGCCGCAATTAATTCTTCTGGATTTGTTCCAACACCATCCGCAAATCGCGAATTGAAAGAATATTGCGTCTTGTTCAATACTGTACTTTGTGTTGTTAGGTTTCCATTACCTTCTTTTCCTGAGCCGTTCCAAACAGCTGTTGCTTTACGTATCATGTTTTTATTTATTTATTAATATTATTTTATTTTTATTATTAACTTACTTCTCCAAAGTTTAATTGTGAATTGTGAATTGTGAATTGTGAATTGTGAATTATGAATTGTGAATTGTGAATTATGAATTAATTACTTCTTCCATTCAAAAATATCTTCCTTCGTCTTCGGTTGCATCTCTCCAAACCATGCAAAATCTTTAAGGCGTAATTCCATTGGTGGAAGTTCCTTAATAGGATACAATGTTGCATCTGGTTTATTCAATAATGATATTTGTTTCACTCTACTACTATCTAAATAAATCAACATATCACTACAGTCGGCTTTGTTTACTCCAGTCAATTGCTTCTTACCATTTCGGATGTAATAAATGGTTTGCCCATTTCCTATAACATGAATATTATCCAATTTGTTTTGCACAAAATATCCAATCATGTTTCTTCCCTTCACCTGATTGTAACGCAAAGAATCTTCCAATCCAGTAATGAAAGAATTTGCTAGAAGATTCATTGATTGTAATTTATTGTTCGCTAATTTAATGGTGATTAAAGTCGCAGTTAATTGATTTTTATTATTCCATAAAATAGGTGTGCCATAAAAATAAATGGTAGAATCTTTCGAACTATACACCAACGAATCGCACTGTCCTTGTAAATCTGTTTTAAAAATTCGCGTATGATAATATGCAAAGTAAGTTTTTAATTTCGTTACCGAATCTTGCTTGGCATATAAAGTATCTGCATGCAAATAAATTGAATCAGTATCAAGAATTTTTGTCAACATACTTTTACCAGTGACGAATGACTCAGCTTTTTTTTCATCTAATGTAGCATATTCACCACTGATAATTATTTTTTGTACCGTATCGGTAACATTAACATTTTTCCATGCTTTACCAATTCCTGTATCTCGATCATACGACAAACTATCACCACTTAATTTAGTTTCCTTCGACTGGATATACGCATTTTTACTGAAGTATGATTTCTCTGTTTTGGTATTGTACCATCCGTATTCGCAATAAATAAATCCACTGTCTTTATCAGTACTTTGTATCGTGCTTGGACCAAAAAAATAAGTGGTTTCGTTTAGTGAATTATATTTTAGCGTATCCGATTTCATAATATATTTCGGATTTGTTAGAACAACGTTATCTTTAAAAAATACAGTTTTATCTTTGCTATAATAATAACCATGTTTACTTGTTAGTACATTTTCTTTATCTTCAACTTTGCCACCAGTTGTAAACTCACCAATATCATTAACTAAATCGTAGTTTAATTTATCAGTTGTAAGTACTGCTTTACCATCAGTCATTTTAACAACTTTTCCAGTGATGACAGCAATTTTAGTATTACCTTCATAATGCAAAAAGTCACCATTCAACTTTGCTTTTTCACCTTCTACGCGAACATCACCATACGCATCAATGCTATTGGTAAGCACAAAAAATATTGCTGAATCACAATATAAAAATGTAGTTTCTTGCTTGAAGATAACGTCACCAACTAAACGACGAACTTCTTCTCCATTAATTTTACTACCTTCAAGTGAACCTGCTTGAATGATTTCAATTTGCTTGGCTTTCTGAGCAAAAATGGAGAAAGGAATCAGCAATGAAATTAGAAAAAAATATTTCAACTTACTACTCATCTAAGCACCGCCTGACGTAATAATGTTTGTTTACGATCGGGACCAACAGAAATAATTGTTATTGGTAATCCTGTTACTCTTTCGATGTATGCAACGTAATCGTGCAATGCCGTTGGTAGTTCATCAAGATCTGAAACCTGTTCTAAATTTTGACTCCATCCTTCTAAAATTTCGTAAACAGGCTCTAACGTTTCATGCACTACATCATAAGGCATGTAATCAATTTGTTTTCCCTTATAACGATAGTGAGTACAAACTTTTATTTTTTCAAAGCCACTCAACACATCTGATTTCATCATTATAAGTTGCGTTACTCCATTTAACATGATTGCATATTTAAGTGCTGGAATATCCAACCATCCGCATCTACGTGCACGACCTGTAGTAGAACCAAACTCATTTCCTCGCTTGCGTAAAAGTTCACCTGTTTCGTCTTCTAATTCCGTTGGGAATGGACCACTACCAACTCTTGTGCAATATGCTTTAAAGATTCCGTATACTTCACCAATTTTTGAAGGAGCAATACCTAATCCAATGCATGTTCCTGCGGTAATTGTATGCGATGATGTTACAAAAGGATAAGCACCAAAATCTATATCTAGCAATGAACCTTGTGCACCTTCAGCGAGAATTGATTTTCCTTCATCAATGTATTTATTTAAAGTATACTCACTGTCAATTAATTTTAAAGTGCGTAAAAACTCAACCGCTTCCATAAATGCTGGCTCAAGATCTGCTAAATTATATTCGAACTTATAATGTGCTAATAAATCTTTATGCTTCTGAACTAAAACATTGTAGCGTGAAATAAAATCAGGATGTTCGGCATCACCAACACGTAAACCATTACGACCGGTTTTATCCATGTAGGAAGGACCAATACCTTTTAATGTAGATCCGATTTTCTCCTTTCCTTTTGAAGCTTCAGAAGCAGCATCCAATAAACGATGTGTTGGTAAAATCAAATGCGCTTTACGCGAAATAAAAAGATTTGCTTTTACATCAACTCCGCGTTCAACTAATGCATCAATTTCTTTTTTGAAAACTACAGGATCAATAACAACTCCGTTACCAATCACATTAATTTTGCCAGGATGAAATATGCCAGAAGGAATCGTATGCAAAACATGCTTGATACCTTCAAACTCTAAAGTATGACCAGCATTCGGGCCACCTTGAAAACGAGCAATAACATCATAACGAGGAGTAAGTACGTCAACTACTTTTCCTTTTCCCTCATCACCCCATTGCAAACCTAATAATACGTCTACTTTCATTGTAAAGCTATTGAAATTGATTCTCGTCGTGAACGATTGAACAAATTGAATTTATACGAAATACAAATTTCAGAAATAGTGGTTATTTCTGAAATTATTAAAACTTATTAAACGAGCATTCCCAAAGCATAAATGCAAATTAGAAATGTTCAATATGATTATTAATTCTGAAATGCTGCTGCAGCTAAATCTTCATTATCGACAACCGAAAAAACATTCACCAGTTTAGTGATTACCAAAAGGGTTTTAATTTTTTCAGGTACCGCACAAATTACTGCTTCACCTCCAGATTTACGAGCTTTCGAAAGTATGCCTAGCAATACATTTAGTCCAGTACTATTCATGTATTTGAAGTCAGCTAAATCAATCACGAAATTACTTCCATCTTTTTCCGTCATCGTGCTAATGTCGTCCATTAACTCATTGGCTTGATTTTTCTCAATCAAATTCCCCTTTAGACTAACAAGAGTGTACTTGCTTTTGTCAGTGATATTGTATCCGAATTCCATATTTTTTTTAACTCTTCGCCAAAGTTATCGGTTTTTTTGTCTTGAAATGTTCACATTCGCCAGATGACGATAACTTATTGCATTTTCCGTAAAGGTTTAAGCTGTGATGTGTCACTTCAAACTCTAATAATTGTCCCATCATGGTTTGAATTTGCTGAATTCGTGGGTCACAAAATTCCAAAACGCGTTCACAATCCTGGCAAATGAGATGATCGTGCTGCTTAAAAGAATATGATTTTTCAAATTGGGCTATATTTTTTCCAAATTGATGCTTTGTCACCAAGTTACATGCTAATAAATGCTCAATCGTATTGTATAATGTGGCTCTACTCACTTGATATTTTTTATTAATCATGTGACTATAAAGGGATTCTACATCGAAATGCTCGTTGATGGAATATATTTCTCGTAAAATGGCAAAGCGTTCAGGCGTTTTTCGCAATCCTTGTTGTTCCAGAAAATCGGTAAAAATCTGTTGAACTTTATCTTTAAGATCCTCTTGAATCTGTTTTGTTTGTAGTGGATGGCTCATGTATTGGCATCGATGCGAGAAACGTTAATGATTCCCGGCAGTTTATTAAGTCGCTTAATTAAAGTGGTAAGATGTTCTGTATCGTGAACGAAGAGCATGATCATCCCTTCAAATAAGCCGTCTTTACTTTCAATATTTAGTGAACGAATATTCACTTTTAATTCGGAGGATATAATTTTTGTGATATTATTCACTACACCAACATCATCCATTCCTGTCATTTTAATACCTGCTAAAAATGCAATTTGTTGATCACCAAACCAGCGCGCTTTCACAATACGATACGCATAATTCGACATTAACTGAATTGCATTCGGACAATTTGTTCGATGAATTTTGATTCCATCATTGATGGTAATGAAACCAAAAACATCGTCACCGGGAATTGGATTACAACAAGGAGAAAGTTTATAATCGATCTTATCAATCCCCTCACCTATCACCAACATATCGCTTTTACCACGAATGTTTTTTACAAGTTCTTCAAAGGTTTGCTGATCTGATTTAACAGGTAATTTTAATTTTCCTGTATCTTTTTGCTCAAAGAAATCACGAAGATTTTTAAGATCGATAACTTCGAGTGCAACACGATGATAGAAATCTAACTGATTCGATATTTTATAGAACAACAAAAGGTCGTTCATGTTAAATGAATTCTCATCTATTTTTAAGCTACGTAATTTTCTCTCGTAGATGCCTCTACCATCATCGGCAAGTTTACGTTTCTCTTCTTTTAACGCATTCTTGATTTTTGACTTCGCCTTAGCAGTGACCACATAACCTAACCAATCATCTTTCGGACGTTGTTTCGATGAAGTAAGAATTTCAATTTGATCGCCAGAATTAAGTACGGAAGAAATCGTTACTAACCGATGATTAATTTTTGCACCGATACATCGCGTTCCGATATCGGTATGAATTTCAAAAGCAAAATCCAATGCAGTACTTCCAACAGGTAAAGTTTTAATTTCACCTTTAGGAGTAAAGACAAAAATCTCATCCGCAAATAAATTTAATTTAAAATCATCAATAAAATCGAGTGCATTGGAATCTGGATTTTCAAGCATCTCACGAATTCGTGTTATCCAATCATCGAGAGCACTTTCAGGATTTGATTCTTTGTATTTCCAGTGTGCCGCATATCCTTTCTCAGCGATTTCATTCATACGCTTTGTGCGGATCTGAACTTCCACCCACTTGCCTTCTTTACTCATCACCGTAGTATGCAGTGATTCATAACCATTCGCCTTTGGGGTACTTATCCAATCACGCAGTCTATCTGGGTTGGGCGTATAATAATCTGTTACTACGGAATAAGCTTTCCAGCTATCAGCCTTTTCCTTATCAGGTTCTGATTCAATAATAATTCGGATTGCAAATAAATCATAAATCTCTTCAAAAGTTACCCCTTGCTTTTTCATCTTATTCCAAATGGAATTTATAGACTTGGGGCGACCTTTTATCTCGTAGTTAAAACCTTCTTTATCTAACTCTTCACATATTGGTCTGCTGAATTCTTGAATGAATTTATCACGATCACGTTTACTTTGCTGAAGCTTAAGTGCAATTGTTTTAAAAACATCAGGCTCTGTATATTTTAACGACAAGTCATCGAGCTCTGTCTTGATAGCATACAAACCTAGACGATGAGCTAAAGGGGCATATAAATATGCTGTTTCGGAGGCGATCTTCAACTGCTTATCGCGAGGCATGGAACCAAGCGTACGCATGTTGTGCAAACGATCGGCTAACTTGATAAGTATCACACGCACATCATCACTCAGCGTAAGTAACATCTTACGAAAATTCTCAGCTTGTAATGAGCTGGTATGATCAAAAACGCCAGAGATTTTAGTTAATCCATCAACAATTCCGGCAACTTTCTTATTAAATAATTTCTCAATGTCTTCGAGTGTGTAATGGGTATCTTCCACTACATCGTGTAAGAGTGCGCATACAATAGCAATTGCACCTAAACCAATTTCTTCGGCGGCAATTTGTGCTACTGCTATTGGATGAAAAATATATGGTTCGCCCGATTTACGACGCATACCACTATGTGCTTCTAAAGAAATATCGAAAGCTTTGCGAATCATCTTACGTTCGCCTTTATCTAT
This sequence comes from Bacteroidota bacterium, assembly GCA_043758125.1. Lineage (GTDB taxonomy): Bacteria > Bacteroidota > Bacteroidia > AKYH767-A > OLB10 > JANXSD01. Next base: position 7,699 of record JAYVOC010000141.1, on the reverse strand, counting down.
ATTTTCTTTACATGCTTTTAATAATGCTCTGTAACGTTTAAGGATTTCCTTCTTTTCAGCCTCTGGATCAAGAACTATTGGCTCCTCAGAGGTATCATCTTGTGCTTTATGTCGTTCGCTTTGCTCCATAGTATAATTACAAAGTTACAAAAATGAATGTGCTAATTGAAACGTAATCTTTCAATTTATAATAAAGACTCCATCTTTAACTAATTAACAAAAGTGTTAAAATAGAGAATGAATTCTTCAATTTAATTAACTGTTAACTTAAATCTTTGTTGACTTATCTAAATTAAACATTACGAAAGGATTGTAGTTGAATTTGGAAACTTTTTACATTACTTATTTTTTAATGTGTAACTGTCGAACTAAAATCATAAAAAGTATTTGAAGAAATTACAACAGGTAATGCACTCCAAGTTTCCATGGCATTTCGATTTTTTAATATGATGTAATATGAATTTCCAATTGCGGCAACAGGAAAGATAAATGAAGCATTGCCATTAGTGCCTAACATTCCATTTTTTGAATAAACTAAATCGAATGGAGAAGTGTTTGAGTGCAGTTCAACCAAAATACTATCAGCAATGTTATTAGGAGAAGAACCATTGGCATTAAAAAGTGCAGGAGTCATTGTTCTACCTCCAGAATATAATCCTTGAATAAAAACTGTGATAGTAAGTGTTGCCACGTTTGCTGGCGTTGTATCGTTGTATGTGGATGAATTAATTGAAATACATCCTGATGTACTCACACTTCTTATTCGTACAAAATAAATAGTACTCGGTGTTAATCCAGAAATACTTTGCGAAGTTGCTGCTACACTTAAATTTGAATAACCAATTAGTAATGACGTAAAATTTGAATCATTAGCAACATCTAATTGATAGCTTGCCGCACCTGCAATTGTTGACCACGATAAATTTATTGAGCTTGCTGTTTTACTAATAGTAGTGATTGCAACTGGTGCACTTAACGATTGATTTACCGTTAAAATAATTGAATTGCTATTTGCTGTCGCTGAAGTTTGACAAACATTGTTTGCTGTTAAAATACATTTAACTGTATCGCTATTTGAGAGAGTATTTGGGGCAAACGTAAATGAACTTCCTGTTCCAACTAAAATGTTATTTTTTTTCCATTGAAACGTTGGTGAAGAACCTGTATTTGTTCCAATCGCATTAAAAATTGTATTGCTGTTTCTGCAAATGGTTGTTGCAGCAGTGGAAATAATTATGGAGGGTATAACAGCAATTGTATAAGTTACGCTGATGGTGTGTGTTGCAGTAATATTTGTAAATGTAAAGGAAGAAACGGCTCCAACATTATTTCCATCTACTAAAACATTTTGAATACAAAAACCAGCGTTAGGTGTTATCGCAAATGTTTGATTGCCATTTACAGTTGCCAATACTGTACCGGAGGGGTTGATGCTTCCATTAGCAGCTGACGAAGCAGAAATGGGCACACCAGGATAAAAGCAAGTGCCTTGAACGGCTGGATTTATATTAGCAAGAAGGGCACTAAACTTTGGTGCGGGTTCTGTAATAATATTCTGATTAATGTATTCTAAATGACCCCACGAACCAAATACTGATTGTCTGTTTCCAGTGAGTGAGTAAGGATTTATTTGGTCGGTATTCCATCGTTTCATAGAATCAATAACTTGTTGATAGAATTGCCCCATCTCAACCGAAATTTGAGATGCATAATTAGAGTCTTGGAAAGCTTCTAATTTACCTGAGGTCATGCCTTGTCCCCATTCATAATACACTACTCCTTTTCCATACATCCATGCATCCTTACTGTTTTGCAAAAAACTGGAAGCATGATTAAAGAAATCATTCTTTGCACAGTTCAACACATCGTGCGCAGTAGCGGCAGAGCCTGCAGCTTTAAGGCTTGAATAACATGTTGCATCATTAGTATAATTAAAATATAATGCAGGTGATAACACATCGAAATTGGATTGCAATTCAGCCATTTCATTTTGCGATGTACTGTTACTTGCTGCTTGAGTTCCTAACACTCTGATTACCCTTGTAGCATCATTGCCCCATTGTTGTTTCCAGATGGTAAATACATGTGCACACCGTAGCGCATACCTACGACCTGTTGAAATATTTTGAGGTCCTGCATTATTTACCGATGTTGATTGACCAAAACTCGAATTCCATACTTCATTACTAAATTCTAAAAAAACTTTTATGCCCGGATTCAAATTTGTTTTAAATAAGTTTGCCATTTCGGTGATGTAATTATCATCTGCCAAATGCGGTACGTTTACCCAAATATCTTTACCTGTAATATTAGCCAATTGACAAAGATGTTCATAAGCAACACCTTTTTTTCCGGTTGCCAATTGCGATTGTGAATGAAATGTAGGAAGTGTTCGGTTTGTCCATGTGGTATTGGTGTTGTTATTTGTACAAGTCCAGTCCATTGTTCTTATACAACTAAAATTGCATAGGATATTTAAAAACCGATCATCAAAAGGTTCAGTTTGATAGGAGGCAGTATCGGCTGCACGCATAAACCGAATATTCCTAACATGATTTGTAATCGAAGAAGAAGTAATATCAATCCATACATTGGTTATTCCAGTAACTTTTACTACCATTATTCCAGGTGAGCTGCTTTTTGTAGTAGCACCACCACCCATTATAATCGAACCGCTACCATCATACAACAAAACATAATTAGTATCCAAAGGCATGTGAGTGATTTTACTCGAAATTATCTTTCGTACTTTTTGCAAACCATCACTTGTAGAAACTGGAACTTGCAATGGATAACCATCGACATCAACAGGTATTTCATTCATTACTCCTGAATCAAAACTACCACTGCCATTTGTTCTTGCACTAAAAAAATTTTGTGATGATTTCATGTAGTCTTTAAACGATGCACACTGACTGAAATAATCCAACTCTTCTACATTAATTCCCATCTTCATAAGGGTACCACGTGCTTGTCCTGCACATTCGTGACTAATGGGAACCTGCAAATTAAAAGTGTCTTTACACCCAAAAGCTCCTATAGCTGAAAGGTTGTAATATCCGGCATTCAAATTAGAAAAAGTACCTAACACCTGATTTATGATGTTGCCTGTTTTGATGTTTTTTAATGAATAGCTTGTGCCTCCTGAAATAATAATTTCTCCCCCACCCGAAACACTATCACACGCTCCAAACTTGCTCAACTGTGGTGTTGAGAAACAACTAAAATAGCCGTTCGGATTATTTACAGAAATAGTTGTGGAAAGGGCATTGGTCGAACCGCAATTATCTTTAACAGTAAGTGTCGCAACTATTGCACCTTGATTGTTGAAATGGTAATTTGTAGCTACGCCTGTTGCTGTTCCTCCATCGCTAAAACTCCAGTTATAATTTGAAATCGTACCATCTGGGTCAGCCGATAAGGTACCATTAAAACTTGCAGTAAATGGAAGTGTTCCGCTGGTAACATTCGATGTAAAATTTGCAATCGGTAATAAGTTGTAAGCAGTAGATGCATCAGGCGTAGCACACGGATAAGTAGTTGACATTCGTAGTTCATCAATCTCACCTTGTGCTGCGGCATCTCCTAAACGAATAGCCATTGATTTAAAGTCCATCACTTTGCTAATGGTTTGTGTGAGTGTTGGTGTTGTAGGTTCGCCACCCGAACCTATTGTTGCAGGATTTACAAACAGCGAGAATTTGGTGCTGTTAGTTAGAAACTCCATTTTAAGAACGATAAGTGCTGTCGTGTCAAATTTAATCTGTACCGAAGATTTAGTAATTGCACTTTCCAATTGCAAACTCCAAAACTTAGTGCCACTTGTTTCTGAACTTAAACCGAAATATCCAAAACCAAAACTTCCGCTTGTACTCGCAGCCCATGCAGTGTTACCTTTATGCAAAGTAACTTTTACGTTCTGTTGATTGTTGCCCTTTTTTTTTATCAATACTGCAAAATATAAAGTCGTACCATGTGCTCCCACCAAATTTGCGGAATCAATAAGACCAACAAAAGGTGATCCTACACTATTACTTGTATTGATAAACCTGCCAATAGTATTAAATGAAATGCCGCCCGAAAGTTTATTGTTAAAAGCTTTGATAGTTCCTGATGAAAGGCTGCCGCTCAAAGTACTGTAACCAGGTACTGTTGTAGCAGTGTTTTGCACATCCCATCCACCCAACCAACCACTACCACCTATTGCATTGAAGATAGAAGTGTTTGCAGGATAATTAAATTCTTCGTAAAGGTTAGGAGAGCAAACACCCGGACATTGCGCAGATGCAATCTGATTGACGAATAAAAATAAAAGGGAAACAATTAATAATCGAAATTTAAATTTAAACATATAAAATTTTTTGTTGATTTTCAAATATATAATAAAATAATCAACTATGCAACTTTTTACACTGACTAAAATTTGGGCAATTTTAAAAGTTATTGTTAAAAAAAAGCAAAAAAAGGGGCTGATAAAATTAAGTTTTATCAGCCCCTTTTTTTGTTAAAATATTTTTCTGTATTTCACATTGCAATTAAACTTTAACTCCATCTTTTATCTTTAACTAAAAATAAATGCTTGGAGATAAAACACTTAATCACTTTATGAAAAGTGGATTGCGGAATCCAAAAGCTATCGGATCAAAATTCTGAATTTCTTAATTCATCATCACTGGCATCACTAACATCAACAAATCCTCATTTGCATCCGACTCCTCTTTTGGTGGTGATAATAATCCAGCGCGATTAGGCAACGAAAGTTCCATCACAATGTGTTCAGTGGTTAAATTATTGAGCATATCAGAAATGAATCTGGCATTGAAAGCAATTTCTAAATCTTTACCATCATAGCTACAAGCAAGGCGCTCATTGGCATCATTTCCAAAGTCAACATCTTCTGCTGAAATATCAACTTGACTACCAGCAATACGAAACTTTACTTGATGAGTAGTTTTGTTTGAGAAAATGGAAACACGACGTATTGCATTAAAAAAGGATACACGATCGATTGTCAAACGATTTGGATTATCTAAAGGAATTACAGCTTCGTAATTAGGATAACGGCCATCGATTAAGCGACAAATTAAATTTACATTATCAAAGCTAAAGAATGCATTCGCTTCGTTGTAATCAATTTTAACTTGCGTATTAGTATTTGGAAGATTCGATTTTAATAATCCTAATGGTTTCTTTGGAAGGATAAATGATGTTTCTTTTGCTGAACGAATATCAGTACGACGATATCTCACTAAGCGATGTGCATCCGTTGCAACGAAAATAGAACCCTCTTTACCAAACTGGCAATAAACACCCGTCATTACTGGACGAAGTTCGTCATTACCTGTAGCAAATAAAGTACGGTTAATTGCTTCCGCTAATACATCGCTGGGCATTTCAATCGTATTCGGTTTATCGATAGTAGGAAGCTTTGGAAACTCCTCACCATTTACGCATGTGAGCTTGTACTTACCAGCTTCTGAACTAATCTCGACTTGTGTAATATCATTGTTCACTTTAAAAGTAAGCGGTTGCTCGCTAAACGTTTTTAAAGTTTCCAATAAAATTTTGGCTGGTACAGCTACCTTTCCAGTTTCTTTACAATCCACATCAAGCGAAGTGCTCATGGTAGTTTCTAAATCAGATGCTGATGCCTTCAATGAACCAGGACTAAGTTCAAAGAGAAAATTTTCAAGGATTGGTAATGCTGTGCTCGATTGCAATGCACCGCTGATCGATTGCAATTGCTTTAAGAGAGTTACTGAAGAAACGACAAATTTCATAAGTGTATTGGATCAATATAGAATAGTTCAAAGTTCAGTCTTTACTTTTTAATTCCTAAGCCAATCTAAAAAATGTTGTAAACAATTTTCATTAGCCTAGTACTCAACCAAACATTAACTGGCAACAAATATAAGTAACAAGGTCTATTTAGTCTCGTTTTTGAGAAGCAGTTTTATCCTTTCCAGGATAAAAATTTTGAGGATCCTTCAAAATATTATCAAAATGAAAATATTGACAAATATACCAAGAAGTATCGCCAACAATTTGAATCGTAAATTTATCCATATCATAAGGAAAAGGCTTGCCTGATTCAGCATCAAGAGGCATCTTAGTGTACTGATTTACAGGCATTCTATACAAGTCAACTTTAGCATTTTTACCTTTAGAATCGCAAACTGCAATTCGAGCAAAGGGACCACGAACCGATAAAGAATCGTGTTGAGCCTTAGTGAGGTGATTGTCTTCGCGCTCATAATTTGTACTGCCGTAAAAAAGTAAATATTTTTTCAACTTCGCCGGATCGATTGGAGTAACTGGCTTATTTCCCTTTAACATAGTAATCGAATAAGTAGAATCGGGATTCAATTTAAGTTCGAAAGAACGTAGTGGACTAACAAAATTTTCGATCTTAATATCAGTAATGCTTCTTGGATTAAAACGAAAAACAGCATGTTCTCTCCATTCTTTTTCACTGGCAAAATACCTTGTCGATAAATATCCAACAAACCCTGGTATTTGCATAATGAATGGAACGCTTGATCCTTCTAAATACATAAATGTTCCTTGGTTATCCATGGTAGGATGTCCTACATAATATGTTTTAACCAATTTACCATGCTGATAGATTTCTGTTTTCACCGAACTTGATGCCATCAACTTCATGGTATTGTTGTACAAATTTTTTCCAACAGGACTTCTTACTTCCAATGCCTTCATAGTGAAAAGAAGTGTATTGATTCCTGAACTACGTGCAACATACTTACCATTAACAGTCCAATAACCACCAAGATTACGTTCCAAGAGTGCAGTATTTCCTTGCTTATCAGCTAAGAAAATTTTATCAACTGCTGCGGTATCTGCAACCACAAAATCACGTAATTCAGGTTTAATGGTATTTGAAGTGCTTTTATAAATTAACCATCCAGCAACAGAAGCAAGAATCAAAAAAATTAGAAATATGCGAGAATTCTTTTTCATAATTAAATTACAATTTCAACAACATTTAAGATGTATAGCGGCGGCGGCGCAAATAAAATTTCAACATGCCAAATAACAATATCAACACTACAGGTAATGATGCATTGATCACTTTTAATTTCGTTGCACTTTGTTCAATGATTGCGGGATCGATCATACGTAATTTATACTCCTTATCACGCACTGACATTAGACCAGTCCCGTCACAAAAATAATCAACGATATTTTGGATAAATGTTTTATTTCCATAGGTAGTTCGCGAATAACGATCTAATCCTAATGGTACAGGTTTACCTTCACGCGTATCATTTCGGATAATATCACCATCACTTATCACCACCATTTTGGTTTTCTTACTTGAATCAGCAAAAGCAATTTCTTTATTCTCAACAATGGCTAGAGGGATACGATTTTTATATAACGAAGTAAACGATCCTTCCATCAAAACCGCAGTAGGAATATAACGCTGAGGAAACATCTTAGGCTCGGGCTTGTATTGCATTATCCCTAAACTTACTCTCACAGGAGCAGGTAAATCTTTGCAATAACGAGAAGTCGTTAACAATACGGCATGTTGAATATTACCTGAAGAAATAGTATCAATGCTGCTGACAAATTCTCCCTTAATCGCATTCAAATTATTAACGATAGGGTGTTTGGAATCGGGTGTCATCACTGGAAAATAATACCACGGCATTAACTGCTGCTTTGGCTGATTACC
>JAYVOC010000140.1:0-6030 GCA_043758125.1 Bacteroidota bacterium | reverse complement strand
TTAACTGACTATTTGGATGATGTAAGTACAAAATATGCAGATTCAACAAAATTAGTTGCAACTCCAAATGGTCCTGTTGCTGTTGATGTATCTAGTAATCTCACTGCTGGTTATCCTAAAGAAGGTTATGGCAGAGGCAATCCTAAACAACATGATAGTTTTTCTACATTTGGAATTAGTATTCTTTACACGCCTGTAAAATTTCATGGAAAAGGTAGTTCGGGAAATAGTAGCGGAGGCAGAAACCAAGGTGTGATTGGCAAGAAGAAAAAACATAAAAAATCTTGTCCTGCATTTGACTAATTAACAATCCTTTTATCAAAATTTAAACTTTCGTTCTCATTAGCCGTTTGCCTTTTATTACCTTAGCAGAATTAATTAAATAGTGGATTTAAAATCAGTTTTACAAGGTTACCGTGATCATCCGCATGTGCGTAGTATGGTCGATCTCCTCAGTAAAAGAACAGCAAATCGTGTTCACTTAAATGGACTCGTTGGCTCTTCTGACGCTGTGGTATTGGCGGCGCTTTGTTTAGAATTACCGCATCCTGCAGTTTTTATCCTTGGTGATAGAGAAGAAGCTGCCTACTTCCAAAACAACTTAGAGAATTTATTAGGTGTTCAACATGCGTTGCTTTATCCTTCATCTTATAAAAAAGCATATCAACTAGAAAAACCTGATAACAGTTTAGTACTTCAACGTGCCGAAGTGCTTACACGTATCAATAAAAATAATTCGCAATTTTTAGTGGTGTCTTATGCCGATGCCGTTCACGAACGTGTTGTGACGAAAAAAACGCTCGAACGTAATACGATGGAAATCAAAATTGGCGAAATAGTTGAAGTTGATTTTGTGATGGAGTTTCTTCAAGAAAATAATTTCGAGAGAATTGATTTTGTATATGAGCCTGGACAATTTGCAGTACGTGGTGGTATCGTTGATGTTTATTCTTTCGCTCATGAGTTACCCTATCGCATCGAATTTAATGGAAATAAAATTGAATCTATACGTTCGTTTGATCCTTCCACACAACTTTCAGAAAAACAAATTGGATTCGTAACGATCATCCCAAATATTCAATCTGGAATGGTGAAGGAAGAACACGAATCCTTCTTCGATTTTATTCCAAAAAATACTGTCATCTACGGCAAAGATTTAGCATATACAATACGTGCTATAGAAGCTTCACTAAAGAAAGTTGCAGAGAATTATGGAGAGAATGTAACAATAGAGGATGATCAAGTCATTAGAAATGTTGATGAATTATTTGATGATGCCCCAAATTTTATTCGCCACTTAGAAAAAAATTTAATTGTTGAATTTGGCTCGAAACCATATTTCGAACCTATTCAAAAGTTTGAATTTACTATTCGTCCGCAGCCTCACTTCAATAAAAATTTTACACTTTTACTTGAAGATCTTTACAAAAATCAAAAGCTAGGATATACCAATTTTCTTTTTGCTGATTCAGCAAAACAAGCTGAACGCCTTTATGCAATTTTCGAAGATCTCCCTCGACCAACAGCTTATTTAGGACTTGAATTAAAGTTTCATACCATACTCAGCGCATTACATCAAGGATTTATTGATGATGATAAAAAATTTGTTTGTTATACCGATCATCAAGTTTTTGATCGCTATCATCGTTTTAGATTAAAGAAAAATTATAGCAAAAGCGAAGCAATAACACTGAAAGAAATTTACAGTTTAAAGCCTGGAGATTTCATTACACATATCGATCATGGTGTTGGTCGCTTTGCAGGATTGGAAACATTGGATGTAAATGGAAAAGCACAAGAAGCAATACGATTAGTTTATAAGGACAACGACATTTTATACATTAGTATTCATTCATTACATCGTATTTCGCGTTACTCAAGTAAAGAAGGAACTGCCCCTTCATTAAACAAATTAGGTTCTGCTGCTTGGAGTAATCTCAAACAAAAGACAAAGAAAAAAGTAAAAGATATTGCTAAGGATCTTATTGCACTCTATGCTAAACGTAAAGCGCAACATGGTTTTGCTTTCAGTAAAGATTCCTATATGCAAACGGAATTGGAAGCATCTTTTATGTATGAAGATACTCCAGATCAATTGAAGTCGACGAGAGATGTGAAGAAGGATATGGAACTTGATTACCCAATGGATCGTTTGATTTGTGGTGACGTAGGTTTTGGAAAAACAGAAATTGCTATTCGTGCTGCATACAAAGCTGCTGTTGATGGAAAACAAGTTGCGATATTAGTTCCAACAACAATTCTTGCACTTCAACATTATCGCACATTCAAAGAACGACTAAAAGATTTTCCATGCAATATTGATTACTTAAATCGATTTAAATCTGCTGCACAACAAACAGAAACGTTAAAGCGATTGGAAGCTGGAAAGATTGATATCATCATTGGCACACATCGTTTGTTAAGCAAGGACATTAAATTCAAAGATCTTGGTTTGATGATTATTGATGAAGAGCAAAAATTCGGCGTTGCTGCTAAAGAAAAATTAAAAGCCATCCGCGTAAACGTAGATACACTTACATTAACGGCAACGCCAATTCCACGAACGTTACAATTTTCATTGATGGGCGCACGTGATTTATCGATCATCAATACTGCGCCACCAAACCGACATCCAGTAACAACGGAAGTTCATGTTTACAATGACAAATTAATTAAAGATGCTATTGAATATGAAATATCGCGCGGTGGTCAAGTGTTTTTTGTACACAATAGAGTTAGTGACATTCATGATATAGCTGGTAAGATTCAGAAACTTTGTCCTGATGTTGTTACGGGTATCGGGCACGGACAAATGGATGGTGATAAACTCGAAGATGTGTTGATGAAATTTATCGAAGGAGAAACGGATGTTTTAATTGCTACAACAATTATTGAATCAGGATTAGATATTAGTAATGCGAATACCATCATTATAAATGGCGCACAAAATTTTGGCTTGAGTGATTTGCATCAGATGCGCGGACGTGTTGGTCGTTCGAATAAAAAAGCTTTTTGTTATTTACTTGCGCCTCCTCTTACTGTACTTACACCTGAAGCACGTCAGCGATTAAAAGCTATTGAAGAACATTCGGATTTAGGTAGTGGTTTTCAAATTGCGATGAAGGATTTAGATATTCGTGGTGCCGGGAATTTATTAGGTGGTGAACAAAGTGGATTTATTTCGGAGATTGGTTTTGAGATGTATCATAAAATTTTAGATGAAGCGATTCAAGAACTTAAAGAAACAGATTTCAAAGATTTATTTCCTGCAGAAGAAGGTGCAACATTTGTAAACGATTGTCAGATTGATACTGATATGGAAATGCGTATTCCTGATACGTATGTTTCGAATACGGCTGAACGATTAAGTCTTTACAAAGAGTTGGATGATATTGAAACAGAAGAAAAACTTTTAGTATTTGCAGAATCATTACGTGATCGTTTCGGACCAGTTCCACCTCAGGTTTTTGAATTAATGAACACTATTCGCTTGCGATGGAAAGCTCGTTTATTAGGTTTCGAAAAAATTGTTTTGAAGCATCGTACTTTAAAAACATATTTCATCAACAATCAGCAATCGGCTTATTTTCAAAGTCCGTTATTTGCTAGTGTTTTGCGTTTTGTGCAAGCTCATCCTCGTCTTTGTAAGATGAAAGAAGAGAAGGGCAAGCTTAGCTTAACACTTATTCCAGTTGATAGCATTCAAGAAGCATATCGCATTTTGGATAGAATGGTGAATTACGAAAAAGTAGTTGTTTAGCGTCCCTTTTTGAGCTAGTCACTATTGATTTCCATCGATAAAAAAGCAGGATTTCACCCTTTCAAATTCTCAATTGACCAAAATCTGTGAGGTAAAAATGCCCTTCGCCCGATCTTGCTATCGAATCAAAACGAAAAAACTATGTTAGCTATCTCAATCATCATTGTAGTATTAGGTTTCTCTGCAATCTTCTGGCAACAGTACTTAGAATCAAAATCGGAAAATAGTAAAAACTAATTTAAGATTCTGGCTTGAGATAATGGGAATCTCTTGTTAAGAAGGTAAGAATTCCCATGTAAAACAATCAACCATTAGCAACGTGTATTTATGAAAAAACAGCTTACGACAATTATTTCGGGAGTACAATCCTTATTATATCTTTGCGACCCGTTAAACCGGTTATATGTTATACCTGAAAAAAAGTCTGATACCGGGCGCTGGAAAAGGCCTGTTCACCAAAACACAATTTACGCGCGGAGATATTGTATGCGAGTACGAGGGGGAAATAGTTACTTGGACAGAGTGTGAGCGTCGTGCCGATGAAGGTCATGAAGGATATGTTTTCTTTATCACCAAGCAACGTTGTATTGATGCGTACTTCACGCCAGAAGCGATGGCACGTTATGCGAATGATGCCAAAGGAATTGGTCGTGTGGAAGGATTAAAAAATAATGCACAATATGAAATAAAAGTACGTCAGGGTGTGAAACGTGGTTTTATTGTGGCAACACGAACCATCAATCCTGGTGATGAAATTTTAGTTGATTATGGCGATGATTATTGGGCAAACCTCAATAAAACAAAACATCTTTACGAGGAAATTAAATTGAAGAAAAAAGCTGAGAAGGCGAAGAAGAAATGATGTGCTAGTGTGCTAATCCCGTTAAAAATCGGGACAAGTTATGCTAGTGTGCTAATATGCTAATCCCGTTAAAAATCGGGACAAGTTGTGCTAGTGTGCTAATTCCATTAATCATCGGGACAAGTTGTGCTAGTGTGCTAATTCTATTAAACATCGGGACAAGTTATGCTTAAGTGTTTGGATACATTAAAAAAAATGAATGGAAATGGTAACGTGATATTATAAAAAATAAACACCCTCATGTAAATATTTTTATTGCATTTCAATTTCTTCGATGTTTTATATGTCGGTGATTTAAGTTTGTTATTAAAATTTTTGCTAATGTTTCCATAGCGAAGCTCTTAAAGGCTTATAGAAATATTTTATCTCATAACCGTCCGATACAGTTATTAAAAAGAAAAGAATACTTTACCGAAAACAAGCCATGAGCTTTAGCAAATGAGAATTCATTAAATAATTCCTTTCAACTTTTTTTTAAAACACTATTACATCACATATAACAACACTCCATTTTTTGTTTACTTTGTACACGAATAAAACATTTGCGTTGTAATAGGTTTTGGTGAAGTTGTAATTAATACTGAAAAATTAAATTGATTTTTAAAATGAGGTTGTGCAACGGTCACCATGGTTAGCGGTAGTTTTCATTGCATTTCTTAAAATAATGTTTAGGGGTTTATTGTTGTTTCGTACCCAATGAACCCTTTATATTCAACCTTGTTTCCAATAGTTCCTGTTACTCCGTTCAGCTTATAGGATTTTAATGTATTTAAACATTTACAACCCTCTGCATAGGTTGAAAAATCTTTCTTTTTACATTTCATAGTTTCATTTTGTTCTTCAATATTAGATATTGCAATTTCGTTTAACCCATTGCTGACAGTAGTTGAATAAAAGTGTATTTTCCAATCATAATTACTAACAAGTCTTTGGTCAACTGAGACAATATATATATTTGTCTTATTGTTTGAGATTTCAAATTCAACTCCAGCACCGTTAATAATTCTAATGCTATCTAAAAAGATACTAAAATTTGTTCCTTTCTGAAATTTGTAGATTGTAAAATCACTCAAGCTGTCAATATTCTTGGCATTAAACGATAGAATTAAATTAGTTTTATCGCAATCATACGTTTTAGAGCAGCTTGCTACGGCTATGAAAAAAAATAGTAATATGAAAACTATTTCTTCCTTAAAAATTATTTTATATGGTTTTTTAATAGAGTTTTTCATTTATTGTCGTTTTGTTTTTGAAATTATCGCTAACGACAGACTGTGAATTAACCTTACAATCTGCCTAATAATTTTTTCATAAGTAATTGCATAAAAGTAGAATATTTCAATCAAGATTTCGTATCGTGAAATAAATTAAAAGGCATGAATTTTTATTACTTCGCAAGATCGTTTTC
>JAYVOC010000139.1:0-32113 GCA_043758125.1 Bacteroidota bacterium | reverse complement strand
GTCAACCAGAAAAAATTAAACAAATTGAAATATTAAATGTTCAAGGTCAAAGAATTTATCGAGAAGCTTATTCAGATGTTATTAACCTCGAAAATCTTCCAGAAGGAATGTATTTAATAAAGTTTACTTCTTTGGATGAAACTACTACCACGAAAAAATTTGTGAAGAGGAATATCGAATGATAGATGAATTGCAGGACACTGATAACGTTGATCAAGATTTTATTGCTGACCAAGAACAAGACGAACTTTACGAACATCATAGAATAATTGTCGAGAAGGGGCATATGATGCTACGTATCGATAAATTTTTAATGAATCGATTAAAGAATGTTTCTCGAAATCGTATTCAACAAGCAGCATTAGCAGGATCCATCATCGTTAATGACAAACCTGTTCGTTCAAGTTACAAGGTTAAACCTTTAGATGTAATTTCAATTGTACTTGCGTATCCTCCACGAGAAATTGAATTATATCCAGATGATATTCCATTGGATATTATTTATGAAGATGATCAGATTTACATTATTAATAAACAACCTGGGCTAGTAGTACATCCCGGCTACGGTCATTACCGTGGAACTTTGGTAAATGCGATCGTACATAGGATGTACCCAGATTTAAATGGAAATCCAATAGCTTCCGATTCGATTCGACCAGGTCTCGCACATCGTATCGATAAAAATACTTCTGGCTTAATTGTGATGGCTAAAACGGAACACGCTTTATCTTTTCTTGCTAAACAGTTTTTTGAAAGAACGATTCAACGCCATTATATTGCACTTGTATGGGGTGATTTTGATCACGAAGAAGGTACAATTACTGGTAACCTCGCACGTAGTTTAGCAGACAGAAAAATAATGGATGTTTTCCCAAATAGTGATTACGGTAAACATGCTGTTACACATTATAAAGTTTTAGAACGGTTCGGTTATGTAACACTTGTTCAATGTAAATTAGAAACAGGAAGAACACATCAAATTAGAATTCACATGAAGTATATTGGTCATCCACTTTTTAATGATGATACTTATGGAGGAAATAAAATTTTAAAGGGAACTGTATTCACAAAATATAAACAGTTTGTAGAAAATTGTTTTGAATTATTACCCCGTCAAGCTTTACATGCTCGCTCATTAGGATTTACTCATCCAACTACTTTAAAAGAAATGTATTTTGAATCTGATTTGCCAAAGGATTTCAATAATGCAGTTGAGAAATGGCGTAATTATGCGAGTGGACAAATTAAAATAGTGGAAAGTTAAATTTCAATGCAAAATACCATGCAATTAATGAAGCAATTTTAAGAGTTGTTGGATCCTTCAGCAAATGAATTGAAAGTGGGTATTAGCGGATTAGCAGTTAGAATTTACAAATTGCATATAAAGCTCAGTTACCATATAACTAATAAGGGATTTATTTTACTTAAAATAGTTAAATTCTTGAATTGAATTGGAAATAGTTTATAAAAGCGAAATTACCCCAACTGTTCAGCAAATTGTTGAACTATATGAAAATGCTGGTTTACCACGCCCAACTAATGATGTTGAAAGAATTAAAAGTATGTTTGAAAATTCAAATGTTATTGTGACTGCATGGGATGGGGACTTATTGGTTGGAGTTGCCAGGTCAATTACTGATTGGGTTTGGAGTTGTTATTTGGCAGATTTGGCAATTAGGAAAGAATATCAAAAGTCCAGTATAGGAAAAAATCTTATTCGAATCACAAAAGAAAAAGTCGGGGAGCAATCAACGGTTTTGCTTCTTTCAGTTCCAACTGCAATGGAGTATTATCCTAAAGTGGGCTTTTCAAAACAAAATAGTAGTTTTATCATGAATCGAAAATTGTAACATTTTTGACTTTTTTTAAAGAATAATATATCCAATATGAATTTATCAATCCTTGTTATTTCCGTTTTAAAAATTATTTTTGGGTAAATTCAAACTAAATCTGATCAATACAGATCAAATTTCTAAATTATCAATAAATTTCCCAATCTTTTTTAGATCTCATAGCAAATCGTATTATCCACATCTAAAAATTATATAATAAGACATTTTTGTTCAAAAAAAACAACTTTAAATAAGCGTTTGCTCCAATAAATGCTTGAACTTGGTAATTCGAAATGGAGAGCAATATTACCATTTTACTAACTTTATTAAGTTTTGTGTATAATTAAATTTGAATTATTTCTCAATCTATATTTATGGTTTTGTGCTTAATTTCAACCAATTATGAAAAAAAATAAACTAATTTTGTGTGGATTCACCTTTTGTTAACTACTTGTTTTAAAATTATTTGCAATACACCTTGCTTTAATCAAAATGAATTGTAACTTTGCGCTCCCCTTTTTAGGGGTATTATGTTACTATTTAACTGATTCAGAACTAGAAATTACTGCAAGAATGCCAACTATCCAGCAGTTAGTACGGAAAGGCCGAGAAAAGCTAATCGACAAGAGTAAATCACCAGCTCTTGTATCATGTCCACAACGTAGAGGTGTATGTACTCGTGTATATACTACAACTCCTAAAAAGCCTAACTCTGCAATGCGTAAAGTGGCTCGTGTACGTCTTACAAACGGTTTCGAAGTAACCGCATATATCCCTGGTGAAGGTCATAATTTACAAGAACACAGTATTGTAATGATACGTGGTGGTCGTGTAAAAGATCTTCCAGGAGTTCGTTACCATATCATCCGTGGAGCATTAGATACTTCAGGTGTTGATGGTCGTAACCAACGCCGCTCAAAATACGGAACTAAACGTCCGAAACCAGGTGCCAAAGGTGCTCCAGCAGCTCCGGCAAAAGGAAAGAAAAAATAATCTCTAAGAAATTAATATTCACCGAAAGGTTCATAATAAGAAATGAGGAAGTCAAAACCTAAAAAACGCATACTGCTACCAGATCCAAAATTTAACGATCCATTGGTAACCCGTTTTGTGAACAACCTAATGTATCAAGGAAAAAAAGGTACAGGGTTCAAAATATTTTATGACGCACTCGATAGAGTTGAAAACCGTACGAAAGAAAGCGGACTTGAAACTTGGAGAACAGCATTGAACAATGTAATGCCAACCCTAGAAGTAAAAAGCCGTCGTGTTGGAGGAGCTACTTTCCAAATCCCACAAGAAGTACGTCCAGATCGTAAGATTTCTGTAGGTATCAAATGGATGATTCTTTATGCTCGTAAACGCAATGAAAAAAGTATGGCAGATCGTCTTGCTGGTGAAATCATTGCAGCAGCTAAAGGTGAAGGTGCAGCAGTTAAAAAGAAAGACGATACTCACAGAATGGCAGATGCTAATAAGGCATTCTCTCACTTTAGAGCTTAGTCATTACAATTTTAAAAATAAAAACAAATGTCGCAGGACGTTAAAGATCTTAAATACGTACGTAATATTGGAATCGCTGCTCACATCGATGCTGGTAAAACTACAACTACAGAGCGTATCCTGTACTACACAGGTGTGAATCACAAAATTGGTGAGGTGCACGATGGCGCAGCTACAATGGATTGGATGGTGCAGGAGCAAGAACGTGGTATAACAATCACTTCTGCTGCTACAACTTGTTTTTGGAAGTATCGCGACAACAATTATAAAATCAATATTATTGATACTCCAGGTCACGTTGACTTCACAGTGGAAGTTAACAGATCACTTCGTGTATTAGATGGTTTGGTGTTCCTATTCTCTTCAGTGGATGGTGTTGAACCTCAGTCTGAAACTAACTGGCGACTTGCTAATAATTATAACGTAACCCGTATTGGTTTCGTAAATAAAATGGATCGTGCAGGCGCTGATTTTCTAAACGTTGTTAATCAAGTTCGTGAAGTATTAGGTGGTAACCCACTTCCTTTGCAACTACCAATCGGCGCTGAAGATAATTTCAAAGGCGTTGTTGATTTAATCAATAACCGCGGAATTGTTTGGAATGATAATGATCAAGGTATGACTTTCGAGGTAGTTCCAATCCCCGAAGATATGCTTGAAGATACAAAAATTTATCGTGAAAAATTGCTCGAAGCAATTGCAGAATTCGATGATAAATTGATGGAAAAGTATTTTGTAGATCCAAATTCAATTACTGAAAAGGAAATTCTTACTGCTTTACGTCAAGCATGTATCGCAAATAAAGTTGTTCCAATGGTTTGTGGTTCTTCATTCAAAAACAAGGGTGTACAAACAATGCTTGATTATGTGATGGAATTACTTCCTTCTCCAATGGACAAGAATAATATTGTTGGAATAAACCCTGATACTGAAGAAGAAATCACTCGTAAGCCAGACGTAAATGAACCTTTTACAGCTCTTGCTTTCAAAATTGCAACTGATCCTTTTGTTGGACGCCTTGCATATTTCCGTTGTTACTCTGGTAGATTAGATGCAGGTTCTTATGTTTGGAATTCACGCTCAGGACAAAAAGAACGCATCTCCCGTATTTTCCAGATGCATGCAAATAAACAAAATCAAATCCCATTTATTATCGCAGGAGATATCGGCGCAGCTGTAGGTTTTAAAGATATAAAAACTGGTGATACTCTTTGTGCTGAAGGACATCCAATTGTGCTTGAAGCAATGAATTTCCCTGAGCCAGTAATCGGATTAGCTATTGAGCCTAAAACTCAAGCTGATGTAGATAAAATGGGTGTTGCATTAGGTAAACTTGCTGAAGAAGATCCAACTTTTCGCGTTAAATCTGATGATGAATCAGGTCAAACAATCATTAGCGGAATGGGTGAGCTTCACTTAGAAATTATCATTGATCGGTTACGTCGTGAATTTAAAGTTGAAGTAAATCAAGGAGCTCCGCAAGTTAATTATAAAGAAGCAATCACTGGAACGATAGAACACCGTGAAGTTTATAAAAAACAAACTGGTGGTCGTGGTAAATTTGCCGATATTAAGTTTACAGTTTCTCCAGTTGATGTAGATTTTGAAGTGACAGATAAAAATGCCGGATTGCAATTCGTAAATGAAATTTCTGGTGGTAATATTCCACGTGAATTTATTCCTGCTGTTGAAAAAGGTTTCCGTGCTGCAATGCAAAATGGTGTTATGGCAGGTTTCCCGCTTCAAACATTAAAAATTCGTCTTACAGACGGTTCTTATCATAACGTCGATTCGGATTCTTTATCTTTTGAGATCTGTGCTAAAACTGCATACCGCGAAGCATTACCAAAAGCTAAACCAGTACTTCTTGAGCCTATTATGAAATTGGAAGTATTAACTCCAGAACAAAATATGGGTGATGTTGTAGGTGATTTAAATCGTCGCAGAGGACAAATGGAAGGAATGGATTCTCGTGCTGGTTCTCAAGTAGTAAAAGCTAAAGTGCCCCTGTCAGAAATGTTTGGTTATATTACTGTATTACGTACAATCACTTCAGGTCGTGCTTCATCAACTATGGAATTCTCGCATTATGCAGAAACTCCTCGTACAATTGCAGAAGAAGTAGTCGCGAAAGTGAAAGGTAAATCAGCAGAAAAAGTATAGTATTGTTTATAAGTGCATGAGTATTTCTCACATTATCGTTCTTTAAAAAAAATATGAGCCAGAGAATTAGAATTAAATTGAAGTCTTACGATTACAATCTCGTTGATAAATCAGCTGAGAAAATCGTAAAGACGGTGAAACCAACCGGTGCAATAGTTTGTGGTCCAATTCCACTTCCTACTGAGAAAAAAATCTACACCGTATTGCGTTCCCCACACGTTAATAAGAAAGCTCGTGAACAATTTCAATTATGTTCATACAAACGCTTACTTGACATTTACAGCTCAACAGCAAAAACTGTAGATGCGTTAATGAAATTGGAATTGCCAAGTGGAGTAGAAGTAGAAATCAAAGTTTAGTTAGTTATATTTTTAGTGCAACTCGTTCTTTACATACACCGATAAGGTTATAATTCAAAGAATCCTAAGTTTAGGATTTTATCATAAGTATTCATTTAAGACCAAAACAACTAATACATTAGTTAAGATGGCAGGTATCATCGGAAAAAAAATTGGCATGACAAGTATATTCGATGCAGATGGAAATAATATTCCCTGCACCGTAGTCGAAGCCGGTCCTTGTGTTGTTACACAGGTTAAAACAATTGAAATTGACGGCTATAATGCTGTTCAACTTGCCTTTGGCGAGAAAAAAGAGAAGCATACAACTCAGCCTATGCTGGGTCACTTCACTAAAGCAGGCACAACTCCAAAGAGAGATCTTGTAGAATTCGCAGAATTCGAAAAAGAATACGCTCTCGGCGATCTTGTTGGTTGCGATATTTTTCAAGAAGGTGATTTTTGCGAAGTTGTAGGAACTTCAAAAGGAAAAGGTTTTCAAGGTGTTGTTCGTCGCCACAATTTTAGTGGAGTAGGAGGGGCAACTCACGGTCAACATAATCGTCTTCGTGCACCCGGTTCACGAGGCGCTTCTTCTTGGCCTTCCCGTGTTTTTAAAGGTATACGTACTGCAGGACACATGGGTAATGAGCGTGTAAAGTTGCAAAATCTTCAGATTGTTAAAGTTTTGCCTGAACAAAATCTGATATTAATAAAAGGTGCAATCCCGGGTCATAAGGGTTCAATTGTAACGGTCTTGAAATAATCATGGAAGTAGCTATATTAAACCTATCTGGCAAAGAAACTGGCCGTAAAGCCAGCCTTAACCAAAGCATCTTCGGTATCGAACCGAATGATCATGCCATCTATCTAGATGTCAAACAATTCTTGGCCAATCAACGTCAAGGTACCCATAAATCAAAGGAACGTAACGAAGTAGCTGGTACAACTAAAAAATTGAAACGACAAAAAGGTACCGGTGGTGCTCGTGCTGGTTCAATGAAATCTCCATTGTTCGTTGGTGGAGGTCGTGTTTTTGGACCACGTCCTCGCGATTACTCCTTCAGCTTAAATAAGAAATTGAAGAGATTAGCACGATTGTCAGCTCTAACTTACAAAGCTAAAAGTAATAATATTACGGTACTTGAAGATTTTAATTTCGATGCGCCAAAAACGAAATTCATGATCGATCTCGTAAAGAATTTGCAAGTATCAGATAAAAAAACATTATTTGTTCTGCCTGCATCGAATAAAAACATATATTTGTCGTCCCGAAATTTGGAGCGCAACAAAGTCGTAACAGCTTCTGATTTAAACACTTATGATATTTTGAATGCAACTAACTTGATAGTAACAGAGAGTTCATTACCAATAATCGAAAGTATTTTACTGAAATAACATTGTAATCCGGTCCAAATTTTCCGGTAACGTAATTTGTTTCAAATGGGTGGTCAGTCTAAATAAACTAAGTGCATTGGCACGATAAACCAATAGAATAAAAAGATCATGGAGATCCTGAAGAAGCCGGTTGTCACCGAAAAGATGAACCGTATTACCGAAAAACAGCCACGTTACGGCTTTATAGTAAATCGCTTCTCAAATAAAATTGAGATCAAAAAAGCGGTTGAATCTATGTACGGCGTTACAGTTGAGTCAGTAAATACCATGGTTTATCGTGGAAAATCAAAATCCCGCGGAACCAAAACTGGTGTTGTATCTGGTGCAAAGCCTAATTATAAAAAGGCTATCGTTACACTGAAACAAGGTGATAATATTGATTTCTTCGGTAATATATAATATACAGTACTGAGCAATGGGAACTAGAAAAATACGTCCAATGACCCCCGGTCAACGTCATTCAACACAGAATGATTATGCCGAGATAACATGTGACACGCCAGAGAAGTCTTTACTTGAACCATTAAAACGTTCTGGTGGTAGAAATAATACTGGTAAAATGACAATGCGCTACATTGGTGGTGGTCATCGCAGACAATATCGTTTAATAGACTTTAAAAGAGATAAAAATGATATTCCAGCAAGAGTTGTAAGTATCGAATACGATCCAAATCGTACAGCTTTTATCGCTTTATTAAACTATAGTGATGGAGAAAAAAGATATATTCTTGCCCCAAATGGCTTGAAGGTAGATTCAATACTTCATTCAGGTGAAAAAGCTACTCCAGAAGTTGGAAACGCTCTTCCACTTAAAGATATTCCTCTTGGAACGGTTGTCCATAATATCGAAATGCGCCCTGGTCAAGGTGGAAAAATAGCAAGAAGTGCTGGATCTTATGCGCAATTAGCTGCTCGTGAAGGTAAATATGCGATTTTAAAAATGCCTTCTGGAGAAACACGAATGATCTTAGTAAATTGTGTTGCTACTATCGGCGTTGTTTCAAATCCAGATCATAATAAAGTAAGTCTTGGTAAAGCAGGTCGTACACGTTGGGTTGGTCGCCGCCCTCGCGTTAGAGGTGTTGCAATGAACCCTGTCGATCACCCTATGGGTGGAGGTGAAGGTCGTGCTTCGGGAGGCCACCCAAGGTCTCGTAAAGGTCTCCTTGCAAAAGGATTCAAGACACGTAAAAAGAATAATACTACTAATAAATATATTATTGAACGTCGTAAGAAGTAATTCCAATCGATATACAAGATAAATAATATGAGCCGTTCGCTTAAAAAAGGTCCTTACATCGACATCAAACTGGATTCGAAAGTTTCTCAGATGAACGATAACCGTAAAAAGACTGTCATCAAAACATGGTCTCGCCGGTCAATGATTTCACCAGAATTCGTTGGACACACCTTCGCTGTGCATAATGGGAACAAGTTTGTTCCAGTATATGTAACCGAAAATATGGTAGGTCATAAATTAGGTGAATTTTCTCCAACCAGAACTTTCAGAGGTCACTCTGGAGGGAAAGATAAAGGATCTAAATAAGCATGGGAGCAAGAAAACGTACAGCAGCAGAAGCCAATAAGGCAGAGCAAAAACAAATCGCAATCGCTAAGTTAAATGATTGTCCTACTTCACCGCGTAAAATGCGATTAGTAGCAGATATGATTCGTGGTAAAAAAATAGATTGGGCACTCGCATCTCTTCGTTTTAGTACTAAAGAAGCCGCTGGTCGCTTAGAAAAACTTCTTCTTTCAGCACTTGCTAATTGGCAATCTAAAAATGAAGGTAAAAGAATTGAAGATCAAGAATTAGTAGTGAAAGATGTTCATGTAGATAGCGGAAGAATGCTTAAACGCCTTCGACCTGCTCCACAAGGAAGAGGTCACCGCGTTCGTAAACGTTCAAACCATATTACATTAATCGTTGATAATAAAACGATCACAAATAAGTCAACCGAAACCAACACAGCTAACTGATAAACTCGAAATGGGACAAAAAGCAAATCCGATTGGTAACCGTTTAGGAATTATCCGCGGCTGGGATTCAAACTGGTATGGTGGAAGAAATTATGCCGATAAACTTGTTGAAGATGAAAAGATTCGTGAATATCTTTTGGCTCGACTAGTTAAAGGTGGAATCTCTAGAATCGTTATCGAGAGAACTCTTAAATTGATTACTGTTACAATTCATACTGCCCGCCCAGGTATAGTTATCGGGAAAGGCGGAGCTGAAGTAGATAAATTGAAAGAAGAGATTAAGAAGCTTACCAAAAAGGATGTGCAAATCAATATCTATGAAATTAAACGTCCAGAACTCGACGCTCAATTAGTAGCTGATGGCATCGCTCGTCAATTAGAAGCACGTATTTCTTTTCGTCGTGCTATGAAGCAATCCGTTGCTTCAACTATGAGAATGGGAGCAGAAGGAATTAAAATAGTTTGCTCAGGTCGTTTAGGTGGTGCTGAAATGGCACGTTCTGAACAATATAAAGATGGTCGTGTTCCATTGCATACTTTCCGTGCTGATATCGATTACGCTCTTGCTGAAGCACATACAACTTATGGTATCATAGGTATCAAAGTTTGGATCTGTAAAGGTGAAATATTTGGAAAACGTGACCTTTCCCCAAACATTGGAAGTAATGCATCAGCTGCAGGCTCCGGTGCGCCAAAAGGACGCGAACGTGGCGAACGTAATGATCGAGGTGATCGTGGTGGTGATCGCTCTAAAGGACGCGGAGGACGCGGAGGAAATAAATCCAACAAGGATTAATTAAATATTATCAATCGATTTAAAGCAAGAAGCTTAACGCTGAAAGCAATCAGACTATAAGTTATGTTACAGCCGAAAAAGACCAAATTCAGAAAACAGCACAAGATGGTGCCAAGAGGTATCGCAAATCGCGGATCAAGTATCTCTTTTGGATCCTTTGCAATCAAGTCTCTCGAAGTGTGTTGGATTACTTCCCGCCAAATCGAAGCTGCCCGTGTTGCCGTAACACGTTTCATGAAACGTGAAGGTCAGATTTGGATTAGAATATTCCCTGACAAACCAATTACTCGTAAACCGCTAGAGGTACGTATGGGTAAAGGAAAAGGAGCTCCGGAATTTTGGGTAGCTACTGTGAAACCAGGTACTGTCATATTCGAAGCTGATGGAGTTCCATTGGAAGTAGCTAAAGAAGCTCTACGATTAGCAGCACAAAAATTACCTGTGACAACAAAGTTTGTTGTTCGTCCAGATTACGAAGCATAATTAACCAAGTACAGACAATATCGCCATGAAACAGTCCATTGTAAAGGATTTGACAACAGACGAAGTCCGAGATAAAATCAAGGAAGAGCGTATCAGTTATAATAAAATGAAAATGGCTCATGCCGTATCACCAATCGAAAATCCTATGAAGATTAGAGAATCTCGTAGATTGATTGCACGCCTTGAGACAGAAATCTTAAAACGTATGTCAGTTAATCAAATAACTGCCTAATAATGACCATGGAAGAAAGAGCATTACGTAAAGAAAGGGTTGGCCTAGTAACCAGTTCCAAGATGAATAAAAGCATCGTGGTTTCTGTTGAACGCCGCGAAAAACACCCGAAATATGGTAAGTTCATCAAGAAGACCCAAAAGTTCATGGCTCATGATGAGAAAAACGAATGCGGTATAGGTGATACCGTGCGAATTATGGAAACTCGTCCGTTAAGTAAGTTGAAACGCTGGCGGATGGTTCAAATCGTAGAAAAAGCGAAATAACCTGTATCTGAATGGAATGTCAATGAGACTAACTATTCAAAAACAATAAGTAGACACAGAATATGATACAGCAAGAGTCCAGGCTAATTGTGGCCGATAATAGTGGTGCCAAAGAGGTGCTCTGTATACGCGTACTGGGCGGTACTGCGAAGCGATATGCTTCTCTAGGCGATAAAATCGTCGTTACCGTAAAACATGCATTACCTTCTGGTAACGTAAAAAAAGGAACAGTATCCAAAGCAGTAGTTGTTCGTGTAAGTAAGGAAGTTCGTCGAAATGATGGCTCTTATATACGCTTCGATGATAATGCTGTGGTACTCCTCAATAACCAGGATGAAATGCGCGGAACCCGTATTTTCGGACCCGTAGCACGCGAATTACGCGAAAAACAATTTATGAAGATAGTATCATTAGCCCCGGAGGTGCTCTAAGGTATGGAACGTAAATACAACAAACAACCAAAGCTTCACATCCGCAAAGGTGATCTGGTAAAAGTAATAAGCGGAGACTCTAAAGGTCAGGAAGGAAAAGTTCTCGAAATTATCGCAGAATCCCGTCGTGCAATCGTAGAGAAAGTTAACCTAGTATCTAAACATACTAAGCCAAATGCGCAAAATACCCAAGGCGGTATTGTTAAGCAAGAAGCTACTATAGATCTCTCTAACCTTATGCTAGTGGATCCTAAGTCAGGCAAAGCAACTAGAATTGGTCGTAAAGAAGTAGATGGAAAACTCGTTCGCTATGCTAAAAAATCAGGGGAGGTAATCAAATAATGAATTACGCACCACGTTTAAAAGAAAAATATCGCAGTGAAATCGTAAAGAATCTGCGTGATAAATTTGCCTACAAAAGCAGTATGCAGGTTCCTCGTCTTACAAAAATTTGTTTGAATCAAGGACTTGGAGATGCAGTAGCAGATAAGAAGATGATTGAGTCTGCTATTACAGAAATGACAACAATCACCGGACAAAAAGCAGTATCAACAAAGTCGAAGAAAGATATCTCAAACTTTAAGTTACGTGCAGGTGTTCCAATCGGAGTAAGAGTAACTCTTCGTGGCAACCGTATGTACGAATTCCTTGATCGTTTGATTGCAGTATCGTTACCTCGTATCCGTGATTTCCGTGGAGTAAACGACAAAGGTTTTGACGGCCGCGGTAATTACACACTTGGAATTACTGAACAAATTATCTTTCCAGAAATTGATATAGATAAAGTAAGTAAAATTCAAGGTATGGATATCACATTCGTAACCACAGCTTCAAAAGATAACGAAGCTATGGAACTACTAAAAGAATTCGGAATCCCTTTCAAGAATCAGATTAAATAACCCCTTCGAGAGATGTCAAAAGAATCTATCAAAGCTCGCGAGCGAAAAAGAATTCGTGCTGTTGAGAAATATGCTGAGAAACGCAAAGAACTCAAAGAAGCAAAAGACTATGCTGGCTTACAACAACTTCCTCGTAATGCAAGTCCTTCACGAGTTCGAAACCGTTGCAAACTAACAGGTCGTCCTCGTGGATACATGCGCCAGTTTGGAATATCAAGAGTAATGTTCCGTAAGCTCGCCCTTGAAGGGAAAATTGCAGGAGTTACCAAAGCTAGTTGGTAATCCGAAGGACAAATAAAAAACGTTTTACAATTCAGATTGAACTACATCACTAATGTATACAGATCCTATCGCTGATTATCTTACCCGGATCCGCAACGCGGCCAAGGCTAATCACCGCATCGTGGAGGTACCGGCCTCTAACCTGAAGAAGGACATTACCAAAATCCTCTTCGATAAAGGCTTTATTTCGAACTATAAATTTGAAGACACTGACAATAAGCAGGGTCTAATAAAAATAGCTCTGAAATACAATCCGGTAACAAAAATGTCAGCTATTAATACGATTCGTCGTGTTAGCCGTCCAGGGTTACGAAAGTACGTGAAGGCAGATAGTCTGCCACGCGTTATTAACGGTCTTGGAATAGCAATCGTTTCCACTTCACGTGGTTTAATGACTGATAAAGAAGCCCGCAGACTAAAAGTTGGTGGTGAAGTAATAGCTTTTGTGTATTAATTAATAATTGAAAGAATAGCAATGTCACGCGTAGGAAAACTTCCAATCCAAGTACCAAGTGGGGTACAGGTAACCGTTAACGGCACCGAAGTATCAGTAAAAGGACCGAAAGGTCTACTTACCCAAAAGGTGGATGATGGTATTATAGTTAAAGTAGAAGGTGCAGAGGTAATTCTGGATCGTGCTACTGAACAAAAACGTCATCGTGCTATGCATGGTCTCTATCGTGCTCTTATAAATAATATGGTGGTTGGTGTTTCAACTGGATATAAAATTGAACAAGAACTGGTAGGAGTAGGATATCGTGCTTCTAATCAAGGAAATCTTCTTGATTTGGTATTGGGATATTCACATCATGTTGTATTTGATCTACCATCAGAAATTAAAGTGGCTACTCGTCAAGATAAAGGTCAAAATCCGATCATTACACTCGAAAGTCATGACAAACAATTACTAGGTCAGGTTGCCGCGAAAATTCGTTCTCTACGCACACCAGAACCTTACAAAGGAAAAGGTATTAAGTTTGTCGGCGAAGTTCTGCGCAGAAAAGCAGGTAAGTCAGCAGCTAAAAAATAATTATTCATCGTACTCAATAATATGGTTATTATTTAAGCCATGCAAGATCGTAAACTCATCCGCCGGACAAAGATCCGCGCCCGCATACGCAAATCCGCTTACGGAACTGTCGAACGTCCTCGTTTATCAATATTTAGAAGCAATAAAGAAATTTATGCTCAAGTAATTGATGACTTAAATGGACATACTATCGTTGCCGCATCATCTCGTGAAACGGGTGTTGCTAAAGGTAACAAGGTAGACCAGGCAGCTGCAGTAGGCAAAATACTAGGCGAAAAGGCAAAAGCTGCCGGAGTAGAAACAGTAATATTTGATCGTGGAGGTTATCTTTACCACGGTCGTGTAAAAGCACTCGCCGATGGCGCACGTGAATCAGGCCTCAAATTCTAATCAGAACCGTAAGACATTTTAATAACTAATGATTCAGAACAGCAAACGCGTAAAGTCTACCGAAACCGAACTTCATGATAAACTGGTTGCGGTAAACCGTGTTACAAAAGTTACCAAAGGTGGACGTGCCTTCGGATTCGCAGCCATAGTTGTGGTTGGTGATGAAAAAGGTGTAGTCGGACATGGCCTTGGTAAGGCAAAGGAAGTTACTGACGCAGTAACAAAAGCGATTGATGACGCAAAGAAAAATTTGGTAAGGGTTCCTATTCATAAAGGTACTGTACCGCACGAACAAGATGGAAAGTTTGGTGGAGCAAGAGTTTTCTTGAAACCAGCAGCTCCCGGAACTGGAGTTATCGCAGGTGGTGCAATGCGTTCAGTACTTGAAAGTGTTGGTATTACTGACGTTCTTGCAAAATCAAAAGGCTCTTCCAACCCACATAATGTTGTAAAAGCAACAATCGATGCATTATTGAAAATGCGTGATCCGCGTGCTGTAGCACTTCAGCGTGGAGTAGATCTATCTAAAGTGTTTAACGGTTAATTATTTAAACCCGAATTATTGTCATGGCAAAGTTAGTAATCAAACAAATTAAAAGTGGGATAAATCGTCCCGGAAACCAAAAACGTACGTTGCAGGCCCTTGGTCTCCGTATGAATAAAACGGTGGAGCATGAAGCGACAGTTCAAATTCGTGGAATGATTGCCAAAGTAACACACTTAGTAACAGTAGAAGAGAAGTAATCATTCTTACAGAACAGGAAACATTCGTTTCAATATGGATTTAAGTAACCTCAAACCAGCCAAAGGAGCTGTAAAGAAAAATAAACGTATCGGTCGTGGAGCTGGCTCCGGACATGGTGGTACTTCAACACGTGGTCATAAAGGTGCTGGTTCTCGAAGTGGGAATAGCCGAAAGATCGGATTTGAAGGTGGACAGATGCCATTACAGCGTCGTGTACCTAAGTTCGGTTTTAAAAATATTAACCGTATTGAATACACAGGGATTAACCTCGACGTTCTTCAAAAATTAGCTGAACAAAATTCGAGTGCAGAATTTAATCAACAACTTTTTGTTGAAAAAGGACTTGCTCACAAAAATGATCGAATCAAAATTCTTGGCCGTGGTGAATTAAAAGCTAAGATAAGCGTTAAGGTTCATGCCTTTTCTACAACAGCGAAAGACGCTATCGAAAAAATGGGTGGATCAGCTGAAACCTTATAATTGTATATGAAGAACTTTATACAGACTCTCCGTAACATCTTCAAGATTGACGATCTAAGAACTAGAATCGTTAATACTCTGCTGTTTCTATTGATTTATCGACTTGCTGCACACGTTGTGCTACCAGGAGTAGATCCAACTCAGCTTGCTGGTTTAAAAAATCAAACTTCGGGAGGAATTCTCGGACTGTTGGATATGTTTGCTGGAGGTGCATTCTCTCAAGCTTCAATTGTGGCATTAGGAATCATGCCTTACATTTCTGCATCTATCGTTGTGCAGTTGTTAGGTATCGCCGTTCCTTATTTCCAGAAACTTCAGAAGGAAGGAGAAAGTGGTCGTAAAAAGCTCAATCAATTTACCCGTATTCTAACTGTAATTGTGGTCGTTTTCCAAGCTCCAGGTTATTTAATAAATTTAAAGTCCCAAGCTCCAGGTGCAATTATCGCTTACGCTCATCCGGATATTATTTCTCCAGCATTCTTTATGATAAGTTCTACTTTAATTATCGTAGCAGGGACATTGTTTATCATGTGGTTAGGAGAAAGAATCACTGAAAAAGGAATTGGTAATGGTATTTCTTTAATTATCATGACTGGAATTATAGCACGACTTCCATTTGCATTACGTGACGAATTTTTGTCTCGATTAAACGAAGGTGGTGGATTGGTCTTGTTCTTAGTAGAGATTGTTGCTCTATTTGCAGTTGTTGTTTCTGTTATTTTGCTCGTTCAAGGTACTCGAAAGATACCGGTGCAATTTGCCAAGAAAATAGTTGGAAATAAGCAATATGGAGGTGTAAGACAATACATTCCTTTAAAAGTTAATGCTGCAGGTGTAATGCCAATCGTATTTGCTCAAGCAATTATGTTTATTCCTGCTTATGTTGCTCAATTCTTTCCAGAATCATCTACATGGCAAGGTTTTGCATCTTCTTTAACAGATTTCCATTCGTTCTGGTATAACTTTATCTTTGCAACTCTAATTATATTATTCACTTATTTCTATACCGCCATATCAGTTAATCCAAGTCAAATGGCTGATGATATGAAAAAGAATGGTGGATTTATTCCAGGAGTTAAACCAGGGCGTAAAACAGCGGAGTTTATTGATGATGTAATGTCTAAAATAACACTTCCAGGATCATTCTTCCTTGCTTTCGTCGCAATTATGCCGACCTTTGCAAAACTATCAGGAGTGAATTCAAATTTTGCACAATTTTACGGAGGTACTTCTTTATTAATCCTAGTAGGAGTAGTATTAGATACCCTTCAACAAATAGAAAGTCATTTGTTAATGCGTCATTACGATGGTCTGATGAAATCAGGCAGAATTAAAGGACGTGCTACAGCAGGTGCAGCAGTATAATTTGCTGATTATTAAATGAGCAGTGTAATTGTAGCGTCAAAAACGCAAGAGGAGATTGAAAGTATTCGTAAAAGTTCTTTGCTTGTAGGCAAAACATTAGCAGAAGTAGCTAACCACATCCGTGAAGGAATAACAACCCTTGAGCTGGATTCTATTGCAGAGGAGTTTATCCGCGATAATGGTGCAGAACCTTCATTTAAAGGGTATAGTGGCTTTAAACATAGCCTCTGTATTTCGGTAAATGAAGAGATCGTACATGGAATTCCAGGACAAAGAGTAATTATTAATGGAGATATCGTCACTCTTGATTGTGGCGTGTACATGGATGGATTTCACGGAGATTCAGCTTATACCTTTCCAATTGGTGAGGTAAACGAAGAAAAACTTAAACTGTTACGTGTTACTAAAACTAGTCTTTATCGTGGTATTGAAAAAGCAAGATCAGGTAATAGGATAGGAGATTTAAGTAATGCGATTCAATCCTATGCTGAATCACACGGCTACGGTGTAGTACGCGAATTAGTTGGCCATGGAATCGGACGTCGATTACACGAAAAACCTGAAGTTCCGAATTATGGAAAAAAAGGCTCAGGATCAGTAATGAGAACTGGGATGACCATTGCGATTGAACCAATGATTAATCAAGGAACTCGTCAAGTTATTCAACTAAAAGATGGTTGGACTGTAATAACAAGTGATAGAAAAATTTCAGCTCACTTCGAGCATACAGTAGCGATAGGAGAAGATAAAGCAGAAATATTAAGTTCCTTCAAGGAAATAGAAATTGCCATAAGTAAAAATAAAAATATAACTGAGATCATCGAAACGTTGATCTGATCTATGTCAAAACAATCTGCAATCGAGCAAGACGGCACTGTAACAGAAGCTCTCTCCAACGCAACATTTCGCCTGGAGCTCGAAAACGGTCATGAGATTATTGCGCATATTTCTGGTAAAATGAGAATGAATTATATTAAAATTTTACCTGGTGATCGTGTCAAAGTTGAAATGTCTCCGTATGATCTGACTAAAGGTCGAATCACTTATCGTTATAAATAAATCTATTCTGTAAGGAATAAAGTCAAATAGGAATTATGAAAGTTCGCCCATCATTAAAAAAGCGTAGCGTAGATTGCAAAATCGTTCGCCGAAAAGGTCGTCTCTACGTGATTAACAAAAAAAATCCACGCTTCAAAATGCGTCAGGGTTAGTCACAATTTTAATATTTTAGTTTAACAACAAGCAATTATATCCTTCAATGGCTCGTATAGCTGGTATAGATTTACCGAAGAATAAAAGAGGTGAGATAGGTCTCACTTACATCTATGGGATTGGCCGCGCCTCTGCCCAAAAGATTCTTAATGAGGCAGGAATTGACCTCAACAAAAAAGTACAGGAATGGGATGACGATGAGTTGACCAAGATCCGCGTTAGTATTAACGAAAGCTTTAAAGTTGAAGGTGCTCTGCGCTCAGAAACCCAACTGAACATCAAACGATTGATGGATATCGGATGTTATCGTGGTATTCGCCATCGTCTTGGTCTTCCAGTTAGAGGACAAAGAACCAAAAACAACTGTCGTACCCGTAAAGGTAAACGCAAAACAGTTGCTAATAAGAAGAAAGTTACTAAGTAATAGTTATCAGTTTATATTAATAATATCTGTTCTGAATCATGGCTAAACAAACAAAAGCCGTAAAAAAGAAAATAGTAAAGGTAGAGGCTATAGGTGAGGCTCATATCAACGCTACTTTCAACAACATCATTATTAGTCTTACAAACATGTCTGGTCAAGTTATTTCTTGGGCCTCAGCGGGAAAAATGGGCTTTAAAGGGTCCAAAAAAAATACTCCTTATGCAGCGCAATTAGCAGCTATCGACTGTGCAAAAGTAGCATACGACATGGGACTACGTAAAGTAAAGGTATTTGTGAAAGGACCAGGTTCTGGTCGTGAATCAGCAATCCGTACCTTGCATGGAGCAGGAATCGAAGTGAGTGAAATCATGGATATCACACCTATTCCTCACAACGGTTGTCGCCCTCCAAAAAAGAGAAGAATCTAATTTTGAATCATTCATATTAACACCAGCGCATTAAATAGAAATGGCAAGATATATAGGCCCCAAAACTAGGATTGCACGTAAGTTCCGTGAGCCAATCTTCGGTCCGGATAAAAGTTATGAAAAACGAAGTTATCCTCCTGGACAACACGGAAATAGTAAAAAGAGAGCTAAGCAATCTGAATACTCTGTTCAGTTAATGGAGAAACAGAAAGTGAAGTACATGTATGGAATTCTTGAGCGCCAGTTTGCTAAGACATTTGATCGTGCTGCTCGCATGCAAGGAATAACAGGAGAGAATCTGTTAAAATTAATTGAGTCTCGTCTTGATAATGTTGTTTATCGTATGGGCGTTGCTCCAACACGTTCCTCTGCTCGTCAGTTGGTTGGTCATCGTCATATCACAGTAAATGGTAATGTTGTAAACATTCCTTCTTATACTGTGAAATCAGGAGATGTAATTGCAGTTCGTGAGAAATCAAAATCGCTACCTGCAATAACAGAATCAGTTGCCTCTAGATTCGGAAAGTATTCTTGGATCGAATGGGATGGATCTAAAATGTCAGCTAAATTTTTAAATCCTCCTGCTCGTGAAGAATTAACTGAGCCGATTAAAGAACAACTAATCGTAGAATTGTACTCTAAGTAATAGCAAAGTAACGCTATTAAAAGTAATATTAATACTAGTTAGAATTTATTAAACCCACAAAACCCAGAAAGCAAACATGGCAATATTAGCTTTTCAACAACCGGACAAAGTGATCATGAATCATGCGACCGAGACCTTTGGACAATTTGAATTTCGTCCATTGGAGCCGGGATATGGTATCACAGTCGGAAATGCGTTGCGAAGAATCCTGCTCAACTCGCTCGAAGGATATGCGATCACTTCGGTAAAATTATCAGGAGTAGATCACGAATTCTCAACTATCAAAGGGGTAGCCGAAGATATGACAGAGATTATCCTCAACTTGAAACAAGTTCGTTTCAAACGTCAAATAGAAGGTACTGATTCAGAAAAGGTACACGTAACTATCAATGGTAAATCTACATTTACTGCAGGAGATATCGCAAAGCATACAACAGCATTTCAAGTGCTAAACCCTGACTTCATCATTTGCAATATGGATCCAAGTGTAAAACTACAATTGGATGTAAATATTGAAAAAGGTCGTGGTTATGTTCCTTCTGAAGAAAACAAAACAAGTAACGCACCTATTGGTACTATCTTCGTTGATGCTATTTTTACACCGATACGTAATGTGAAATATTTCATGGAGAATTTCCGCGTTGAGCAGAAAACTGACTACGAAAAATTAGTTCTTGAAATCACTTCAGATGGTTCGATTCATCCAAAAGATGCCTTGAAAGAAGCAGCAGAAATTTTAATTCATCATTTCATGTTATTCTCTGATGAGAAAATAACGTTGGAAACAAAGCCAAAACAACCGGCAGAAGAATTAGATGAAGCTACCTTACACATGCGTCAACTCCTTAAAACCAAATTGGTGGATATGGATTTAAGCGTAAGAGCTTTAAATTGCTTAAAAGCAGCTGATGTAGAAACATTAGGCGACTTAGTAAGCTATACTAAAGCTGATCTATTGAAGTTCCGCAATTTTGGTAAGAAATCTCTTACTGAATTAGAAGAACTTGTTCGAAGTAAAAATTTAACCTTCGGTATGAATGTAGCGAAGTATATGCTCGACAAAGACTAATAAAATATTCCGCGATTCCTCGCATAAATAATCAATTGTAATTTCTTCTCACAATGCGTCACGGTAAGAAAAATAACCACTTAGGCCGAACAGATAGTCATCGTTCAGCGATGCTTAGCAACCTTGCTATATCACTCATCAATCATAAGCGTATATTCACAACAGTTGCTAAAGCTAAAGCACTAAGGATATTCGTTGAACCAATTATCACCCGTTCAAAAACTGACTCTACACATTCTCGTCGTACAGTTTTTTCTTATCTACAGAATAAAGAAGCAGTAGTTGAATTGTTTCGTGATGTAGCTGCTAAAGTTGCAGACCGTCCAGGTGGATACACAAGAATCATTAAAATAGGAAATCGTCCTGGTGATGCAGCAGAAATGTGCATGATGGAATTGGTAGACTTCAATGATCTAATGTTAAGCGAAAAAGCACCTAAGAAAGCTGCTAAAACCACTCGTAGAAAAACAACTAAGAAAGCTGCTCCAACCGCTGAAAAAGCTAAAGAAGAATCAACAGAAGAGTAATAATTCTTACTTACAATATTTTAAAAAGCCGCTCTTGATAAGAGCGGCTTTTTTTGGTCTTGAGAAAGCTTTTTATTTAAACAATTAAAGTATTTTTGATAATATATTTCCCCTCTTCTTGCTTTAGGACAACTATTAAATAATTAATTCATATGAACCGACGCAAATTTCTCAAATCATCTTCAATTGCTGGAGTAGCTATTTCATCTTTAGCAATTACATCCGTTACATTAGCTTCATCAAAGAAAGTTGACGGAGAAACTTCGGTATATAATACGAAAGATGATTTTGCCTTGAATGAAATTACAATCGAAGAGTTGCAGAAGAAAATGCAAACTGGTGAGTATACTTCTCGATTAATTACAGAGATGTATTTGAAGCAAATTGATGCAATTGATAAAAAAGGTCACTTAATAAATGCCGTAATTGAAATTAATCCGGATGCTCGTTTTATTGCCGATAAAATGGATGAAGAAAGAAAAACTGGGAAACTTCGTGGACCGATGCATGGTATTCCTGTATTGATAAAAGATAATATCAATTCAGGTGATAAAATGATGACTACTGCTGGATCTCTTGCAATGACAGGGCATTTTGCAGCAGAGGATGCATTTATCATTAAACAGTTAAGAACTGCAGGAGCAGTGCTTTTAGGAAAAACTAATTTGAGTGAATGGGCAAATATCCGTTCAACGAGATCAGCGAGTGGATGGAGCAGCAGAGGAGGACAAACAAAAAATCCATGTGTACTTGATCGTAATCCTTCTGGTTCAAGCTCAGGATCCGCAGCAGGAGTTGCGGCTAATTTATGTGCAGTTGCTATCGGGACAGAAACAGATGGTTCAATTGTAGCACCATCGTCTTTTTGCGGAATAGTTGGTATGAAACCGACTGTTGGTTTATTGAGTCGTAATGGAATAATACCAATTTCTAAAACACAAGATACTGCCGGACCAATGGCAAGATCAGTAAAAGATTTAGCGATTTTATTAGGCGCATTAACAGGTATTGATCATGCAGATTCTGTAATGAATTCAAATTATAGTGCAGAAAAAGATTATACGAAATTTTTAATTGAATACGGATTAAAAGGAAAGCGAATAGGAGTGGAGAAATCTTTTTTTGAAGGTCATGAAGCAGTTGTAGCTTTATATAAAGATGCAATTGATATAATGAAAAGACAAGGTGCTGAAATTGTTGAAATCGAATTAATAAAACTTACAAAAGATTTAGGTGATTCTGAGTTTACAGTTTTGAAATATGAATTAAAAGACGGACTTAATAAATATCTTGCGAATGCAAATGCAAAAGTAAAATCGCTTTCAGATATTATTGCTTTCAATAAACAAAACGAAAAACAAACAATGCCTTATTTTAAACAGGAGATATTCGAAGAAAGTAATAAATTGGGAGGTCTTGATAGTGAAGTATATATTGAAGCATTAAAAAAATCTCTCAGTTCACGCAAAATCATTGATGATATGATGATGCAAAATAAACTTGATGCAATGTGCGGAGTTACGATTGGCTTATCTTGTTGCATAGATTTAATAAATGGTGATTATGATACAGGATTTTATTTTGGTTCTCCGGCAGCAATGGCTGGCTACCCTCATATCACAGTGCCTATGGGAAAAGTATATGAATTGCCTGTTGGAATTTCATTTATTGCAGAAGCATTTAAGGAGGGAGAATTATTAAGCATCGCTTATGCATACGAACAATCTTCCAAAAAAAGAGAAGCTCCAAAATTTTTAAAAACTGCAATAGCATATTGAAGTTTTAAATTATGTTGATAGAATAAAAGGTTAAAAAATTGTATTGAGGTTAATATATAAATTCTTCTATTGGTTATCATACCAACAATATTTGCGCAAAAAATAAAAATCAAACAAGGATATAATTTAATCACTTCAAAAGCCATCTGTCAATTTTCTAAAAAAAATGCACGTAGTTTGTTTAAGTGTGAAAGTCCTTTCTAAAGCTTCAAATTAAAATCGTGCATATTGGTTTCTGCTTTAAAAAAACTTCAGGATAATGCTTCCAATTAGATAATTTAACTCCGAATTGCCATTTGGAGGTGCTTTCTAATTGGCGAATGTGCCTAAAAAATTTACCATATTTGGAAGAGTGAACTGGAGTTAATGCACTACTTGTAACGTAAATCGGGACTCTGCGGTTAGTGGCATATAAATGCTTTGATTCACTAAACCATAGAGAAAATAACTTTTTAAAACCACATTTCTGATAAACAAAGTCTTTTGAAGTTTTTTTGTAAGGTTTTCATTTTATAACGGTACTATATTATTTAGATACATTAAATTTATGCTAAAAGTATTAATTTACTAATGAAATATTTGTATTACTTAATTTTGTTGATACTTATTGTGCCTTCCTCTGTATATGGGAGTTATACTTTTACCCAATTTACTGATCCTAATTTTTGCAGCACTTATCCTTCTTCTTACGTTACCGGAAGTTTTGCATTGAATGAAACAAGCAATAATGGAGTTTCAGGGTTTACGAAGGGTCAAACCAATACTACACTGATAATGGGTTTCAGTAATGCATCGTTTGAATTTAATCCGGGATTCGGAACAGTTACTGCAACTGGTACCGAAGTAACCATTGCTTCCTACAGCATCACAGCAACTACAATTACAGTTACATTCTCTACGTCTTCATCAAATGCTGTATTAAATACGATCACCTTTAATAACGTACAAGTGAGGGCAACTGCAGCTGGTACGGGTTACATCAAAAGAACTGGAGGCACTTTTAAAATTGATAATAAAACAAGCTATCCTGCCAGTACAACCTCCTGGGGCAATCTAACATCAGGAACGCCAGTGGCTTACTCGAGTAGTTCGGCAACACAAGCTGTAACAACATCACTTTTTACTGGCTCTACCAACAATCAAATTATTGGCGTGCAGGTTGTAATTACAGGAACTTGTTCATCATTAACCTCAACGGCATTTAATTTTAATACAACAGGATCAACTACCCCTGGAACAGATTTACTGAATGCTAAACTTTATTATACAAGTACTACCAATGCTTTTTCTACCAGTTCGCTGTTTGGTAGTGTTAGCAGTCCTAACGGATCGTTTACTATTAACGGAAGCCAAGCATTAGGCTTAGGAGCAGGCACGTACTATTTTTGGTTGACTTATGATATTGCGGCTTATGGAGTTGCGGTAAACAGTGACCTAGTGGATGCTCAATTTGTTTCTTCGGTTATTGCAGGTAGCACCAATGCAGCAGGATCGGGAAATCCAGCAGGCACGAGGCAAATCAGTAATAATATTTTTTACTCGATAGCCACTGGAAATTGGAGTACTACCACGATATGGAGCAGAACTTCTGGAGGAGCTTCCTGCTCTTGTGCTCCAACGGGCGGAAACGGGTTGGTATATGTGGATCACGCTATAACTCTTGATAATAGTTATACCGTTAATAATGTAACTGTTGAAAGTGGAGGGAATCTATCCAATGCGGCATCAAAAATTCTTACAACATCAAACATTCTTGCTACAACAGGCAGTGGTGTTTTTGCCGCAAGCACTGCATGGGTTATAAGTAGCATTGCTACGTCTGGCACCGGTACCTCTACTTCGTCCACAGCCTTAAGCTTAAGTGGAACATTGAGTGTTGGCGCAGGATCAACTCTACAAATGACGGGAGGAGTTGGTTTAACTGTAAACGGGAATATGACTATTGATGGAACACTTGCGCTCGGCACTTCTAATTTAACTAATTCTAATGCTTCAGGACTGCTTATAAATGGTGTTGGAAATATTACGGGATCTGGCACAATAACATTAGGGGTAAGTAAGGCGATTCCAACAGGGACTACGCTCACTTTTGCGCCAGTTATCAGTTTGTCGAATGGGGTGGTGATTACCAATAACGGGACGGTGAATATGCAAAATAATATTACAGGAAGTAATGCTACTTCAATCTGGACTAATGCTGCCAATTCAGTGCTCGATATGGGTGGCACAGCGAGTGCATTAATGGCTACAGGAACATTAGATGCTTCAGCTGTGCCTAATACAGTCAAATATTCCGGTTCAGGAAATCAAAATATAAAAACACCCTCTTCTTCTACTTATTATAATTTAAATCTTTCGAGTAGCAGCACTGGAGTAAAATCGTTGCAGGCAGCATTAACCGTGAGTGGTGATTTGCAAATTTCGACTGGTGCACAATTGGATGCGGTTGCAAGTGGCAACACCATTACTTTATCGGGAAACTGGACCAATAGCAGCACAAATGGAACACCTTTTAGCCCAAGCACGAGCATTGTTTATTTTAGTGGTACCTCACTAATTTCGGGTACTGGCATTACAAGTTTTTATAATGTGAATATTACGACAGCAGGCACACTTACTGGGAATAGCAGTACCGGTAAAGTATTAGTTACCGGCAACTGGCAAAATGATGGCATCTTTAGCCATAATAGTGGGGATATTACCTTTAACGGAACTTCTACTATCAGCGGTACTTCCATAACGGCCTTTAATACTATAATTGTTAATGCTACTAAAACATTAACACTTCATGCCACGGAAACTGATTTTAGAGGTGATTTAACAAGCAATGGAACGTTGAATCATAATAGTGGTTTGGCTGCCTTAACAGGAGTTGGTACTACACAAAACATTAACGGCAGTACAAGTGCATTAACATTTTATCAATTAGAAGTTGATAATCCTTCCGGCACTATTTTATTGGCAAGACCAATAACCATTAATAGTACCTTGACACTTACAAATGGTAACATAACAACTGATGCAACTAATCTTTTATCACTGATAGCAGGTTCTTCTATTGTTTCGGGTTCTTCTTCTTCATTTGTGAAAGGGCCGATGAAAAAAACGGGTAACACTTCCTTTATATTTCCTGTTGGGAAAAGCAGCACTTATGCACCGATCACTATAGGAGCTCCATCTTTAAGTACGGATCATTTTACAGCCGAATATTTTAACAGTGATCCTAATTCATCGTACAGCCGAACACTAAAGGATGCATCTCTTGACCACTTAAGCAAAGCTGAATACTGGGTACTTAGCCGTACAGGCGGCAGTTCAACTGTTGCATCGACGTTAAGTTGGGGCTCAGGAAGAAGTGGAGGGGTTTATACTTTGGCTGATTTGCGTGTTGCAAGTTGGAACGGAAGTAGTTGGAAAGATCTCGGAAATGGAGGAACTACAGGAGATTCGACTTCCGGAACAGTGTTCAACTCAAGTTCAGTTACAACCTATAGTGCATTTACCCTTGCTTCATCTACTTCTGCCAATCCATTGCCAATAGCTTTGACAAGTTTTGATGCAGTACCAATGGGAAATCAAGTTCATCTTTCATGGACTACTGCATCTGAAATTAACAACGATTACTTTACTATTGAAAGATCAATGAATGGAATAACGTTTAATGAACTCGCTAAGATTGATGCCGCATTCAATAGTTACAGCTTGATAAATTATAAAACAACGGATGAACATCCATTTATAGGAACATCCTATTATCGCTTAAAGCAAACAGATTTCAACGGCCAAAGTGAAATCTTTAAACCGGTTGCCATTTTTATGGAGGATAAGAAAATTGGAATTAATGATATCATTATTTTCCCAAATCCATTTGGGGAAGCGTTTACAATTAGGCTTGATTCAGATTTAAACGAAGAGCTTGAATTAAAAATTTTAAATACAAATTGTGTAAATATTTATACTGAAAAACTTCCTATTGAAAAAGGTAATAATGAGCTTCATTTCAAAACTCCGGAAAATCTTAAGGCAGGCATTTATCTTATCCAATTTACTGATAAAAACGGAATATTATTTTTATCCAAAATGATCTGCAGACATTGAAAGGCATCTCAGCTATTATCTGCTCTAGAGTGTATATATTACTTAAATGATGTTAGTTTCATAATTGATTCTGACGAAAATGCACAAAAGAATTTTGAAGGAAGTTATTTTTATAGATTTAGATAAACTGACAAGTAATTAAAAACCTTATAACTTTTATTTTGCCAACAATTTCCTTTGAGTTTTATAGTGCACAAGCAATTCAAAATACAATCAAGCAACTACAAGGAACATGGGTTTGACGAACAAAAAATTAAAATGAAGAAATTGTCACTACGCAACATTTCACCATTATTTATTTTGACCATCTTTGGAATTATATTTTATTAATTTGAAATTGCGATAATACTTTTATCAGAAGATAAAAGTGAACTTGCAACTGACCAACTTTTAATGAATAGTTGTATAAGGTTCGGCAATGTATTATTTGCTATCCTTCGCAAAATAAAATGATAAGTAATTCCACACAATAGCCAACGATTCGTTGATACTCATTTTATTTTGTCCCAACGCTCCCTTGCTTTGCGGACAATTTTTCAGCAATTGCAGAAAATACCAACCGTTCCAAAAAGTTGAAAGTAGCTGTCTCATTTGTAATATCTCTAAAATCTGTTAGAGATGGAAGATATTTCATAAAGAAATTTTGGGTATGTGACATTTCAAGAATCGTGCTTGCCAATGACCTTGGAAATTTATATTTAGGATTGCACTCTATAATAACAGAAGCAATTCGGGCGCACAAATCTTTATATGGTTTAAATAAGCGATGCTTATTATCTTCCGTTACATGCCTAGTAAGATAAGCTTTCGCCCCTTCTCTCATTACAATCTCATACAACAACCTTTCGTCAACATGTTCGGTTGTTGAATCATCTTGAACCTGTGTAGCAAGTATCTGGATAATTTTTTTTAATTTTTTTTTCGGCTCATTTATATTATTCGTATGAAACAAAACTTTGTATTCCTGCCAACTCCAATACCACGAAACAATATACATCAACAAGCGATGTTTGTTTTCAAAATACCGGTAAACAACTGCTTCGGTAGTTACTGCCGCAATTGCGAGTTTCTTAAATGTGAACGCTTCAAAGCCATACTTGTTAATAAGGAGAATGGAATGCTTTATAATTTTTTTACCTGTCTCCGACTCTTCCGGGTTTCGCAAAAACAAGTGCTCATTCATTTTTATTTTAACCGATAATTTCATTAGTTGATTGATTAAGGAGGCAAAGGTAATATTTTAAAAAAGATAGTAATGCTATCTTTATAAATATATTTACTATCTTTGTTCAGAAGTAAAAAATAACGAATGACAACCGACATTACATTCTGGATTTTATTTATCCTTTTTATTCTGCTCATGCTGGGGATTGACCTGGGTATATTCCATCGCAAGGCACATTCCGTTTCCTTTAAGGAATCATTGCTATGGACAATGGTTTGGATGGGACTTGCAATGCTTTTCAATGCACTCATTTATTTTTGGAAAGGACCAGATAAAGCCCTTGAATTTTTGACTGGCTACCTGATTGAATTATCTTTAAGCGTCGACAATCTTTTTGTTTTTATTTTAATATTCGGCTATTTCCACGTTGCTTCCCAGTATCAGCACCGAATTCTTTTTTGGGGCATACTCGGTGCATTAATTCTTAGAGTTATTTTCATTTTTGCAGGTGCTGCTCTGCTATTAAAATTCCATTGGATGATTTATTTGTTTGGAGGAATTTTAATTCTCTCTGGCTATAAAATGTTCTTTCAGAAAGATAAAAAGGTTGATCCTGAAAAAAACCCTGTTCTTCGCTTATTCAAAAGATACTTTCCTGTTACTAACCAATCAGAAGGCAGTAAGTTTTTTGTAAAACAAAACAACAAATGGTTTGCAACGCCATTATTCTTAGTGTTGCTCATCGTAGAAACCACAGATGTAATTTTTGCAATTGATTCAGTGCCTGCAATTCTAGCGATAACAACCGACACATTTATCGTATTTACATCAAACGCTTTTGCCATCCTTGGTTTGCGCTCCCTCTTTTTTGCACTTGCCGGGATCATAAATGTATTCCGCTTCCTGCATTTCGGTCTTGCAACCATTTTAATTTTCATCGGCTTGAAAATGGTGCTTGCTGATGTTTACAAATTCCCGATTGAAGTTGCACTATTTAGTGTTGTCGGAATTTTAATCACAAGTATTATTGCTTCATTAGTTTTCAAACCAGTAAAAATAAATACAATCAATAAAAAATAAACATGAATAACATTTCGGATTTTTTTAATTTGCTTCTTGATTCAGAAAAGCTAATTGCGTATGGAGGTCTAACGCTTGTACTTCTGATTATTTTTATTGAAACAGGATTGTTTTTCGGTTTCTTTTTTCCGGGTGATGCCCTTTTATTTTCTACTGGATTGTTGTGCGGAACGAAACACCTTGATGTAAATATTTTTCTCTTACTGTTGTCAGTAACCGCAGCGGCTGTATTAGGAAATGTAGTCGGATTTGTTTCAGGAAAATATTTCGGAAAAAAATTATTTGCAAAAAAAAATTCATTTTTCTTTAAAAAAAAACATCTTGAAAAAACAAAAATATTCTATCATAAATACGGAGGAGTATCACTAATTGCCGGACGGTTTCTGCCTATTGTAAGAACATTTGCACCAATACTTGCCGGTAGTATAGACATGAACTTTTGGAAATTTAATACCTATAACGTTATAGGTGCATTCATGTGGGTTTGGACATTAATACCTATCGGATATTTTCTCGGCAGTCAGTTTCCAGGACTAATTCACCATATTGAATATTTTATTTTGGCATTGATAATTATCCCTGGTATTATTATGATAAGAGGTTATTTTAAATTAAAAAACATTTCGTAAATTCTTTAAAATGAAAACTATGAACAACAAAGTTGAAACCGTATTTGAAAGATTAATCTTTGCAAGCAGATGGCTGCAAGCACCGCTATATGCAGGGCTTATTGTTGGTGGTGTGTTGTACGCTTACAAATTTATTATTGAATTGATACACTTATGCATAAACATCAATGAAATTACTGAAACAGTCCTTATGCTTGGAGTACTTACTCTAGTTGACATTACAATGGTTGCCAATCTTCTCATTATGGTAATTATTGGAGGATACTCAACTTTTGTAAGCCGAATGGATATTGACAAACACGAAGACAAACCCGAATGGTTACAGAAAATTGATGCCGGAACATTAAAAATAAAATTGTCTGGCTCGCTGGTAGGTGTTTCGGGAATACATTTATTACAGGTCTTTATAAATATTAAAAGCCATGAATCCGAAGAAATTATGTGGCAGGTAATAATTCATGTTGTCTTTTTACTCTCATCCATCATGCTTGCATATTCTGAAAAGCTTTTGCATCAGAAACATTCATAATTAAATCTCACAAGACAAATACAAAATTATAAATGATTAAAAAAACAGTAATAGCACTACTATTTATAACTTACTTTCATTTAGCAGAGGCACAAACAACGCCTTTACATTTGCACACGGACAATAACAATGCATGGTTCATGTATTTTGGCAATCATAAAATCAATGAAAAATGGGGCATTCATTTAGAAGCACAATTAAGAAGGAACAATTTTATTAGCAAGCCACAACAATTATTATTAAGGTCTGGAATAAATTATTATTTCAATAATCAGGTTTTTGTAACAGCAGGTTATTGTTTTGTGGAAACCTATCCTTATGGTGAATTCCCAGCCAAATCCTCATTTCCAGAAAATCGTTTATGGGAACAGTTGCAAATAAAAACGCAATTAAACCGAGTTGAATGGGTGAGCAGATTTCGCTTGGAACAACGATTTTCTAACTTCCCTATATTAAATACGACATTATCTATTTATGAACCCGGTGATGCAGTTTATACAAATAGATTTCGTTTACTCAATCGATTTTCTATTCCATTTAAAGGCGAAAGTATTGTTGACAAATCATTGTATGCAACGGTTTACGATGAGTTTTTTATCAACTTCGGAAAAAATGTTGCAACTAATTTCTTAGACCAAAACAGAGCGTATGCAGCAATCGGATATAAAATTCCAA
The DNA here is from genome assembly GCA_043758125.1 of Bacteroidota bacterium. Classification (GTDB taxonomy): domain Bacteria; phylum Bacteroidota; class Bacteroidia; order AKYH767-A; family OLB10; genus JANXSD01. The sequence continues at coordinate 1,240 of JAYVOC010000139.1, read as the reverse complement.
AGGTTGGTAGATTAGAAGTTGGCTATATGTATCAAACTATTTTTAAAGGCGATGGAATAAAAATCGAAAACAATCACACCATACAAATTGGGATAAGTTCAAACATTGATTTTTTTAAAACAAAAACAAATAATAAGTAACAATTTCACTACTAATTAAAAACAAATAAAAATGAAAAAACAAATCTCAACATTAGCAATCATGTTTAGCACAGGATTATTTCTTGCATCATGCAATCAACAAAATGCAAAAGAAGAAAATACATCGCATCAGGAAATAAGCAGCACTCATGAAGCTGTTACAATTAATTCACCTGATGATGCACTGGCAGAAATGAAAGCAGGTAACCAACGGTTTTTAGATGGTAAGCCCGTTAACACCGATTACAAAAGTCAAATTGAACACACCAAAAATGACCAACATCCACACACACTTGTTCTCTCTTGTTTGGACTCTCGTATTCCACCCGAAATTATTTTTGACCAGGGAATTGGAAATATTTTTGTGGCCCGTGTTGCAGGTAATGTAGAAGACCCGAACATTTTAGGAAGTATGGAGTTTGCAACAAAGGTAAAGGGCACTAAACTAATTGTAGTGATGGGACACAATAAATGCGGTGCTGTAAAAGGAGCGATTGACAATGCTCAATTAGGAAATCTTACACAGTTAATAGCGCAAATCAAACCTGCAATTGTTGGCGACACCACCAACATGGAAAATATGTTGAATGAAACTTCAAAGAACAATGTAAAGATGACCATCGAACATATTTTAAAATCAAGTCCAGTAATCAGCGAAATGATAAAAGAAAATAAAGTAAAAATTGTGGGTGCATATTATGATATAGCAACAGGGCACGTTACATTTTTAGAGTGATCAAGTGTCAACAAATACTACCAATTCTTAATATAAATTAGTTCACAGAAACGACATAATTTCTCTTTAAACAAGAAAAGAAAATTGTTGAATATCAAAAGCTATGCAACAATTTTTTGAAGAAGTTTAAATGAAAAGGAACAATTTGACTACACTAATTTATATTAGGTATTGGAATAAAAACAGAAAGTTAATTTACTTAATGAAAGTAGTAAATCCATCGCATTTGCAAGTACATTTTTATTTTTTGCAAGTGCTTTCTAATTAGTTAATCCTTAACAACAGACTGTTTCACTCTATAAAAGTTGAAAACTTGTAATAAAAAGGGTATAAAAATCTGCAAGGAAAGTTGATATTTGTAAAT
>JAYVOC010000138.1:0-7042 GCA_043758125.1 Bacteroidota bacterium | reverse complement strand
AAGTAAATCGATAATGTGATGATAACTTTGATAAGGAAACGACAAAAGAATATCTTTCTTACGAATTACTTTTAGTACACTTGTTCGAGGTTTTAAATCGGGATGTGAAAGCTGTACTAAAGGCTTGTAACGTAAATCTGCTTTTGTAAGTGATGGAAATTTAATAAAGTCAACGAAATTGTGATAACGACCACCAGCAATAGGTTGCCCTTCTTTACCAAGATTAATTTTATTTAAAATAAATTTTAATTCACTTTCAGGAATCGCTTCGTCGTAAATTAATCTTGTAGGCTGACCTTTTTTTCGACGCTTAACACTTTCGGCAACCTTCTTCACTAAGCTTTTTGTAACATCTTGTTCAATGTCAAGCTCAGCATCTCTTGTCATCTTAATCGTGTAAGCATTTATTTGATCGTATTCGAAATTGAAGAATAGATCATCTAGGCAATAGCGAATAATATCATCAAGAAGAATAACATATTTATTATCTGTTGGCAAAACAAGAAATCGAGAAACTACATCGGTAGGAATTTCCACTAGCGCATGGCGTGATTTATTATTCTTTCGTTTCAATACTACCAAAAAATAAATACTTTTATCACGTAAGTAAGGAAATTGCCGAACATTATCTAGTAAAATTGGAACCAATGCTGGTTGTACTTTCTCTTGAAAATAGTGTCGAACAAAAATACCTTGATCGGTAGTTAACTGTTTTTCATTGAGTATAAATATTCCTTGTTGTTCTAGTTCGGATAATAATTGCAAATAACTTTCATCAAAACAATCTTGTTGTTTGAAAATTATTTTTTGTATTTGTTCTAGTAATCGAATTGGATTTTCTCCTAAAATTTCTTCGCCGCGTTTTCCTAAACGAATTAATCGTTTAAGAGAAGCAACACGTACACGAAAAAATTCATCTCGATTACTTGAAACAATTCCGAGAAACTTTAGCCTATCTAATAATGGAACAGAAGGATCATTCGCTTCTTGCAACACCCTATCATTAAATGCTAGCCAGCTAATATCACGGTTTATCAGCAACACATTTTCCTTCTTCATAATTAAAAATCCTTAGAATACTATTTCCGTGAAACCTTTTTCGCCGATGTTTTTTTAGCACTACTAGCTTTTTCCGCTTTAACACTAACTTTTTTTGTTTTACGCGTGGTGGTCCTTTTTGTTTTTGGCGCTACCGATTTTTTTGTTGCAGTTTTAACATTCGAATTTGCAGGATTGATATTAGTCTCATTAGCAACAGCATTTTTTTTAGTAATCGCTTCTTTGGCTTTTACAAATTTCTTTGCAAGATCCTTAGAGGAAGATTTTATATGTTTCGTTATTTTTTCCGCCGACTGTTCATCAGTTTTACGCAAGAAATAATCAATTGCCAAAGCTAATTGTTGTTCTAGTTGTTTTCTGTAGTGCTTGTCCATAATTGTGTTTATTGAATAAAGCTAATGTTAAGTGGATATTAAATCGAATTTTATTTTTTTGCAAATTTTGCGAAAAGACCGTTACAAAAGTATGCCTAACAAAAACTTAACATTGGAAACAATCTAATCATACGAATGGAATCAATAAGAGATCGCTTTTTGGATACAATGCTAGGTTGTTTATTAAATTTTATTGATTTTAGTATAAAGACATCATTTTTCGTTCTTGTGTAATATTTCGAGTTTTGCGCTTCTAGGATTAATTTTCGACCATGATACTACTGGAATTTTCAACATTGCTACTGATGAAGTAGGAAGATCGGAGATTGCTGATCCGCAGAGTGTATTTAAAAGATCGGTAAACCCAGGGTTGTGCCCAAACATCATGATTGATTTATTCCTATCGTCGAACTCATTTATTATGCTCATTAACTTTTCTACATCTGCATTATATATTGATGCTTTTAAAACTATTTCGTTAACGTGATACCCTAAATTATTTGCAAATATCAAGGCAGTTGAGTAGGCTCTTATTGCATAACTGCTAACCATTAAGTTTGGTAGGATTCCTTTCTGTTTGCACCAAATTGCAGAAGCGTTGGCCTCTTCATATCCTCGCGGTGCAAGATGCCGTTCACTATCTTTATTAATATAAGACTCATGTAATGATTTTGAATGGCGGACAAGGATAAGTGTAAGCATTTTTATAATAATTTACGGATTTATGATTGTTTCACAACATTAAAAGCAAAAGCAAAGTTAATATCCTAATTCATTAAAATATCCCTTCAAGTATCTCCCTTTAAAACCTAGAAAATTCAATAAAAAATAATTTCTTCCTGTAATTTCTTCATAATTGGTTTCTAAAATGTTAAAACAGAAGTGCTTTTTTATAAATTTACGAGGAATTAACCAAAGGAAAGCAGGAATAAGTGTTTTATTACAATTGCGCTTTAAGTAATTATGTAACTTTGTCTTCCTTAAATTAAAACACAGAAACATTGCTTATGAATTTTCGTGTAACACTAACTGGCTTCCTACTTATACTTCTAATTCCGTTTATAGCGGCAGCCCAATCAAGTACCTTAAAAGGATCCTTACTTGATAATGAGACAAAATCCCCCATTCCAGGGGCTACAATTGTATTGAAAGGTACGGCTTTATCAGCAGTGACTGATGACCTTGGATCCTTTTCAATTTATGCAGTTCCTTTTGGAAATTACACCATTGAAGTTGTTGCTGCGGGATTCGAAGCAATAAACGGTGCTGTTTTTAATGTGAATGTTAATTCATCGAATGTTGATGCTGGTGTATTGTCACTTGCACATTCAATAACTTCAAGTACGGTTTCTGATGACAATATTCCAACAGTATCGCTTTCCGATTCTGAATTAAAAGATGAAGGATCTCAAAGTGTTTCAGGAGTATTGTCGGCTGGAAGAGATCCATTTACAATTGCTGCAACATATAATTTTAGCATTGCTCGTTTTCGCCGTCGCGGATATGAGAATGAAGAAGTTTCATATATGAACGGTCTTCCTGTAGAAGATCTAGTATCAGGAAGAACATTATTTAGTACTTGGGGTGGATTAAACGATGTTATTCATAGTCGTGAAAACACCTACGGACTTGCTTCATCAAGTTACACTTATGGTAGCCTTAACGGCTCTACCAGTATTGATAGTAAAGCATCTCGTCAGCGCAAGCAATTTCAAATATCGTATGCTGCTTCAAATCGTTCGTATGACAACCGATTGATGGCTACTTATGGAACAGGATCGATGAAAGGTGGATGGGCATTTGCTGGATCTATTAGTCGTCGCTGGGCTAAGGAAAGCTATGTAAAAGGTACTTATTATGATGGATGGTCATGGTTTATGTCGGTAGAGAAAAAATTCGGACCGAATAGTACGCTTAGTTTATCTCAAATTGGTGCCAACACTGAAAATGGTCGTTCATCACCAGCTACAGCAGAGGTATATGATTTAGCAGGTTCGCACTATTACAATCCAAACTGGGGATATCAAGATGGAAAGATTCGTTCTACATCAGTAGGACACCAGCAACAGCCACTAACAATTTTAAGTTATGAGTGGAAAATTGATGAGCATTCAAACTTAGAGACATCAGTTGGATATCAATATGGAATAAATAGTTCAACAGGATTAGATTGGTTAAATGCTCCAAACCCTCGCCCTGATTACTACCGAAACCTTCCAAGTTACCAAAGTGATTCTGCTGTTGCATTAGCGATAGAAAATACATGGCGAAATGATGAATCGGTTCGTCAAATTAATTGGGATCGAATGATAAGTACGAATCGTAATGGTCAGGACATAACAGTTAATGATGGGGTTGGAAATATTCAAACAGGTAAGCAGAGTGCCTACGTTTTAGAAGAAAGAATTGGTGATAATAAACGAATCACATTTAATACCGTTAAAAACACTTCTGTTGGTGAGCACATTGTTTATACAACAGGGTTCTCTTATCAACATCAACAATCAGAGTATTACAAACGAGTGAAAGATTTATTAGGTGGTGATTTTTATGCTAACATCAATCAATATGCAGAGCAAGCTTATCCAGGAGATTTAGATGCATTGCAAAATGATTTAAACCACCCAAACCAAATTGTTCATGTTGGAGATAAATTTGGTTATGACTACATTGCTACCTTACAAAAATCGATGTTTTGGATTCAAGCTCAATTTAAATTTAATCGCATTGATTTTTATCTTGGCGGAAACTTAAGCAATACAAATTTCTATCGTACTGGATTATACCGAAATGGTATTTTCAAGGATAATTCATTCGGAGATTCTCCTAAACAAGCGTTTAACAATTACTCCATAAAAGGTGGTTTAACATTTAAGTTGAATAGCAGAAATTATTTATTTGCAAATGGTGTTTATGAAACTAGAGCACCGTTATTTGAAAACACTTATTTATCACCTCGAACTCAAAATACGACAATTGTTGGAATTAATGACGAGAACGTCACCTCTGTTGAAGCAGGGTATTATGTGCGAACACCAAAAGTTAAATTTCGTGTAACAGGATTTTTCACACAAAAGAACAATGGTACTGATGTACAAAGTTTTTATGATGAACTTTATAGAACATTCGTAAATTATACTGTAACTAACATTGACAAGCGTTATGTTGGTATTGAATTAGGTGCTGAAATTGTTTTAGGAAAAGGATTTACCGCAACCACTGCATTGGCATTAGGTGATTATTATTTCAATTCACGTCAACATGAAATAATTACTCAAGATAATTCTCCTGCAGTTTTAGGTGACAACATCGTTTATTCTAAAAATTTCTATATCTCTGGAACACCACAAACAAGTGGTACTGTTGGATTAAATTATCGTTCAAAAAAATATTGGCATGCAGGTATAAATGCTAATTATTTCGATAAAATTTATACTGACTTTAGTCGTTCACGCAGAACAGTAGGTGCAGTAGCATTGCTTGCTGAAGATGATCCAATTCGTAAAGGAATTATTGCGCAAGAAAAGTTAAGTAGTCAATTTACTTTAGATATAAATGCTGGTAAATCGTGGAAACTAAACAACTATCTTAAGAATTGGAAACGTCAAACCTTCCTTGTTTTGAATGCGAGTATCAATAACATTTTAAACAATACTGATTTTAGAACTGGTGGATACGAACAACAACGTTTCGACTATACTGATAAAAACATTAACAAATATGCTCCTAAGTATTTTTATGCTTATGGCACAACTTATTTTGTAGGAATTACACTTAGATTTAACTAAAATTAGATATAACATATAACCATGATACAAAGCAAAAAATTTCATTTAACAGCATGGAGCATACTTACGGTAGTGGTTCTTGCTATTGGATTATCATCTTGTCGTAAGGAATCCTTTGATGAGCCACCGATAACTGGTACAGATCCAAATTTGACCGTTAACATGACTATTGATTCATTGAAAAAGATGTATCAAGATTCCATTCTTAACCATTCAGGGAACATTACTATTTCTAACGATTGGATTATTGCTGCAACTGTTGTTGGTGATGATCAATCTGGAAACCTTTATAAGACAATGATCATTGAAGATGCGACAGCAGGTATTGCAATTCGTATTGATAAATCAGAATTTTGGCGTACTTATCCTGTAGGACGCAGAGTATTTATAAAACTTAAAGGCTTAGTTATTGGAGGATATAAAGGGTTAATTCAGATTGGAGGTTACGTTGACATGACCGCTGTTCCTTTTTCTGCTGCTACAATACCATCTACACAAATTGCGAAGTACATTTTTCCAGGAGTATGGGGACTGAAACCAGTTCCATCAGTAGTTACCATCTCCGATTTAAATGATCTTTTAAAATGGCAAAATCGTTTAGTACAAATTAGTGATGTACAATTTGCTGCTGTAGATACAATGCAACAATTTGCTGACGCTGTAAATCTTTTATCAAAAAGCAGAAACTTAGTAGCATGCCATACTACAGCACCAGTATTAGCAGCGTATACAAGTGGTTATTCAAGTTTTGCATCGCAACTTACTCCATCTAAAAATGGTCCAATTGTAGGAATATTTTCAGTTTATACAACTGGACAATTCATCATTCGTAATTTAGAAGATCTTTCAATGATGACTAACGATTATTGTGGTGATGGTCCTGGAGCTGGAGTTATTAGCGAAGCATTTCCACTTACTACAATTGGAAGTCCAATTAACCGTCCGGGTTGGACGAATGTTGCAGTAGTAGGAAATAAACAGTGGATACAAAAATCATATCAAAGTGAGCAATATGCTGAAATATCAGCTTACCAATCTGGTCTTGCTAACATGGAAAGTTGGTTAGTAACTCCAGGATTCAGTTTGACAGCTGGGGATACTTTAAGCTTTAAATCAGAATATGCTTTTTATAAGCATGATGGTTTAACGGTTTGGATTTCGAATAATTATACTGGAAATCCAGCTACAGCTACATGGCAACAACTTACGTGTACCTTACCTGTATCTAGTACAGGAAACTACAATTGGGTAAATTCTGGTGATGTATCGTTAATTGGTTTGGGTTTATCAGGAAATGTTAACATAGGATTTAAATACGTTGGTGATGGCACTACAAACACAACAACATTCCGTATTGATAATGTTCGCGTGAGATAAAAAATATCAATTATACAAAAGCCCTGAAGTGTGTGCGAAGCATCTACTTCAGGGTTTTTTTTTATAAATCATATTCCCTTTACAAAAAGTTACTACAGCAATTCTCACTATGAATGATTACGGATTAACAAAAGAACTTTCAATACTTCCAACACCATATTATCTGTATGATTTGGATTTATTAAGCGCAACGTTAATCACATTAAAAACTGAAGCGGAAAAATATAATTATAAAGTTCATTATGCTGTTAAAGCAAATAATAATGATCGCATACTTCAATTAATTCAAAGTTTTGGATTCGGAGCTGATTGTGTTAGCGGTGCCGAAGTTGAGAAAGTTATTTCTCATGGATTTAATCCTGCTAATATTCTTTTGGCTGGAGCAGGCAAAACAGATGCTGAAATTGAAATTGCATTACGAAATAAAATATCCTGTGTTAATTG